>JAAYMN010000069.1 GCA_012521345.1 Bacillota bacterium
GCCTCCTAGGCAATTCCTCCACCGTTATCGCAAGGCTTAAATTCTGTATGACTGCTGGTTTTTCATGGCCAAAATTGCTGGTTTTTTTGTGACCAAAAATACTGTTTTTCAAATGACCATTGACATCCAACCATTATCAAGAAAGCAGGATTAAATCACTTGCCGGAAAACATTCACATTCATAAAAAAGAACTTGAGCAAATGAAAACCGAATTAGCCTTGATAAAAAAAGATATAAATAATTTAGCCGTACCCGTAGCCGCAATAAATATGATTCTAGAAAAATATACGAACTAAAACCGATAATATTACTCGAAAACCAGCTAATGCTCTTGAAACAAGACATAATGAAATATGTTGAATAGCCCTTTTTGGGGTTTTTTTTATTTTAGTTCGGTTTTTGTTCGGTTTTATATAAATGGAAAAAAATAACATCGGCATTTATGCCGATGCTTATTGGCTTTGCTGGCAGGGGCGACACGACTCGAACGTGCAACCAACGGTTTTGGAGACCGCTACTCTACCAATTGAGCTACGCCCCTGTGTTGCATAGTTTATTTTAACGTAAGACGGGGGAAAAGTCAAACATTTCTCAGTGGTGGAATTTGGTTGTTGACGCCCCTTATTTGCAGCCGGTTTGTGCAGAAAAGTCGTTGCCAAATCATTTTTAACCTTGGCGTTGCCGCAGCACCGGGACAACGCTGTTACACGGGAAAGCGGCTTGAAAAGAGGAGTGCGCTGCGTTAAGATAAAGAAAATAACTGTTTGCAATGCTGGAGGTTTGTCAATGTCTGATTGTGTGGGCATTGTAGGCATCGGAGCAATGGGGAATGCCTTGTTAAAAGGACTGCTTGCAGCGCTGCCGCCGGACAGGCTGATGATTGCCGATGCGGTGCCGGAAAAACTGCAGAAGGCACAGGCTGCATACAGGGTGCAGGCGGCGGAAACCGTAAAAATCGCAGCAGCCTGCAATGTAATCTTCCTGGCGGTCAAACCGCAGGACATGGGGCCGCTGCTTGAGGAAATGGCTCCTGCCATGCGCGGCGGCCAGCTTGTAGTTTCCGTGGCTGCCGGGGTAACAATTGCGGAAATTGCCCGGCACCTGCCGGCTCAGACAGGTATAATCCGCATCATGCCCAATACCCCCTGCCTGGTCGGTGAAGGAGTGCTTGCAGTCAGTGCAGGTGAGAATGTTGCAGAAAACGAATTGCAAAAAGTTGTTTCCTGGCTGGAGAAGCTGGGCATGGTTCGTGTTGTGCCGGAGAAGGCACTGGATGCGATAACAGGTTTGAGCGGGAGCGGCCCCGCCTATGTCTTCCTCTTTATTGAAGCCTTGGCGGACGGCGGTGTCATGGCAGGTCTGCCGCGGCCTCTGGCGCAGGAGCTGGCTGTCCAGACTGTCCTTGGTGCGGCAAGGCTTGCCCGGGAAACCGGCACTCATCCTGCCCTGCTGCGGGAGATGGTTACTTCTCCGGGCGGCACGACTGCCAGCGGCCTGTTTGAACTGGAACAGGGTGCGCTGCGCAGTGTGGTGCAGAAGGCAGTTAAGGCGGCCTGTGCACGCGCGAAGGAGCTGACCGAATAATGGAAGGCGCACGGGCAGTTTTACAAAACGCCCAGACCATCGTGGTCAAAGTTGGTTCCAGGACATTGACTCACCGGACAGGCAAAATCAATATCCGCATGATGGAGAAGCTTGTGCGTGAACTGGCAGACCTGGCAAACCAGGGCAGGCATGTCATCCTGGTCAGTTCAGGTGCCGGCGCGGCAGGCATAGGCAGACTGGGACTTGCCAAAAAGCCTGAGTCAATGCCGGAAAAGCAGGCCGTGGCTGCTGTCGGGCAGGGCATTTTAATTCAAATGTATGAAAAGCTGTTTGCCGAATATGGCTTGATTGCGGCACAGGTCCTGCTGACACGGGATGATTTCAGCCATCGCAAGCGTTACTTGAATTCGCGCAATACGCTGCAGGCGCTGTTGCAGTATGGCGTAGTGCCAATTATTAATGAAAACGATACCGTGTCCGTCGAGGAAATAGAATTTGGGGACAATGATACCTTGTCCGCCCTGGTAGCCAGCATTGTGGACGCCGACCTGCTGGTAATCCTTACGGATATCGACGGGCTCTATTCGGCCAACCCCAAAAAGGACCCGAATGCCAAACTGATCCATACCGTGCAACAACTGACACAGGAGATTCGCAGCTTTGCCGGGCAGACTACGGAAATGCTGGCCACCGGCGGGATGATAACAAAGCTGCTGGCGGCGGAAATTGCGGTTAATTCCGGGATTCCCATGGTGATTGCCAATGCCGCCAAAAAGGATGTACTGCACAGCATCCTGGCAGGGGAGCAAACCGGGACTTTGTTTTGTGCCCGCAAACACGGCCTTGTCAGCCGCAAGCGCTGGATTGCCTACGGGCAGACGGAACAGGGCCGGCTGGTTGTTGATGCCGGTGCGCGCAGGGCTTTAATGGAAGAAGGGAAGAGCCTTTTGCCCAGCGGTATAGTGGCCGTGGACGGCAATTTTCAGCCGGGAGACATGGTGATCATTGAAGATGAAAAAGGGCGGGAACTGGCCCGCGGACTGGTCAACTACAGCGCCGGGGAGCTGCGGCAAATCCGGGGGATGAGGACGGAGGAGGCGGCTGTTGTTCTGCAGCGTGACTGCCAGGAAGCAGTCCACCGCAACAATATGGTGGTAACCGGGTAAAAAGCCTTTAACGGGCGGGAAGAGGTGGCAACATGAAGCTGTCTGCCTTGCTGGCCGGCTATGACGCAGGCAATCGGCAGTATCCTGATGTAACAATCACCGGTATTACACATGATTCACGCTTTGTCAAACCGGGCTATCTTTTTGTCTGCCTGGAAGGCATGCGCGTGGACGGGCACCTTTTTGCGGGACAAGCCGTGGAAAAAGGAGCTGCGGCTGTAGTGGCCACCAAGCCCCTTTACCTGCCTGTGCCGGTGATCATGGTTAAAGACAGTCGCCATGCCCTGTCTTATTTCTCCGACCGCTTTTTTGCCTCGCCCAGTAAAAAGCTGCATGTGGTTGGGGTGACGGGGACAAACGGCAAAACAACTACCACCCACTTTTTGCAATCCATTTACAAGGCGGCGGGTCGCCCGTGCGCCGTTATCGGTACGGTGGGCATTCTCATTGACAAGGATTATCTCCCCGGCGGCCTGACGACACCGGAAGCATTCGACCTGCACCGCACCTTTGCAACTTTGCGGGACAAGCAGATCGGTGCTGTCGCCATGGAGGTTTCCTCCCACTCGCTGGCCTGGCAGCGTGTGGAACATGTTGTTTTTGATACTGCCGTTTTTACAAATTTAAGCCACGAGCACCTTGATTTTCATAAGACAATGGAGGAATACTTCAGGGTGAAAGCCCACCTTTTTCAACTTGTGGCAAAGGCGGACCGCCCGCAGGCCGTAATCAACCTGGATGATCCTTACGGCAGGCGCCTTGCGTCCCTGACGGATTTGCAAGTCCTGACATACGGCATGCGGGAGGGGGCGGATGTCCGCGGCTATATCGCCTCGGCCACCGTGAAGTCCACACTGCTGACAGTGCGGTATCAAAAAAAAGAATTTGAGCTTAACGTGCACCTGCCGGGAGAATTCAATGCCTATAACGCCCTGGCAGCAGCCGCCGCCGCGCTGGCGGAAGGGTTTTCACCCGAGATAATTGAACTGGGGATTGATGCGGTGGAAGCTGTACCCGGCCGCCTGGAGGCGGTCAACTACCAGCAGGAATACAGCATTTTCATTGATTTTGCCCATACGCCGGACGGCCTGGAAAAAGTCTTAAAAACATTGAGTGCCATGCCTCACCGCCGGCTCATAACCGTTTTTGGCTGCCCAGGCGACAGGGACAAGGCCAAAAGACCCGTTATGGGCAGGATAGCCGAGCTTTACAGTGATCTGGTGGTTGTTACATCGGACAACCCGGCAACAGAGTCGCCGGAAGCTATTATCAGCGATATTCTGCGGGGTATGGAAACACAACCCGTAGTATTGCCGGACCGTAATGAAGCTGTCCGTTATGCCCTGTCCGCGGCAAAAAAGGGAGACATTGTGCTTCTGGCCGGCAAAGGCCATGAAAACTACCAGATCATCGGGGACAAGCATGTTCCTTACTCGGACAGGCAGGCCGTGGAAACATTTTTCATCTCCTGAAAGCAAAAAACTGCCGCTGTGGCAGTTTTTTTATGTGGGTATATTGATAAAATAAAATTCCCGGCAAAAGGGGCAAAAGACCTGATGCATGCAGCCGGTAGGGCCGCGCAGTCCGGAGTTTTCCTCATAGGGAGCGTAAGGCCCGAGCTGATCCTGCAGCGTTCCGCTGTCACACAACAGACCGCCGCAGGCGGGGCAATGCAGGCGCAGCCGGGCCAAGCCGTTGCAGAGAGGGCAAAGCTGTTCGTCCACGGCGTGCCTCCGTTCCTTTTTTTTAATTTATTTTCACCGCCTGCAGGGCAGCTATGCGGGCAGAAGCAGCGCAGCCGGGTTTTCCAGAACGGCCGGGTCGGCAAGCGGATTGCCGTCAAGGAGCAGCAGATAAGGCTTTTTGCCGGCCGCCACGGTTCCTGCCTGCGACAGGTTGCACGCGGTGGCAGCTGTTGAGGTGGCGGCCTGCAGGGCGGCTGCGGCGGACATTCCCGCCTGCTGCAGGAGCACTATTTCCCGCCAAAGCCCTCGTCCGTGGGCAACACCTGGTGCTCCCGCATCTGTCCCGGCCACAATACGGACGCCAAGAACACTGCCTTCTGCCACCATTTCCAGGTGGCGGGCCAGGGAACGGCTGATGATGGAATGCATTTGGGGCGTCAACTGCTTTGCCAGGCCGGGGTCCGAAAGCTGCGCATCAACCGGCGCCAGGGTCGGAAGCCAGTAAGTGCCGCGTGCAGCCATTTCGCGCAATGATTCGAGGGAAAGGAAATAGGCATGTTCAATACTGTCCACGCCTGCTTCTAGGCAGCGCCGCACAGCCTCGTCGCCGCTAGCATGGGCCATAACGGGCAGACCGTGGCCTTTGGCCTGCCGGACAAGCTGCTTCAGTTCATCCGTCGTGAAAGTGGCGGAACCGACCCGGCCAAAGCTGGTGAAGCTAAAGATGCCGGAAGCAACAATTTTTACCTGACTTGCGCCCTGTGCCGCTAGCTTGTCAATCAGCGCCAGCGCCTCCCCAAGATTTGCCGCGCCCAAGCCCATGGCTGAACCATAGCGTCCTTTTTGATGGATGGCATATCCTGACTGCAGCAATAAAAAAGGTGGATAAGCAGGTAAAAAACCGTCTTTGTTGCCGGCATCCCTGGCGGCAAAAACACCGGCCTGGAGATATTCCCGGGCACGGCCGGAGGGAGCGGTGCCGTCCGGAAAAGTAAAATGTACATGGCCGTCGATGAGAGCGGGCATGAGGAAATAGCGGCTGAAATCCAGAAGTGGCGCTTCCTGCGCCCCAGCCAAAGATGGGGCAATCAGCCCGTCCGCAATATAGATCCTGCCGGGGCCGTCCGCGGCGGGGGAAATGCCGTTCCAGAGCTGCCCGTACTTGATAATTGCATTTTTCGGTACAGTAATAAGTTCCATCTGTTTGCCTCCCAGTGCAATTATAACATTTTGCCGGGGCGGAAGCAGCCAATCAAAAAGAAAACATGCAAATACAGGTGCAGCAAAGCATTGCAGGTGCACCGGGAACTCGTATTGGGAAAGTGTCCTGCGGCTTGTGACGACATGGCCGGCATGATAAAATTACTATAAGGTGAAAAACCCGCTTTGGTGCGGGTTTCTTTAATAAAGCTGCTTTAAGGCAATTTTACATTTGGCAGCTGTTTCTTCAAGCTCTTTGGCTGCCTGTTCAAAAGAATTTTTGGCCGTGTTGTTGGCAACCTGTTTGGCGGCTGACCGCAAATCTGCGGCGGAGCTTTCACACTTTTGGATGGAGTCAGCTACCAGCTGACGGTAGTCGGACATAAAAACACCTCGCTTCTTTTTCTGGCAGTAGTATTTGCCTTTCAGGCCGGTTTATGCTTTTCTGCCGCAAGGGACAAGCCGGCATAATAGTCAATCAGGGGAGGCAGCGCCGGGTCAAAAGCATCGGCAAAAGTAGCGGCCAGTTTGTTGATTTCCAGGAAACGGGGAATGCCGTCCGGCGGAATGATAAAATCAACGGAAAAAATAACCCGCCCCGACAGGAAGGAAAGGCAGCCGGCTAAATCGGCAAAAGCGGCAACCTCGTCGATTGTGCCGGACACGATTTCCGGCCGGCCGATAAACTCGCCCAGCGTCACAACTTTTTTTTCAGCAAGCAATTCATGGCGGCAGCGGTGTATAAATCTCTGGCAGTACCTGCCGTAAGGAGCGGGCACTTTCCCCGGCCGGGACAAAAAATGCATCTTGTGTACCACATGGTCGGCAAAACCGGCATATGGGTCGCAGGTAAAGACAAATTCAGTGCAGATCAACTCATCGCCGTCTGCCAGTTCTGCAAGCAGGGCGGGCAACATTTCCTGCAAATGTTCCTGGCGCCAGACTGTGTAAGGGGTACCGTCCCTGTTGCGGCCGGCTGCGCCGTATGCCGACTTTACCAGCCAGACAGGACGGTAAATTGCCGGCAGTTGTGGTATACTGTTTCTGGTATAACTTTGCTGCAGCGGCAAAAAACGCGCTCCGCCAAGCTTCTGCAGGGCTTTTGCCAGGCTGGTCTTGGCGGCGTAAGCGGAGGGCAGGTAACCAAAAACGGCAAGCTGCCTCTCCTGCCAGGCGGCAAATAAAGGCTCAGGCAGGCTGCAAAGCTGGGCATCAATAATTTCGGCAGCAATATTTTCGGAAAGCAGGCCGGCCGGGCATAAAAAAACATCGGCGCCCTGACGGCGGTAAATCTCAACCATTCCGTCCACAGCTTTAGCCTGGCAGCCGAAAAGGTACCAAGCGGGGTAAGCGGAATTCCCGTCCCGGTACCTTTGCTCACGGAAGCGCAGTGTTTCCTGCGGCGACAAGCAGCGGTTGAATGCGGGAAGACCCAAGGCGGCGGCCAGCATTTCATCCGCAACGGCAATGCACAGTCTGGGCACCATGATCACCTGTTGTAATTTCTGACAAGCATTTCCCAGTACCGGCGGAAGAGGGAGCCATGCTTGTTGGGACCTGCCGGTTCATACGGAGGATTCAATGCTTCCATGGAGGACATTTCTTCGGCGATTTCCACATCGGGAAGATCTCTGTCTTTCCACGGTTCCGGGACAAAGGCCATCTGACGGCACCTCCTCGGTGTTTGCTGCTTTTTCACAGTTTAGTATCTGCAGCAGAGCAAAAATGTTACACATTAAACTTTGCCAGGGATGGCAAAAATAAAAGTTTTTTGCAAAAAAAAAGGTTGAAAAAACTTCGGGAGGAAAGAGATGCAGATAACTGTTTTAGGCTGTTTTGGGCCGTATCCTCCGGCCGGAGGCTGTTGTTCCGGCTACCTGGTACGGGCGAAAAAAACGGCAGTCCTTTTGGACTGCGGCAACGGCGTGCTTTCACGGCTGCGTTACTACCTGGAGCCATGGGAACTTGATGCTGTTGTTGTCAGTCACCTGCACAGCGACCATACAGCCGATCTTTTCATTCTGCGCTACGCCTTGCAGTTTGCACGGCAGCGGCAAAAACAGGGAGAAGCGCTGCCCGTGTTTGCCCCGGCCGAGCCAAAGGAGGAATTTGTCCGCCTTTCCTATAAGGAATACCTGCAGGCCCGGCCCGCCCGGCCTGGGGAATCACTGCAGATAGGTGAACTGGAGTTTTCTTTTGCTCCAGGCGTGCATGCCGTCCCTGCAAATATAATTACCGTAAAGTCTGGCCAGCAAAAATTTGTTTACTCCGGGGACACTGAATACTGCCCGCAGCTCGCACAAGCTGCAGCCGGGGCCGATCTCTTGCTTTGCGAAGCCAACTTCTTGCGCAGCGACCTGGAAAACGGCGGGAGAAACCACCTGGCAGCTTTCCAAGCGGCGGAGATAGCGGGGGCAGCGGGAGTTAAACGGCTGGTTCTGACACACCATCACCCGGAAAGAAAACCGGAAGATGCACTACAGGAAGCAGGCACAGTTTTCTCCCATGTGGAACTTGCTTATCCGGGCAGCAGTTATGAATTGTAATAATCCGGTAAGGTGCGGCCTGTGAAATTTGCTTATAATTATAGATGGCTGTATAAGATAGTGACTAATATGCCGATAATTGTACCGGAAAGGGGAGAAAAATTTGTCAAGCATTATCTGGCTGCTTATCCTGTTTTCACTGTTTTTGCCGTCCCTCCGGCAGGCACGGCTTGTAATGGCCCGCATACGTTTGCTGCGCAGCCTAGAAGAAAAAAGGGGTTCCCGTGTCATTACCCTGGTGCATCGCCAGGAATCCATTTCCTTCCTTGGCATTCCGCTTTCCCGTTATATCAATATTGAAGACTCGGAGCAAATCCTGCGGGCTATTCGCATGACACCGCAGGACATGCCCATTGATATCATTCTGCATACCCCGGGAGGACTGGTGCTGGCAGCCGAACAAATCGCTTTTGCCCTGAAAAACCACCCGGCAAAAGTAACAGTTTTTGTCCCCCATTATGCCATGTCCGGCGGTACGCTAATAGCATTGGCTGCCGATGAAATTGTTATGGATGCCAATGCGGTGCTTGGTCCGGTAGACCCCCAGGTGGGACAATATCCTGCCGTCTCGGTACTGCGGGCGGTGGCCAAAAAAGACCCCAACAGGGTGGATGATGAAACTTTAATCCTGGCAGATGTGGCGGAAAAAGCCATCAGGCAGGTTAAGAACACGGTGATTTCCATACTGAAAGAACGTATGGGCAGCGAACGGTCTGAAGAAATTGCCGCCCTGCTGACGGAAGGCCATTGGACTCATGATTACCCGCTGACATGTGAAAGGCTGGCGGAAATGGGCCTGCCGGCCTGTGGAGATATGCCGCGGGAAATCTATGCTTTGATGGACAAGTTCCCGCAGCCGATGCGGACGCGGCCTTCCGTGGAGTTTATCCCCGTGCCGTATGGCGACAGGCGGAATGGAACTTCTTAAAAAAAGCTGTCTGCAACAGTTTGCAGACAGCTTTTTGGTGTATGCCCGGCATTACTTGAAAGTATCGCTGACAGCCAAAGCGAGCAGCTCCAGCAATTTGCGCACAGCATCCTGCGGCGTAACCGCAAAAAGCAGGAATTGCCCGTCTTGTGACAAAAGCAGCAGGCCGGAAGCATTCTCCGGAGGAACAGTTCCGAAAGCTGCCGGCGTACCACGCGCCGCTTTGGCTGCCGCTGCAAGACCCGGCAGTTCAGGAAAAGCAAGCAGGGCCTGCAACTGCGGGGACTTTTGCCGTGCGGCAAGCAATGCTTCCGCCATATTTGTTTTCTCTCCCCACTGGATTGCTTCCGCCTGCGGCCTGTCCCGCTCTTCTGCAACCGTCATGGTCAGAACTGCCACATCCGCGGGGGTGCTGGCTTCATCCCTGCAATAAAGGAGAACAAGCTGCTTGTCTGCAGGCAGTATTGTTTTTAAATCGCTGTGCCTGATCAGTTTGGCCGCTGCAGCGAGCTCCCTGGGGATGCGCACACTTTCGGCATCATGCCAAAGTCCGGCCATAGGATTGGTGGGGCCGTAGCCCCCGCCCACGGGAAAGCCGTGGGCGATGGCGGCAGTTATGAACTGTTTGGCCGCTCTGACAGCCGGCAGCGGCTCCAGCCCTCTGGCCAGATAGGCGGTAATGGCGGCGGCGTAGGTACAGCCGCTCCCGTGGGTATGATTGCTGGCAAGCCTTTTGGCCGGCAGGCGGTGCACCTTTTTCCCGTCAAAGAAAATGTCTATTGTTTCGGGGCCCTGCAGATGACCACCCTTGACCAGCACGTAGCGCGGTCCCAGTCGGTGGATTTCGTAAGCCGCTTCCGTCATTTCGGCAATGGTTGCCACCGGGTGGCCTATCAGCACGCTTGTTTCAGGCAGGTTGGGAGTAACAATCAGCGCCAGCGGCAGCAGTTCTGTTCGCAAGGCATCAACAGCATCCTCCCGCAGCAGCCGGTCACCGCTTTCCGCCACCATGACCGGATCAACCACCAATTGAGAAAAATTGCGGGCAGCGAGGACGGATGCCACTGTCCGGATAATCTCTGCATCCTGCAGCATGCCGGTTTTGGCAGCGTCGACCGGTATATCGGAGAGCACTGCTTCCAGCTGGGCTGCCACAAAAGGGGCAGGAACTGCATGGATCCCGTGCACGCCCAGCGTATTTTGGGCAGTGAGGGCGGTAATGACGCTTGTTCCGTAAACGCCAAGGGCGGCAAAAGTCTTCAGGTCTGTCTGAATGCCGGCACCGCCGCCAGAATCGGACCCGGCTATTGTCAATGCTTTTCGCATTTTTCCCTCCAAAGCTGAAATATGAATTGTATTCGGAACGGACGGTTTTTCCTGTCCGTGTTGCCTGTGTCAAGGTTTCGCCGGTTTTTGCGGACCGCAAGGCGCAAAGAAGAGGAACAGCCGGGCTGTTCCACTTCCTTAGCTTTAACTGATTTTCTCAAACATATCCTTTGTTACGCCGCATTCGGGGCAAACCCAGTCGTCGGGAATGTCTTCAAAGGCTGTGCCTGGTGCGATGCCGCTTTCCGGATCACCTTTTTCCGGGTCATAAACATAACCGCAGACAGTGCATTCCCATTTAGCCACGTAAAATCCCTCCTGAAAAATGAAATATCTCCAACTATTCCAACTATATCACAGAAGGCAGTAGCAGTCGATAACTATTTTACACCTGGTGTTTTGCTTTATGTGTCGCTTAACGCATCCGAAATGAAAAAAGGAGGGAAATTGCAAAAGATGTCGAAAGCTAAATAGAATTTAGCTCAAACAATATTTTTAGTGCAGGAGACTCCCATGCGCAGATTGCCACTGTCAGCAGTAAAAGCCGGCATGGTCCTGGCACGCCCCATTTACGGGCCGGACGGCCAGCTGTGGTTAAATGCCGGTGTTATACTCAAGGAAACATACCTGGAAAGCCTGAAGCATACCAATGTCACACATGTTTATGTGGGAGACCCTTTGCTTTGGGATGTGGTTGTTGATAAGGTAGTTTCGGATGAAACAAGGGCCATGGCTGTAAAAACTGTCAAGAAAACGCTGCAGGAGATGAAGACAGGCGTTCTGCAGAACGGCCGGTTTATAGACAACCGCTTTTTCTTTACTGTGGAAAAGCTGGTCCAGGAAATACTGCACAACAGGGATGTCATCTACAATCTGGATGATATCCGCACTGCCGATGACTATACTTTCTGCCACTCTGTCAATGTCTGCATCCTTGCGCTCATGATTGCCAACGAGCTGAGAATGCCGCGCCGGCAACTGGAAGAACTGGCGGTCGGGGCCCTGCTGCATGACGTGGGCAAGATTTACGTCAACCAGGCAATTTTAAAAAAAGAAGGCTCCCTTTCCCCGGAGGAATATGAAGAGATCAAGAAACACCCCGTCTACGGCTATGATATTCTCAGCCAACAAAAAAATATCGCTTTCGACAGTATTAAAGTAGTTGCGCAGCATCATGAGCGCTGCGACGGCTCGGGCTACCCGCTCCAGCTTTGCGGAGAGGATATTCACGATTACGCCAAACTGGTCATGATTGCAGATGTTTTTGACGCCCTCACCGCAAACAGGCCCTACAGAAAAGCCATGCGGCCCGATGAGGCGATTGAGATTATTACCGGCAGCACACACTTGTATGACATGGATATGATCCGGGCCTTTATTTTCCGGGTTGCCGCTTTCCCTGTGGGGACTGCCGTGCGTTTGAGCAATGATGACATGGGTATTGTTATTAAAACTCATAAAGGAATGCCCTTGCGCCCAGTAGTCCGGGTTTGCAAGCGGGGAGACGGCACATTCTATCCCCGGCCTTATGACCTGGATCTGACGGAAGCGCTTGACCTGGTGATCAAGGATGTTTTGAGCGATGAAGAAAGGGAACTGGAAATGCCCATTTCCATGTAAAGGTTGCGCAAGAAAACCCGGCTGACCGGGTTTTCTTGCCGTATGTATCATTTTTGGCCGTTTGTCAAAACTGCGGATGACAGATGTCCCGGACAGTCGGAAGGAGTGAAGGTATGAAGCTTAAAATCAGCAGAGAGGTCATGGCCGCCCTGCGGGAGAAACAGCCCCTTGTCGCCTTGGAAACCGCAGTCATCACCCACGGGCTGCCTGCACCGCTGAACCTGGAAACAGGCATGGCCATGGAAGCCGCGGTGCGTGCGGCCGGGGCCGTTCCCTGTACCGTCGGCGTGCTGCAGGGAGCCGCTATTCTCGGACTTTCTGCAAGGGAAATGGAAGAACTTGTCCGCCAAAAGCCGGTCAAACTGGGGCTCCGGGATTTGCCCGCAGCCTTGGCATTGGGACAAAGCGGGGGCACAACGGTGGCAGCCACCGCATATCTGGCACGCCGCTTTGGCATAAAAGTTTTTGCTACAGGAGGTATTGGGGGAGTCCACAGGGGAGCCACCGCCACATTTGACATCTCAGGCGACCTGCAGGTGCTGGCACATACACCCATCACCGTGGTTGCCGCCGGAGCCAAAGCCATCCTTGATTTAAAGCTGACGTTGGAATACCTGGAAACCATGGGCATACCCCTTTTGGGCTACAGAACATCACATTTTCCTGCTTTTTATGCTCCTGATTCGCCTTATCCCCTGCCCGCCCGGGTGGAGACGGCGGCAGAGGCTGCACAGGCGGCATTAATGCGGGATGAGCTGGGGCTTGCTGCCGCGCTGCTTGTTTGCAACCCCGTCCCCGCTGCCAGCGGGATCCCGTATGTAGAACTGATGGAAGCGGTTGAAACCGTCAGCAGGGAAATCACAGGGCGAAAAGTGGCAGGAAAAGAAGTAACGCCCGCCATGCTGAAGCGTCTGGCGGAAATTACGGGGGGCAGGACGCTTGCCGCCAATCAAGCGTTGCTTATAGAAAACGCCCGTCTTGCCGCCGAAATAGCCCTGGAACTATACAAGCAAAAAAGCGAGAGTACAGTCAACGCGAAGTAAAATGCGTCACTACCATAAACACCGGCCGGAGAGCTTTTCCCGGCCGGTGTTTGCTATTCCGTTTCCTGAAACTGGATTTTGTGCAGTTCATGGTAAAGACCGCCGGCTTGCAAAAGTTCTTCATGGGTGCCGCGCTCTACAATCCGTCCGTCTGCCAGGACAAGAATCTGGTCGGCACGTTTGACGGTGGAAAGGCGGTGGGCGATGACAAAGATGGTGCGGCCGCCGGCAAGGGAGTTGATGGCTTGCTGGATTTCGGCCTCCGTTTCCACATCCACGGATGCTGTGGCCTCATCCAGGATGAGAATGGGGGAATTGCGCAGCACTGCCCTGGCGATCGCCAGGCGTTGTTTTTGGCCGCCGGAAAGTTTGACGCCGCGCTCGCCGATGATGGTCTGGTAGCCTTGCGGCAGCCGGGAGATAAATTCATGGGCCATGGCGATCCTGGCCGCGTGTTCAATTTCCGCCGGGGAAGCTTTTTTGCTGCCATAGGCGATATTCTCGGCCACGGTGCCGTGAAAAAGGAACACATCCTGGAGAACAATGCTGATTTGGTCCCGCAGGGAAGCCAGGGTAAGGTCTTTCAGGTTGTAACCATCCAGGTAGATGGCACCGGCTACCGGATCGTAAAAGCGGGCAATCAGGCTGATCAAGGTGGTTTTTCCCACGCCCGTGGGTCCGACAAGGGCAATCATCTGTCCCGGCTCCGCGATAAAGCTGATGTCGCTAAGCACCGGGGTGCCGTCGACATAATGAAAGGAAACATTATCAAAAATAATCTGACCGCGAGCCCGGCCGATGGAAACAGCGTTGGGCGCATCTTCTATGTCCGGCTCGGTATCCAGGATCTCATAAACCCGCTCCGCGCCCGCAACAGCTTGCTGCAGGTCTTCAGTAACGCGCGCCAGGGTGCCGATGGGATGGTAGAAAAGATTAAGATAGAGGATAAAGCCGACAATGTCGGAAACCTGCAGGTAGCCGTTCAATGCCAGGTAGCCGCCAAAACCAACAACGATTACTGTTCCCAATGAAGTAAGCATTTCCACGGTAGGGTGAAAGATGGCGCTGAGCCGCAGCGCATGCAGCAGGGCAGTGATATGGCGTTTTGCCCTGACCGCCACCCGTTCCTTTTCCCGCTCTTGCTGATTAAAAACCTGTATTTCTTTCATACCGGAAATATTGTCCTGCAGGACGGCATTTAAATCGGCCAGTGCGCTTTGCGCGTTGCGGAAATAGGGCAGGATTTTGCGGGTAAATAAAAAGCCGCTGTAGATCAGGAGCGGGATAGGGATAATGGTCAGCAGGGCCAGCAGGGGATGGATAATCACCAAGATGACGGTGACACCGGCCAGAATCAGAATGTTGGTAATCAAGTCGGGAACGGCATGTGCAATAAGTACCTCAAAAGTAGCCGTGTCGTTTGTAGCCCGGGACATCAGCTGGCCGGTCTGTTTATCGTGGTAATAGCGCATTGTCAGCTTTTGCAGGTGGTTGTAGACGCGGACGCGCATATCGGCCACCAAGTTCCAGGCAGCCACATGGCTCAGGTAGTTGTGAAGAAAAGTAAAGACTGCCCGCAACACATAAATAACGATCAGGAAAAGGGAAATATTGCGAATCTCAGCCATGGCATTTGCCCGCTTAAGGTCCGTCAGGATGCTGGTCAGGCGCATGACCAGATATGGTGAGGCAAGGTTAAGAGCGGTAATCAAAAGCAGGCTGATTCCAGCCAGGACCAGCAGCCACCAGTATGGCCGGGCATTTTTGACAAGACGTATTAAATACTTCATCTTAGCCTCCATAACAGTTTCGTTTTGTCCGAGAAAACCCTGCCCTCTATTGTACAATGTTTTGCCTCTATCTTCAACTACCCGACTTTTATAAAGGAAAGACGGCAGCGTAGAGAGGTATGTTACTGCCGCAAGACTCATATGCTTTAACAATTATGTTTAGCTGCATACGGACCGGCTTGGCGAGGCATACTAGCGTTATGTTTCTTATTATGAAAGACTTGGCTGTGAGGAGGATAACATGACCAAATACAAAAAAAAGCCGGAGAAGATGAGCCCTCGGGAAAAAGCGCTCGAACGGCTGAAAATGGAAATAGCCGAAGAGCTGGGGCTTGACGGCAAGGTCAGAGAAAAGGGCTGGGAAAACCTGACCGCCCGGGAAGCAGGGAAAATAGGAGGTATCATGTCCAGGCGCCTGCGGGATGAAAAAACTAAGGCTTAGCATGCTTTCCCGGGCTGCTATTGGCTTGTCACCCCTGCTGTGGTGTGGTATAAAAGAGTAAAAACACTGGGGGATGCCATGAGATTAGGTTGCCACTTATCCATCGCCAAAGGACTGGACAGGGCAGCCCAAGAAGCCACAGCACTGGGTGCCAATACTTTTCAGTTTTTTACCCGCAACCCGCGTGGTGGAAAAGCCAGGACATTTGGAGAGCAGGAAATTGCCGCCTGGCAGGCTGTCCGCAGGAAATATGACCTTTATCCCGTGGTTGCCCACCTGCCTTATACTGTCAATATGGCCGCACCGGATGAGCGGCCTTATGCTTTTGCCAAAATGGTTGTGGCGGAAGATCTGGAGCGCATGGAAGCTATTGGTGCGGAATACCTGGTGGTCCACCCCGGTTCGCATGTTTCAGCGGGAAAAGAGGCGGGGATCAGGCGCATTGTAAATTGTCTTGAAGAAACTTTTCTGACTCACGGCGGCGCCTGCAAGCTGCTTCTGGAAGCTATGGCCGGGCAGGGAACGGAAATCGGCACACTGGCGGATATAGCTGAAATTATGGACGCCCTGGGCAGGCCTGAACGCCTGGGCATCTGCCTTGACACCTGCCACCTGACAGGCGCGGGATTTAATTTCCTGCAAAGAGAGGAAATGGAGCGCCTGCTTGCGGAAGTGGACAGGCTGATGGGCATTGACCGCATTGGTGCAGTGCATCTGAATGATTCCAAATTCCCGCCGGGCAGCAAAAAAGACAGGCACGCGCGTATAGGCGCCGGGTACCTGGGCAGGGAGGGAATGCTGAATTTTATTACTCATCCTGCTCTTGCCGGACTGCCGTTCATCCTGGAGACGCCTGTTGACGATTACAGTGAATACGGTGAGGAAATTGCCCTGCTTTTGGAGTGGGTCGGCGAAAAAGGAAACAATACGGAATAAACGCTGCCGGGCAGGCAGCGTTTTTGTCTGCTGCACCGCAGATGGATGCATACTGTACGGCCCGGCGGGGCTGCGCTGCCGATTGTGTTGCCTTTTGGTAAATGCTATAATTGCAGTAAGGTTGTGTGGTTATTGCGGCCGGGGACAAGAGCGTCTGCAAGCGGCAAAAGGAGGAGGGCTTTTTGTGGCTGCAGGGAAAGGCGGAAAAAAGAGCAAAAAATACAGGCAGATAATCGTAGTTTTATCCGTCTTGCTTTGTCTTTACTTTTTCCTGGTCCTCTACGCCGGGTACTTGTGGGGCAGCCGCTTTTATTTCGGCATGCTGCTTGTTATTTTTTTCCTGCCTGTCTTGTGGCTGCTTGTGGAAAAAATGAAACATGCCGGGCTGGTGGAGGAGCTGCAGGCAGCATGGGGCAAGAAAACAGACAGGGTCAGGGACCTGGCAGAGCTGAAAAAATATGCGCGCTTGTTTCCGGTTGACCCGCAGGCCGAAAGTATCCTGACGGAACAGTCCCAGGACGACCTGCATTTTGACTTTATTTTTACCCTTTTGGACCGGACGCTGACAACGCCCGGCGCGCAGGTGCTCTATAACATGCTGCAAAGGCCGCTTTTGGCGCCGGAAAAACTTAAGGCCCGCAGCAGGACAATCAGCCTGTTTGACAGCAATCCCACCTTGCGGCTGCAGCTTTTGCTTGTGCTGAAGCGCCTGTCCCGGCAACACCCTGACACAATTACCGGCCTTTTGTGGGATGATGCCGGAGAAATAAAAAAGCTTGGCATCATTCCCGGTCTTTTGGCCCTGCTTGCCCTGGCGGCGCTTGTTTCCGTCTTTTTCTTTGGTTTAAAAGGAGCCTTCCTGGGGTTATTGCCCATGTTTATCATAAATTTTTCCTATGCGGAGAAACAAAAAAGAGAATATTTCCTGCACTTGCCCGCCCTCCGCTATGCAAGCTCGCTTTTGGCGGCGGCACAGGAACTGTCAAAAGCCTGCAGAGAACTTTTGCCTGTATACAGTGAAACGCTGGCCGCCAATTTCCGCGCCTGCGGGAGACTATTGTCGCGGCCTGGCAGGCGGCTATTGAGGGTGCTTGATTCATTTGGGCTGTACGATTACATAAATGTGCTTTTTTTGCTTGATGTGCGTTCCTATGCTGCGGACATGGCGGTTGTCATGCGCACGAGAAAAAACTTGCAGCAGCTTTATCAAAGTATCGGTGAAATCGATGCCCTGCTTGCCGTTTCTTCCTTTCGTGCCGGAAGCAAAAACTGGTGCGAGCCGCGCCTTTGGCCGGGAGCAAGCAGCATCTCTGCCGAAGAAATCTATCATCCGCTGCTGGCAAACCCGGTTGCCAATTCCATTGTCCTCCTGCAGCCGGGAACAATTGTCACAGGTTCCAACATGGCCGGCAAATCAACCTTCCTGCGTACCGTGGCTGTCAACGCAGTCCTGGCGCAGACAATTTATACCTGCTTCGCGCAAAGCTATGAGGCGGGGTATTTTTCCATTGTGACTTCCATCAATAAAGACGATTACCTGCCCGGGGGAAAAAGTTACTTCCTGGTCGAGGCGGAGGCAATTCTGGCCATGATCAGGAAAGCGGAAAGCAGCCATGTTGTTTCCCTCTGCATTATTGATGAACTTTTCCGCGGCACCAATTCGGCGGAGAGAATACCGGCGGCCATAGAGGTGCTGAAATACTTTGCCGACAAAAACATTCTTTGTGTTATTGCCACCCACGACCTGGAAGTGGCGGAAAGCTGCTCGCAGCTTTATGCCCTGTATCATTTCAGCGAGCGGGTGGGAGCTCAGGGGCTGGAGTTTGATTACAAGCTGCACAAGGGGATTGCTACTTCAAGAAATGCAATCCGCGTGCTCGAGTATCTCGGCTACCCGGAAACAATAGTAAAGCAGGCATGGGAAAAGGCAGAAAGGCGACAGCGGCAAAAAAGGTAAAACGATAAAAAGTAAACCGCCGTTTTGCGTTGCTGCCAAACAGCGGTTTTTCTAAAGCAGAAGACCGGCATTGCTGCCGGTCTTTTTTGAAATCTGTCCTTGTTTGCCGGTTGCTTGTCCCGCAGAACCCGGTCTGCTATTGCCGGCCCTATTTGTTGCCGGCGAGGGTGATTTTGACGTCGAGCGCCACGGCCTTGTCGGGGTAGGCGTTAACAGGGTTGAGGTCCAGTTCGGCAATCTCGGGGAAGTCCATGCACAACTGAGCGATCCTGGCAATTGCTTCTACGAGGGATGGGATGTCGCAAGGCTCACTGCCGCGGTAGCCCTTGAGAAGGGTGTAGGCCTTTGTCTCGCTGATCATTTCTTCAATATCTTCCCGTGTCAGGCCGTTGGCCAGGCGGAAGGAAACATCTTTCAGGAGGTTTACATAGATCCCGCCCATACCAAAAGCAATCATCGGACCAAACTGGACGTCGCGGGTCATGCCGATAAGGGTTTCAGTGCCCTTGGGCATCATAACCTGCACTTCAATGCCGTAAATGGGAGTATCCGGCATTAAGCGCGTTACACTTTCCATGATGGCATTGTAGGCATCTTTTACCTCCTGCGCCGAACTCAGGCCGACTTTCACGCCGCCCACATCACTTTTATGAATAATATGCGGTGAAGCAACCTTCAGCACCACGGGGTAGCCCATTTTTTCCGCTGCCGCCACCGCTTCGTCGGGGCTTTTGGCCAAAACGACCGGGGCCACAGGGATCTTGTAAGCTTCCGCCACCATGGTTGCCTCGTAGCCAAGCAGGGTGACACGGTTGTCCCGCCGGACTTCTGCGAAGACTTCCTTGACTTTTTCCTTGTCCACGTCGGGCGCCGGTGCGATGGGCTTGTTCTTTTGCAGCTTCGTCCGCAGTGCGTCGTAAGTGACAAGACCGGAAATAGCCTTCAGGGCAGGTTCGGGGAAAGTGTAGCAGGGGATGCCTGCTTCGGAGAGGATGCGGATGCCTTCAGTCAAAGTCTCTCCGCCCATGTAGGAGGTAAAGAGAGGCTTTTGCGGGTATTTTTTATGCATATCAACTATCATATTGGCGATTTTGACCGGTTCGGTGACAGCCGTGGGGGAGAGGAGGACAAGAGCGCTGTCTGTATTGTCGTCCTTCAGGATGGATTCCAGCGCGATAGTATAGCGTTCAGGGGTGGCATCGCCCAGAACGTCTACCGGGTTGTAAACACTGGCTTCCACCGGGAGCTGGGAACGCATATACTCAAGCGTTTCCTTGTTAAAACGAGCCATTTTCAATTTATTGCGCTCAACACTGTCGGTTGCAATGATGCCGGGGCCGCCCGAGTTGGTGACAACGGCAACACGGTTGCCGGCCGGCACGGGCTGGTTGACAAAAGCAACCGCCAGGTCAAACAAATCCGACATATTCAAAGCGCGAATAACGCCGCTTTGTTTAAAAGCGGTATCATATGCCAGGTCGCTGCCGGCAAGTGCGCCGGTGTGTGAAGAAGCGGCACGGGCGCCGTCCTGGGAGGTGCCGGATTTTAGAATGATGATAGGTTTAATCTGGCTGGCCTTACGCACGACTTCCAGGAAGCGCTCCCCGTTGGTGACATCCTCCAGGTAGCAGAGAATAACGCTGGTGTTGGGGTCCTCGGCTGCAGCCTGAATGAAGTCGGTTTCGTTCAAATCTGCTTTGTTGCCCATGGAAACAAATTGAGAAAAGCCAATGCCGGCACTGAGGCTCCAGTCAAGAATGGCTAGGAGCATTGCCCCGCTTTGCGAAATAAAAGCGATTTTGCCTTTCAAAGGCATGCCGCGGGTAAATGAACCGTTGAAGGGTGAATTGGTATCTATTACACCGACAACGTTGGGGCCAACGATCCGCATGTTGTACTCTTTGCAAATTCTGACCAGTTCCTGCTCGCGTTCAGCCCCTTCTTTACCGATTTCTTTAAAGCCTGCAGTAATTACAATCAGGAATTTTACTCCCGCCTCGCCGCATTCTTTGGCTGCTCCAGCCACCAGCGCGGCCGGTACGCTGACGACGGCGACATCAATTGGTTGTCCAACGTCCTTGACAGAACGATAGCAGCGGTAGCCTAAAATTTCTTCTTCTTTCGGGTTGATTGGATAAATTGCGCCCTGGAAACCGCTGTCTTTTAAGTTAGCCATGACGGAATATCCTATTTTTCCTTTTTTGTTGGATGCCCCGATCACAGCAACAGATTGTGGTTTAAAGAGTTTTTGTAAGTCACCCATAGTAAATCACACACCTTTTATTAGTTGTGCGGAAAAATAAGTACATTTTTCCCCAGGCTATATTGTATCAATTAACGCATTATTAATCAATTGTTCTTTATTAATTGATAAAAATAATAATTATTCATAAAACTGAATAAATTAAGTGAATTTGCTTGCTTATTCCAGCAGCAGCTTCATGCGGCCAAGGCAAACCGGCAGCAAGCAACTCATGTCGAAAATGCCAGGAGCAGGAAGGAACAGCTTATTTTCAAGTCGAATGATTTAGAAAAAGATGGATTGGCAACTGGACGGTGGCAGGGGTGGATGAAATAAAACGGCTTGACCAGACAATTAAGCAGATGCTGCTGACAATAGAAAAGGGACGCAACCAGATCATCAGTATTGCCAGTGATGCCCGCAAGCAGCGGGAAGAACTGATGACTCGCTTGGTGGAGCTGAAGGGAGAGATTGTCAGCATTATCACCGAGACTGACAGGCTGGAGCGCGACTTTAAGCTGGCACGCCTGCATCTGATGGAAGTTAACAAAAATTTTCAGCTTTACAGCGAGCGGGAGATCCAGGTGGCGTACGAAGAGGCCCAGCACCTGCAACTGCAGCTGACGGCAATGCGTGAGCGTGAAGAACAACTGCGCAAGCAGCGGGTGCAGCTGGAAGACATGCTGCGCCATGCTACAGAAACGCTGAGCAGGGCGGAAAAACTGGAAAACCAGGTGAGCCTGGCAATCCAGCTGCTTTCCGGCGATTTGCACAACATGACGGCCAGGCTGGATGAACTGCAGACAAAACAGCAATTAAGCCTGCGCATCATTAAAGCACAGGAAGATGAAAGGCAGCGTGTAGCCAGGGAAATTCACGACGGCCCTGCCCAGTCCATGGCCAATGTAGTCCTGCGGGCGGAAATCTGTGAAAAACTGATGGACCTGGAGCCGGAGAAGGTCAGGGAAGAGTTGCGTGATTTAAAAACCATGGTCAGGGAAAGCCTGCAGGAGGTACGTAAAATTATTTTCAACCTGCGGCCCATGGTCCTTGACGATCTTGGTATTGTCCCCACGCTGAAGCGTTACCTGGCGGATCTGCAGAAAAGAACCGATATTGTTATGGAGCTGGTAGTGCTTGGCGACGAGGAACAGCGCCTGCCCAGCACGCTCGAAGTAGCGATTTTCCGCATTGTCCAAGAGGCACTGAACAACACGGTAAAGCATTCCGGCGCCAAGCACTGCGTCATTAAACTGGAGCTTTTGCCCGGACGGGTAAACATTGCAGTGACAGATGACGGCTGCGGCTTTGATGCGGAACAGGTATTGCATGCCGCCGGCGGGACAAATGACAGTTTCGGCATTTTGGGAATGCGGGAACGGGTTCAGCTGCTGGCGGGAGAGATAAAGATCAATTCTGCCCCCGGCAAAGGCACGGAAATCAGCATCACCATACCGACCAGAGGTGAGCAAAGGTGACCGGTGAAAAAATAAAACTGCTCCTTGTAGACGATCATTCCTTGCTGCGCGACGGTTTGCGCCGGATCTTCTCCCTCCATGAAGACATGGAAGTGGTGGGGGAAGCAGCGGATGGACAGGCAGCATGTGCACTGGCCAAAGCACACAAGCCGGATGTTGTTCTCATGGATATCAATATGCCCGGCATGAACGGCATTGAAGCGACGCGCCAGATTAAAAGAGAAGTGCCTGAAGCAAGCATTATTGCCCTTACCATACATGATGATGAGGAATATATTTATGAATTGGTGAAGGCGGGCGTTTCCGCTTACATCCTGAAAGATATCGAGACAAATGCGCTGGTGGAAGCAGTGAGGAAAGTTTACCGGGGAGAAAGTGTTTTTACCCCTGCCATTACAGCCAAAATGCTTGGGGAATTCCGCCGCCTTGCCGCCAGGCACAGTATGCCGGAAGAGCCGCTGACACGCCGGGAGATTGAGGTTTTAATCCTGATCGCCAGGGGCAAAAGCAACAAGGAGATCGGGGCAGAACTGTTTATCAGCGAGAAGACAGTGAAAAATCATATTACGAATATCTTCCGCAAGCTGAATGTGCATGACAGGACGCAGGCCGCCCTCTACGCTGTGAAAAACAGAATGGTAAAACTGTAAACGGGACCAAAGCCCCGTTTTTTTTGTGACCAGGACCGGATGCGCCTCCGGCTTATTTTTGCTACAGTTAAGCTGCGGAGGTGTGTCACCAATGAAAAAAGAGGCGGCGTTCTTTCTTTCCGAAGCGGGGCAGGCCCTCACTGAATACAGCTTTCTATTGGCCTTTGTGGTCATGGCCGTAATCCTTGTCATGCGGTACCTGGGAACGGCGGTGTCGGATCTTTTACAAAAAATACCGGCAGCCTTCAGCGGCGGCATGTAAGACGCACTTAAAAATGGGACTATGGTCCTGCAGGAATTGAGACGCTGGTTTGTTGTCCCTGCCATGGCAGGGTGCTAAACTGAAAGCGTAATCATTCGGGAGAAAGAAAAGAGGAGGCTATTGTTTATGAAAAATATGCTTGCCAGGTTTTTGACGGAAGAGTCCGGCCAGGGCATGACTGAATACGCACTGATTCTTGCCCTTGTTTCTATTGTTGCTATCGGTGCCCTGATCGGGCTGGGAGGAAAAGTGAAGGATATATTTAAAGGCATCACCGATAAAATGGGAGAAGTAGGCGAAGGAAGTTAAAAACGGATAAACATCCCCCAGGGTCGGCCCTGCCCGCAAGGGCGGGGTTTTTTCATCCCTGACCAGGCTTTGTTTTTCCCAAGCAGATGCAGTGAAGGGGATTGGGTATGAAAGGGAACAAACTATTTTTTTTGGCACTGCTTTTGGCCTTTGCCGCCGCCGGCGCAGCCTATGTCTATCTTAATGAGCTGGAAGCGCAGAGCAAGGCGGCGGTCAGGCTGGTATCCGTGTATGTGCCTGCAGTGGAGATACCTGCCCGCACCAAGCTGAACCTGTCTCTTTTGGAAAAAGTGGAAATACCGGAGGCGGCTCTGCACAGCGACGCTGTAACCACGGAAGAAGAGCTGCAGGGAGCCTATGCAAGGGAGCGCCTGCTGCCCGGCGAACAGATCCTGGCGTCACGTCTTGTTTATACACAAAATACGGGCAGCCTGGCATACAGGGTCAGTCCGGGACACAGGGCACTGACTGTCCCGGTTAACAGTGTTTCCGGCGTGGCCGGCTTTATTTTGCCGGGCGATTATGTGGACTGCATCGTGACTATTGATCCGCCGGAGACGGCGGAAGGTGTGACTGTGGAGACAATTACACGCGTTGTGGCGGAAAATATTCGCGTACTTGCGGCAGGACAGCATGTATCTCAGGATGACAAGCAGCAGCTGACCGTGGAAACAATCACGCTTGATGCCCCAGCGGAAAGTGTTTCCGCCATTATATTGGCTTTGGAGAGGGGCAGCCTGCGGCTGGTGCTGCGGCCGGCAACAGACACAGCGGCACGGCCGGTGCAGCCATTCCGTCTCAGCCAGTTTTAGCCCGGAAGTGATGTTATAACAGGGGGGAAGCGCGTGGAGAAAATTAAAGTCCTTGTCGTCGATGACGTGCCGCAGACAAGAAAAGACATTATCCGCCTGTTATACTTCGAGGAAGACATGCAGGTTGTGGGGGAAGCAGGCGACGGGAAGGAAGCATTGCAGAAGATTGCGGAACTGGCACCCGATGTTGTCCTGATGGATATCAATATGCCGGTGATGGACGGCATTACCGCTGCGGAAAAAGTTTCCCTGCTTTATCCCCGCACCGCGGTAATTATTGTTTCCATCCAAGGGGAGACGGAATACCTGAAAAAAGCCATGGTGGCGGGGGCGCGCGATTACCTGGTCAAGCCCCTCTCCAGTGAGGAAATGGCGATAACCATCCGGTCTGTCCACCGGCAGAAAATGCTGCAGAACAGCAGGGAAAAGCAGGACCTTTTTACGGAAGACCTGTCTTTTGCCGGCGTAAAAAACGGCGGTCAGGCTCCGGGAGACGGCGGCACCAAAGTGCAGGAAGCAAAGCAACCGGGACAAATCCTGGTGATTTTCTCCGGCAAAGGCGGCGTGGGCAAAACTACTGTGGCCACCAACCTGGCTGTAGTACTGGCCCAGCAGGAAAAGAAAAAAGTGGCCCTGCTTGATTTCGACCTGCAATTTGGCGATATTTCCGTCCTGCTGAATCTAAACGACGGCGGCAATATCAGTGAACTTGTGCGGCAGGCGGATCCTATCACGCCGGAGGCGCTTGACGGTTATCTGATCCGCCACATCACGGGCATTGACATTTTGCCGGCGCCGCTCTTTCCCCAGGACGCCGAATATGTTTCTCCGGCGCACACGGAGATAATCCTTTCGCTTTTGCGGCAGTCCTACGACTACCTTGTGGTGGATACACCGTCAGTATTTAATGATATCACCTTGCAGGCACTGGAAGCTGCAGACCAGATCCTGCTTTTGGTAACACGGGATATTGCCGCCATTAAAAATGCCAAAACCACCCTCAATATCCTGGAAAGCCTTGATCTGCGGGAAAAAGTCCGGATCGTCCTTAACCGCAGCGATCAGGATCTGGGAGTGGATATTCCCGACCTGGAAAAAGGGCTGGAGATTACCGTGGCACACCAGATTGTCAGTGATGAAAAGGCGGTAATCTCTGCCATTAATAAAGGAATCCCTGTTGTCATCAGCCAGGCTTCCGCAGAAATTGCCAGGTCGTTTCGCCGTCTGGGGGAGCGGACGGTCAACGGCCGGCGGCTCACCCTGGCCGACAAACAGGGGAAAAGCCTGATTACAAGGATTTTCAGCTTATAAAGGAGGCCGTCACAGGCAATGTCCCTGCTGGAACGTTTGGAGCGCGTCAAACGACAGGAAAACCCGGGAAGTAAACCCGTTCTGGCCGCCGTGGAAAAAAAGCCTGAACCGGCGGCAAAAAATGACCCATATTCCAAGCTGAAAATAAAAATACACCAGCAAATGATTGAAAAACTCGGCTCCCAGACGGAGGGGGAGTCGGAAGAACCGCTGCAGGTCCGCCTGGAAAAAATGGTGGCAGAGGCTATTGACCGCGAGGTTAGCTTTATTCCCAAAGGGGAAAAGCAACACATTATCGCAGAGATTGTCGACGAAGCCGTCGGTTTCGGCCCCATACACCCCCTGCTGAAAGATGATACTGTCACGGAAATAATGGTAAACGGGCCGCGTCAAGTCTATATTGAGCGCAATGGGAAACTGGAGCTAACGGATGTCACATTCCGCGATGACGAACATGTGATGCACATTATTGAAAAAATTGTAGCACCCATTGGACGCCGCATTGACGAAAGCTCGCCCATGGTTGATGCAAGGCTGCCGGACGGTTCCCGGGTTAATGCGGTGATCCCTCCCATTTCGCTGGTGGGGCCCGCCATTACTATCCGCAAGTTTTCCAGGGAGCCATATACCATCGACGACCTGCTTAATTTTGAAACCTTGAACCTGGAGATGGCCGCCTTCCTAGAGGCTGCAGTCAAGGCGCGGCTTAACATTGTAGTTTCCGGAGGCACCGGTTCCGGTAAAACAACCACTCTGAATGTCCTGTCATCCTTTATCCCACACCACGAGCGCATTGTCACCATTGAAGATGCAGCCGAGCTACAGCTGTGCCAGGAGCATGTCGTGTCGCTGGAGACAAGGCCCAGCAATACGGAAGGAAAAGGCGCGGTAACAATCCGCGACCTGGTGCGCAATGCCTTGCGGATGCGCCCGGACAGGATTGTGGTGGGCGAGGTGCGCAGCGGCGAAGCCCTCGATATGCTGCAGGCCATGAACACGGGCCATGACGGCTCACTGACCACCGGGCACGCCAATTCTCCGCGGGATATGCTTTCTCGCCTGGAAACCATGGTGCTGATGGCCGGAATGGATCTGCCTGTCCGCGCCATCCGTGAGCAGATTGCTTCCGCCGTTGATTTGATTATTCACCAGAGCCGCCTGCGCGACGGCAGCCGCAAAATTACCCATATAACTGAAGTACAGGGGATGGAAGGAGACGTAATCGTTCTGCAGGACCTTTTTGTGTTCGAACAGACAGGAATCAGCGAGGATGGCAGGTGCAAGGGCTTTTTCCGTTCTACCGGCATTCGCCCCAAGTTTGTGCATAAACTTGAAGCTGCCGGCATCAACCTGCCTGCAGTTATGTTTACTTCCACACACTTCTGACGGGAGGGGAAAGCATGCCGCAGCTGCAGATTGCTTTTCTGGTCTTTCTTGCCGTTTTCCTGGCGGGGATTTCTTTTACCCGGCGGGCGGCGGCAGAAAAAAATGAAATTGC
The DNA here is from genome assembly GCA_012521345.1 of Bacillota bacterium. GTDB lineage: Bacteria > Bacillota > Dethiobacteria > Dethiobacterales > Dethiobacteraceae > DUUE01. The sequence continues at coordinate 26,748 of JAAYMN010000069.1, forward strand.
GGCCCGCATCCGCAAATACACCGCCACTTACGAAAGCCGGGAAGAAAGGCCGGATAGCAAAAGGAAAAGAACGCTTTTGGCTGTCCTGGCAGCCGTTTGCGGGCTTTTTGTCCCCAAAAAGCTCCTGGCCGGCGTGGAAGCGGAACTGGTACAGGCGGACCTGCCGCTCAAAGCCGAAGAAATGATAGGACTGACTTTGGTTTTGTCTTTGGGGCCGGCACTGTTGGCAGTCGCGCTGCTGCAAAACCTGCCCCTTGCCGTGGTGCTGGCCGCCGGTGGGGCAATTCTCCCTCTCCTCTATCTGAAAAGAGCAAAAGCGCGCCGCCTGCAGCAATTTAACAACCAACTGGGCGACGCTCTTATGATTATGGCCAATTCGCTGCGGGCCGGCTTTTCTTTTCTGCAGGCACTGGATACCTTGAGCCGTGAAATGACACCGCCCATTTCCCGTGAATTCAGCCGGGCGCTGCGGGAAATGCGCCTGGGATGCCCCACGGAGGAAGCATTGCGCAATATGGCGGAGCGGGTCAAAAGCGATGATTTGGACCTGATTGTCACAGCCGTGATCATCCAGCGCCAAGTGGGAGGAAACCTGGCGGAGGTTTTGGACAATATAGCTTACACCATTGGCGAACGTGTCAGAATCAAGGGAGAAATCAAGACACTTACCGCCCAGGGAAGAATATCGGGTACCATTATTGCCCTGCTGCCTGTTTTTCTGGCAGCGGTACTGTCAGTACTCAATCCCGCTTACCTTTCCGTCCTGTTTAGGCACCCGCTGGGGCTGCTTCTTGTCGGCGGGGCTGTCCTTTCCGAACTGATCGGCATCATGGCCATACGCAAAATCATCAATGTTGAAATGTAGGAGGCGGAAAGATGCAAATTGCCGTTTGCAGCCTTGTTTTTCTCACCGTGTACACCCTGGGAGCGGCTGTACGTGCCCGGCGCACACCTGCCAAGGTCGACCTGCAGGGCAGGCTGAAAAACATTCTTGACTATGATGAACCTGTAGATACCCGCCAGGCAGAATTAAGCAGGCCATTGTCCGAGCGCCTTCTGCGGCCGTTATTGGGTTTTGTTTCCAGCCTAGCGGTCCGCCTGCTGCCGGCTGAAATACTGCAGAAGCTGGAGCAGAAGGTCAAACAGGCCGGCGAAACACAAGGTCTGCGGGCGGTCGATTATTTGGGGCTGAAAATAATACTGGCGGCAGCCGTGCCGTTTTTGCTGCATCTTCTCTCCTCCGGGCCGTGGGACACCAAAAAGATTATGCTCGCGGCAGCCGGAGCAGCCATTGGCTGGCTGCTGCCGAATGTGCATCTTGACAGCAAGATCCGTCAGCGCTGTGAAGAAATTGAGAAAACTTTTCCGGATATCATGGATTTGCTTTCCGTCAGCGTGGAAGCGGGCCTCGGCTTTGACGGTGCCATGGCCAAAGTGGTAGAAAAGGCAAAGGGTCCCGTAGCTTTGGAATTCCGCCGTGTCCTGCATGAAATAAAAATGGGCAAATCGCGGCGGGAAGCACTCAGGGACTTGGGTGAACGCTGCAGCGTGGACGATGTCAAAGTTTTTGCCTCCACCATTATTCAGGCCGAACAGCTGGGTCTCAATATCGGCAATGCTTTGAAAAACCAGGCGGAGCAAATGCGCCGCCGGCGCAGGCAGCGGGTGGAGGAAAAGGCAATGAAAGTACCGGTAAAAATGTTAATCCCCCTGGTAATCTTTATTTTTCCCACCATTTTTATCGTTCTCCTGGGGCCCGCCCTGATCCAGATTTTAGAAAATTTTGTGGGGATTTGAAGAATGTTTGCTAGAAGTGGAAAAGAGGTTGTTTTTACCGGCAGGGCCAAGGCGGCATTTACTTTCTGGCAGCGGTTCAAAGGCCTGATGTTGAAAAAAACTTTTCCGGAAGATTATGACGTCCTTGCCCTGGCGCCGTGCAAGGCAATACATACATTTTTTATGCGTTTTACCATTGACGTGGTTTTCCTGAACAAGAACAAGGAAATTGTTGCGCTTTATCCGTCCCTTGCGCCATGGCGCGTGACCCCCCTGTGCCGGGAGGCGGAAACGGCCCTGGAATTTGCGGACGGCACAATCGCCAATTACCGCCTTGCCTGCGGTGATTTGCTGCAGTGGCAGGCAGAAGAGGAGGAAGGAGGAAAGAAATGCTGAACGTCCTGCTTTTTGCTTTTGTCCTTGTTTGCCTGTATACGGACCTGAAGACCAGGAAGATTTACAATAAAGCTGTCCTGGCCGGCTTTCTGGCGGCCTGGCTGTTTCACCTTGCCACGCAGGGGGTCTTGGCGGGCACTAAATTTGCTTTTTCCGGTTTTCTTACCGGTGCGGCACTGCTTTTTGTGCCGTATCTTTTGGGCGGGATGGGAGCCGGCGACGTAAAAATGCTGGGGGTGATCGGCGCTTTTGTCGGCAGCGAACAGGTGGTGCAGGTTATGCTGGCGGCCGCCCTGGCTGGAGGTGTCATCGCGCTGGCAACCATGCTGAAAGAAGGGGAATGCGGCAGGCGGCTGAAAAATCTGTTTTTATCCCTGTACTGTTTCTTTTTTACGCGCAGAAAGGAGCATCTGGAAGGGCTGGAGCAAAAGAAGCGGCCCGGAAAGACGCTGCCTTACGGTGTTGTCCTGGCAATCGGGGTGGTTATAATCTATCTTTTAAATTCTTTCAATTATACTTTTCCCGGTTTTTCCGCTCTGCCGTAAAAAAAAAACGGCCTGCACCCGGTGGTCAGGTCGTTTTATTTGTTGCTGGAATTAATCAGACGTTAAAGCGGAAAGTAATAATGTCCCCGTCCTGGACGGGATAGTCTTTGCCCTCCAGGCGGAGCTTGCCTTGCTCGCGGGCAGCTTTCAGGGAGCTCCCAAGCTCCACAAATTCCGAGAAGTTTATTACTTCCGCCCGGATAAAACCGCGTTCCATGTCCGAGTGAATTTTCCCTGCCGCTTTTTTGGCAGGTGTATTATTTTTGATTGTCCACGCCCGCACCTCATCTTTGCCAACGGTGAAAAAGGAAATCAGGTCAAGGAGCCTGTAGGCGGCGGCGGCCAGGCGGGCGATGCCGGACTCTTTCAGGCCGTAGGCGGCCATGAATTCCTGTTGTTCTTCCGGTGCCATCCGGCTGATTTCCTGTTCCAGGGTGCCGCAGAAGGTGAGCAGGGGATAGCCGGCTTCCCGGCAAAGTTTTGTTATTTCTTCCCGCCCGGGATAGCTTCCTTCCTGAAGCTGCGCTTCGTCCACGTTGACGGCCACCAGGACAGGGCGCAGGGAGAGAAAAGCGTAATTCCGCAGGACCGGCAGTTCATCCTCCTGCCAGCTTTCGCCGGCCAGCGGCTTCATGGCTTCCAGCAGTTCGCGGCACTTCTCCAGGAGGCGCGTTTCTTCCGGCGTGCGCTTTTTATCCTTGTTGCGGCTTAAATGCTTCTCCAACTGCACAAGGTCGGTCAGAATCATCTCTTCAAGAAAAGCGGAAAAAGCGGCGGCCGGCGTAGCTGGTTCTGCCGGCCAGGGAACGGAGGGATCCTGGTGTGCGCGGACGACTACAGCCAGTGCATCCAGCGTTTTCAGGCGGCTTATCAGTTCGCCGCTCATTTCGCCGCCTGCTCCGAGAGCGGGGAAATCGGCAAATTCCACGGTGGCAAAAGTAGTCTTTTGGGGACGAAAAACTGCCGACAGGGTTTCCAGGCGTTTATCGGGTATTTTTGCCGCTCCCTGCGGGATGCCGCCTTTGCCGGTGGCGGCGGTTGCACCTGTGAGCAGCCGGAACAAAGTGGACTTGCCGGACATGGCCGGGCCAATAATACCGATTTTCATGGGCTTGTTTCACCTCACTTACCAATCATAGCGCAGTATTTTGCCGGCTGTCAATAAAGCAGCCGCCCGCGCTGCGTCGCGTCCGTTTCTTCTTTGCAAAGCGGAAAACAGCTCCCGCTTTCTGCACACCGGAAAAACAAGCGGGAACACTCCGGAAAAAAACGGCAGGCAATCCTGCCGTTTTTAGTATTTTTAGATGGATTCCGCCACCATGTCGCCGACCTGGGAAGTGGTGTAGCCCATCTGACCCGCCGCCATGCTTTTTAAGCGTGTGCAAATCTGCATGACGGCTTTTTCTATCCGCGCGGCGGCTTTTTTCTCGCCCAGTATATCAAGCATCATGGCGGCGGCACCGATAGCTGCCATGGGGTTGACTGCATTTTGTCCGGTATATTTCGGTGCGGAGCCGCCGATGGGTTCAAACATGGAAACCCCGTCAGGGTTGATATTGCCGCCGGCCGCAATACCCATGCCGCCCTGAATGATGGCGCCCAGATCGGTAATGATGTCGCCGAACATGTTTTCCGTCACAATCACATCAAACCATTCCGGGTTTTTCACCATCCACATGACGGTGGCGTCAACATGGGCATAGTCACGGGTAATATCAGGATATTCGGCGGCGCCCAGTTCATGAAAAACACGCTCCCATAAATCGAAGACATATGTAAGAACATTGGTTTTGCCGCAGAGAGTAACTTTTTTCTTTTTATTGCGCGCCCTGGCATACTCAAAAGCATAGCGCAGGCAGCGCTCAACGCCCATGCGGGTGCAGATGGATTCCTGCACGGCTATTTCATGGGGCGTCCCTTTACGCAGGATGCCGCCGGCCCCGGCGTACTGTCCTTCTGTATTTTCCCTTACGACCACGAAGTCAATATCTTCGGGCCCTTTGTCTTTCAGCGGCGTTTCCACGCCCGGATAGAGCTTGACGGGCCGCAGGTTGATGTATAAATCCAGTTCAAAACGCAGGCGCAACAGCAGCCCTTTTTCCAAAATGCCGGGTTTTACATCGGGGTGGCCAATGGCCCCCAGGTATATGGCGTCAAACTGGCGCAGTTCCGCCAATACGCTGTCCGGAAGCACTTCGCCTGTCCGCAGGTAGCGCTCCCCGCCCAGATCATAGTGGGTATAGTCAATTTTAAATCCTTCAGCAGCGCTGACAGCATCAAGAACCTTAAGTCCCTCCCGGATAACTTCCGGGCCTGTCCCGTCGCCAGGGATAACGGCAATGTTATACATGCTGAACCTCCTTGTAACTGTGCTGGAAAGTATGTTAATTATTTTACATTATCCTTCCGGAAAAGGGAAGGACCCGGGAAAGGATTTGAGACTTCGTGACGCGAAATCTTTCTTGCTGAAGAGGGAGGAAGGCTAATGGCGCTTCGCTTTATCCTGGGCCGGGCGGGCAGCGGCAAAACTGCCCTTTGCCTGGCGGAAATCGCCCGGCTCTGCCGGGAGGAGCCGCTGGGGGCACCGCTTATTTTTCTGGTACCGGAACAGGCCACTTTTGAAACGGAGAAAGAACTGGCCCTACTCTGCGGCGGCGGGACCTTCCGGGCGGAAATCCTGTCTTTTCGCCGCATGGCCTGGCGCCTGCGGGCGATGGGGAGGGACCTGCCGCACATCAGCGAAACTGGCAGGCACCTGGTTCTGCGGCGCCTGCTGCAGGAAAAGCATGGTGACTTTACCGTCTTTGGCAGGGTTGCCAGGCAGCCGCGCTTTTGCGAGCAACTGGCAAAGCAGCTTAGGGAATTTAAATATTACAAAGTAGAGCCGGAAACCCTGCAACGGCTTGCGGCGGCGCCCGCATGCCCGCCGCAGCTGCAGGGCAAGCTGGCAGATCTGGCAGCAGTTTTTTCTGCCTACAAGGAATTTATTGCCGGAAAATTCAGCGACCCGGAAGATGCGCTGGATGAACTGGCCGAAGCCATATCCGGCGGCGCCTTGCCTTTTGGTACACGCGTCTGGGTTGACGGGTTTGCCGGCTTTACGCCGCAGGAATATGCTGTGCTGGGTGCGATGCTTTCGGCAGCGGCAGAGGTCAATATCGCCCTTTGCCTGGATCCGGCACAGCTGAGACCTCCACGTGAAGATGATTTGTTCCAGCCCACCATGGATACATATCACCGCCTGCTGCGGCTGGCGGCAAAACTTGATGTCGCCGTCCTGTCGCCGCAAAAGCTGCCTGTGGCGGGTGCACACACGCGTTTTGCCGACTCACGGCCGCTGGCACACTTGGAAAAGCATTTTGCCGCGCTGCCGCCCGTTGTCTGGACGGGCGCAGCGGAAGAAATAAGGCTGGTAACTACGACAAACCCCCGGGCTGAAGTGGAAGCCGTGGCCTGCGATATTGTCAGGCTGACGCGTGAAAAAGGGTGGCGCTACCGTGATATGGCCGTCATTCTGCGGAATTTTGACAGCTACCATGACCTAGTGGCCGCCGTCTTTACCGATTTTGACATACCCTTTTATGTGGATGAAAGGCGGCCGGCGGTGCACCATCCGCTTATTGAATTTTTGCGTTCCGCACTGGAGGCCGTGTCCGGCAATTTCCCGCCTGCTGCAGTCTTCAGACTGCTGAAAACAGATTTTTTGCCGCTCTCGCGGGAAGCGGCCGACAGTGTGGAAAACTACGCCAGGGCGCACGGGATCAGGGGCAAATACTGGTTTGACGAACAGGCGTGGAACTTGGACAAATACCTGACGTGGGAAGAAGGAGCGGAAGCAAAGGATGATACGGCAAAAGCGGCGGAAAAAATCGGGGAAAGCATGCGCATCCTGCGTGACACGCTCGCACCTTTTGCCGCCGCCTGCACCGGAGGGGGGAAGCAGCCTGCAGCCGCTTACTGCCTTGCCCTCTGGCAGTTAATGGAGCGGGTTGATATCGGCGGGAGCCTGCAGCGCTGGGTCCGGGAGGCGGAAGCGGCCGGTTTCCACCAGCAGGCGCTGGAGCACAGGCAGATCTATAACGGTGTGGTCGACTTGCTGGAACAGGCCTATACCATTCTGGGAGACCAGGCAATGACCTTTGCCGATTTTGTCCAGGTCGTGCTTGCCGGGTTGGAAAATCTAAAGCCCGGTCTGTTGCCTGCCACCACCGACAGGGTTATGATCGGCAGCGTGGAACGTTCACGGCAGCCGCGGCTGCGGGCGGCGTATGTGCTTGGCTTAAATGAAGGCGAATTTCCCGCCCGCCAGCAGGAAGAAGGCCTTTTTGCCGATCATGAGCGTGAACTGCTGGGAGACATTGGCGTGGAACTGGCTCTGGGCAGAAAGCAGCGCCAGTACCAGGAGCAATACCTGGCCTATATTGCCCTGACCCGCAGCTCACAGTACCTGTGGCTCAGCTGCCCGCTGGCCGATGAAGAAGGGAAGGCAAAGCGGCCCTCGCCGGTTTTCAGGCACGTGCGGGAGATGTTTCCCCGGAACCGGGTGCTTTTTGTCGGCAACAATACAGACGACACCTCCCTTGCCCTTGCCAGGCCGCAGCAGGCTGCCGGGGGACTTTTGCTGGCCGCGGGCCAGGCTGTCCGCGGCGGCAAGCTGCCGCCTTTCTGGGCGGCAGTATATGAGGAAGCACGCAGGCACGAGGAAACGGCAACTCTGATGGCAAAACTCTGGCCGGCCCTGACCTGGCGGAATGCGGTGCAGCCTCTCTCCCCGGCTGCGGCGGCGGCCTTGTTCGGCCGAACCTTAAGAACCAGCGTTTCCCGCCTGGAAGAATTCGCTTCCTGTCCCTTTGCCCATTTTGCCCGCTACGGCTTGCAACTGCAGGAAAGGGAGGAAGCGAACTTCGATGCCGGCCGCATGGGAGTCTTTTATCACACTGCTCTGAAGCTTTTGGTGGCGGAAATGCTGGCGGAAGGGGCGGAGTGGGCCAGTCTCTCCACAGATGAGGTTTGTTCCCGCATGGAAAGGGTTGTGGCGTCTCTTTTACCGCAGCTGCAGCAGGAAGTGGTCATTTCAGAGGCACGCCTTAAGTTTCTGGGCAAAAGACTGCAGGAAACGCTGACGGAAGCCGCCGCTGTCCTGACAGTGCATGCCCGGCGGAGTGCTTTCCGTCCCGTTGCCGTAGAACTGGCTTTCGGACGGGATGCCATTCCTCCCTGGTCATTGGAGGCTCAGGGAAGAAAAGTCCTTTTGTACGGGCAGATCGACAGGATTGACATGGCCGAAGCGGAGGACAAAAAGTATGTCCGGGTGCTTGACTATAAAAGCAGCCCCACGCGTCTTTTGCTTTCCGACCTGTACCACGGTCTGTCGCTGCAGCTTCTGGCCTATCTGGCCGCCCTGCTGGATGTGAAAGAAATTTTGCCGGGAGACGCCGTCTATCCCGCGGGGGCATTCTATTTTGGCATCTCCCGTCCCTTTGCACGCACCGACAACCCGCCGCCTGACGGGCAAAAAGAGGCCGTCAGGCTGGAGGGGCTGCTTGTCGCTGAAAAAGAGGTCTTTGACTTGCTGGGCGGGGAAGAATTGGTTCCGGCGGCACTGAACAAAGACGGTACCTTCAGCAAATATTCCCGGGTGGTAACAGAGGTGGAAATGCGGCAGCTGCTTGCTTTTGCCAAAAGGAAAATCTTGGCGCTGGCCGGACGCATCCAAAACGGAGACATCGGCATTGCGCCGTACAAAAAAAAGGACGGGCGGCATGCCTGCAGTTTCTGTCCCTATGGTGCGCTCTGCTGCTTTGAGCTGTCTTTGCCCGGGAATTACTACAGGATGCTGCCCTCCTATTCTCAGGCAGAAGTTTTGGCGGCGATTTCCGCAGGGGAAGGGAGGGAATCCCTTGACAACCAAGTGGACTGAAGCACAGCTTGCAGCCATTGCGGCAAAAGGCAACAATGTGCTGGTGGCAGCAGCGGCAGGTGCCGGCAAGACGGCGGTGCTGGTTGAGCGGGTCATCCGCCTGCTCTGTGACCAAGAGCACCCTGTGGATATTGACAGGCTGCTGGTTGTCACTTTTACCGAAGCCGCTGCGTCGGAAATGCGCGACCGGATTGCCGCCGCCCTGGAAAAAGCTGCCGTGGAAACCGGACGGAATAATCTGGCACGCCAGCTTCCCCTGCTCGGCAGTGCCGCCATTTCCACCTTGCATTCCTTTTGTCTGAGTGTCATCAGGCGTTATTTCTACCTCCTAGACATTGACCCGGCCTTCCGTGTGGCCGCCGAGACGGAAACGGCGCTCTTGAAAAATGATGCCGCCGCCATGGTGCTGGAGACGGCTTTCAGCGGCGGCGATGAGGATATATTTGCCTTGCTTGCGGACTATGACGGCAGCATAGAAGAAAAGGTTCAGAAAGATATCATAAAACTCTACGACTTCGTTTGGAGCAACCCAAGGCCACGGCAGTGGCTCAGGCAGGCTGTCAGCATGTATGAAGAAGTCTCCGCCGCCGCTGACGAAAAAAGGCTCAGGCCGTGGCTTGAACCTCTCAGAAGCGAACTTGGCCTCCTTTTGGCGGAAGCGGCGGCATGCCTGCAGGAAGCAATGACATGTGCCCTAAAGCCGGGAGGACCGCAGCCCTACCTGCCGCTGCTGGCGGCTGAAACAGAAGCGCTGCAAAAGCTTATGCAGTTCATTCACCGTCCCTGGGAAGAACTGCGGGCAGCCTGGCTGGGGTTTGCCTTTGACAGCCTGCCGCCTGCAAGGGGGGCGGCAAAAGAAATTAAAGATGAGGTCCAGGCCTTGCGGAAGCGGGCAAAAGGCCTTGTTGGCGACGCCAAAGAAAAATATTTCAGGCGTTCCATGCAAGAGTTCGCGGAAGAAATCCGCCTGCTTGCACCGAAAGTGCGGGCATTGGCAACGCTGGTGCAAGAGTTTGCCGAAGCCTACCTGGCGCTGAAAAAGCAGGCGGGCGTGCTGGATTTTACCGACCTGGAGCATTATGCCCTGCAAATCCTTTCCCGGGACACAGATGCCGCGGGCGAACTCCTGCCCTCTGCTGCCGCCCTGGAACTGCGCCGCCAATATGAGCATGTTCTGGTGGACGAGTACCAGGATATCAACCCGGTGCAGGAGGCCATCCTGCAGCTCGTTTCCCGACAGGGAGAGGAGAGGCCCAATCTCTTCATGGTGGGAGATGTCAAGCAGAGCATTTACCGCTTCCGCCTGGGCGAACCCGGCATTTTTCTGGCCAAATATCACGCTTACGGGGAGGCGGAGGGCGGCATGCGCATTCTTTTGCGCCATAATTTCCGCTGCCGCCCCTGTGTGGTGGATGCGGTCAATTATCTTTTCTCCAGGCTGATGACCAAAGAAGCGCTGGAAATTGACTATGACGAAAATGCCGCGCTTATTGGCGGCGCCCGCTACCCGGAATGCGGAAAGCCCACAGCGGCCGCGGAGCCGGTGGAAATAATACTTTTGGACACGGGAACAGAAGAGGCGGCTCCTTCTCCTGATGATAGCAAAGAAGGTGAGCCGGGTTTCAGCGATTACACAGCCTTTGAACGCGAATGCCTGGTTGTGGCGGAAAAGATCAGGGAACTGGCGGCGCCGGAAAGCTTTTATGTTTATGACAAGGAACTGGAAGAATACCGGCCGCTGCAATATGCCGACATTGTTATTCTTTTGCGCTCGACAACGGGCCGGGCGGACCGGATGGCGGACATTTTGGCCGCACACGGAATCCCGGCCTATACGGAACTGGAAACAGGCTACTTTGCGGCGGTGGAAATAAAAATCATGCTGGCCTTGCTGGCGGTGATTGACAACCCGCAGCAGGACATCCCGCTGGCAGCCGTTTTGCGCTCGCCTTTTGTGGGGCTTGCCGTGGAAGAATTGGCCCTCATACGCCAGTTCGGCGGGCATGACGGCAGCTTTTGGCAGGCTGTTAAGGCTGCTGCGGCGGCAGAGCTTTCAGGTGTCTCGGTCAAGCTTGCCGCTTTTCTGAACGACCTTGACAGATGGCGGACGCTGGCCAGGAGGATGAGGCTGTCCGAGTTTATTGCCACAGTCTACCGGGAAAGCCGCTTCGCCGACTTTGTCGCCGGGCTGCCTGGCGGTGAGCGGCGCAAGGCCAACCTGCGCGCCCTCTTTTCCAGGGCAAGGCAATTTGACCGCTTCAGCCGGCAGGGGCTCTCCCGTTTCCTGGACTTTGTCGAACAGCTGCGCTTGGCGGGAGAAGACCTGGGCAGCGCCCGGGCACTGGGCGAAAAGGAAAACGTTGTCCGCATCATGAGCATTCACAAGGCAAAAGGCCTGGAATTCCCTGTTGTCTTTCTCTGCGATACAGGCAGGCAGTTTAATTTCCAAGACCAGCGCGCCTCACTGCTTTTGCACCGCAGCCTGGGACTGGCGCCCCTTGTCGTGGACCGGAAAGGGCGAACGCGCTATCCGTCGCTGCCATATCATGCCCTGCGCCTGAAGGGAGAAGCGGAAACGAGGGCGGAGGAGCTGCGCCTGCTGTATGTCGCCCTGACAAGGGCACGGGAGAAGCTTTTTGTTATCGGCAGCAGCGGCAACCTTGCCCGGAAGCTGCCTGCCTGGCGGCAGGCGGGCACAGGCGGCGGCCCGCTGCCGGCATATCTCCTCCGGCAGGCAAAATGCTTTCTTGACTGGCTCGGTCCTGCGCTGGCAGCTTTTCTCCCGTTGGAGCCGACAGCAGAAGAAGCAAAACGGGAAGCAACATTTTCCGTCAGCGTGCTGCCGTCGCCGACACCTGACGCCGCTGCCGGGGAAGAGGAAAAGCAGGAAGAAGCCGTAAAACAGGCCCTGCTTTCCCTGGAGCCTCTGCCGGTGGAAACGGACAGCGCCCTGCGTGAAACGGTACGCAACTGCCTTGCATATACTTATGAGGCATCCCATGCAGTGCCGGCCAAGCTTTCGGTAACAGAACTGAAGCGACGCTTGGACACGGCCGAAGACGGCGAGTCCAGACTTTTTCCCGCCGACACCTGGCGGCGTCCCCGCTTTCTGGCCCAGGCGTCCGGCCCCGGCGCCGCGGAGCTGGGAACGCTCTACCATACTGCCCTGCAATACCTGGATTTAAATCTGCCGCTGGATGAGGCGGGGATAAAAGAACAACTGGAGAATCTGGCCGCGCAGGGCAAGCTGGATGACGCCTTCCTGCCCTGGCTGGAGCCGGCAAAGATTGCCGCTTTTTTCCGCAGCGAACCGGGAGCAATACTTCTCAAGCACAGGGAAAAGGCCATGCGGGAATGGCCTTTTACCCTGGCACTGCCGGCGCGTGAACTGCTTCCCGGGGCGGATGATACAATTATTGTACAGGGGATAATTGATCTTCTCATACCTGTCCGGGATGGTTTTGTCCTTGTTGACTACAAGACGGACAGGCTGCCGGAAGGCGGAATACAGGAACTGGCAGCACGGTATGCCACCCAGTTTAAGTATTACATCCGGGCGGTGGAAACAATCCTCAGGCAACCCGTGGCCGCCGCCTACCTGTATGCCATCACGGCTGCGTGCGGCATCAGGCTTGTCTAGGGAAGAGGTTGTTAGCAATGCCATGACGCCTCCGTTGACAGGGACCACCCGGACAGATATAATAAAAAAAACTGCAAAAATAGTTTTATGGTGCCGCCCTGCGGGCGGAGAATAGGGAACCGGGTGAAAGTCCCGGGCGGACCCGCCACTGTAAACGGGAAGGAGCCGTCAGTGCCACTGTCCGGAGACGGATGGGAAGGAGACGGGGACAATGATCCGTGAGCCAGGAGACCTGCCATAAAACAAAAAGCTGTGGATGATGGCAAAGTCCTCGAGCATCTATGCTTGGGGACTTTTTTTCAGCAAAGATTAACTGAAGGAGGATGACAAAATGGAAAAACTGCAGAAAATTCTTGAGCAAATTACCCTGACTGACAAGCAGGTGGAAGCGGAAGCGCAGAAACACCTTGACAACCTGACCAAACCGCCGGGCAGCCTGGGCGTCCTGGAGACTATCGCCCGGAGAATCGCCGGCATGACGGGAAAGGTCAAGCCGGAGCTGCCCAAGAAAACGGCCATTCTCATGGCCGGTGACCATGGCGTGGTGGCGGAAGGCGTTTCGGCCTACCCGCAGGAAGTAACGCCGCAAATGGTGCTTAATTTCCTTTCCGGCGGCGCCGCCATGAACGTGCTGGCGCGCCATGCCGGTGCCGAACTGATTATTGTTGACGTGGGCGTGGCGGCTGATTTGCCGGAGCATCCCCTGCTACGCAGGCGGAAGGTTGCCTACGGAACGGCCAATATGGCGCAGGGGCCGGCAATGACGCGCGAACAGGCAATTGCCGCCCTGGAAGTTGGCATAGATATAGCAGAAGAGTGTATTGGCAACGGTACCGGCCTTTTGGGAACCGGGGAAATGGGAATCGGCAATACCACGCCCAGTGCAGCCATTACAGCATTTTACGGGCAGCTTCCGGCGGCCGCGGTCTGCGGCCGCGGCACCGGCGCGAATGATGCCAGGCTGCAGCAGAAAATCAAGGTTGTGGAGCAGGCCATAGCCGTCAACAAGCCTCAAGCAGATGATGCACTTGACGTTCTGGCAAAACTGGGGGGGCTGGAAATCGCGGGCATGGCGGGTGTAATGCTGGCAGCGGCAGCACACAAGGTGCCGGTGATGATTGACGGCTTTATTTCGGGCGCAGCCGCTTTAATCGCCGCACATCTGCAGCCGCTGGCGAAAGAATATATGCTGGCATCCCACCTGTCGGAAGAGCCCGGCCATGCCATTCTCCTCGAAATGCTGGGATTGACTCCCTTTTTGCGCATGAATATGCGCCTTGGTGAAGGAACAGGTGCAGCCCTTGGCATGAACATGGTCGATGCCGCTCTGAAAATTGTGCATGAAATGGCTACATTTGCCTCGGCCGGAGTATCCGGGGCGCTGGAATAAAGCAAACCGGCAAACGGCATGCTAGACGTAAAAGCCCTGTCCGGCATGCCGTATTTTTGCCCTGCCTTTTATCTCTGACAAAACTCTGAGAAAATGCTGCAGCCGGCAGGAACAGGCGGGAGGGAACAAGAAATAAGCAAACTGTAATTTTCTGCTGAAAGCGACGGCAAGGAGGTCAATAGTATGATACCGCTTCGGGATTCGCCGCGGACACGCCGCTTCCCCCTGGTCAATACGGCTATTATCATCCTGAACATATATATATTCCTCCGCCAGCTTCTCCTGACGGACAGAGAGCTTTTTACCTTTGTATATACGTACGGACTGATCCCGGAGCGGTTTGTCAGCGCGCTTTGGGCAGGGGCTTTTCCGGCCGCCTTTCTGCCACTTTTTACCCATCAGTTTTTACATGGCAGCTGGCTGCATATCGGCAGCAACATGCTTTATTTATGGGTATTTGGCGATAATGTTGAAGACCGCCTGGGACACTTGCGCTACCTGGTTTTTTACCTGCTGATCGGGCTTTTGGCCGGCCTGGCGCAGATCACCTTCAGCCCGCAAAGCACCGTCCCCATTATTGGCGCCAGCGGGGCCGTGGCAGGTATCTTAGGCGCCTATGCGGTCATCTGCCCGCGCGCGCGGGTCCTGGCGCTGGTGCCGCTGTTTCTGTTCCTGACAGTTACTGAAGTGCCGGCCATGCTTTTTCTGGGACTCTGGTTTGTACTGCAGCTTTTTTCCGGGCTGACCAGCATTGGTATAGATATGTCTGTAGCCTGGTGGGCGCATATCGGCGGTTTTTTGGCTGGCGCGCTTTTAGTCCGCACCTTCAGCCGGGGCCGGAGCCGGGCAGGGTGTTCCTGAATTTTCCCGAGTAATGTGCTTCTTGCGGCTAAAAAACAAAACCCCGGAACTTGTCGGGATCGTCCGTCAGATAGCTGTGAAAAAGTACACAATCATCATGATTTCCACAAACAGCTTTAACAAAGTGCCTCCGACCAGGCCTAAAAGAGTGCCGAAACCGGCACGAACCGCCTGGTCGGTTGTTTTTTTCCCGAAAATTATTTCCGCTGCAACTGCTCCCAGAAAAGGGCCTGCCAGCAGGCCAAAGGGACCAAAAAAGATCACGCCTGCCAGCGTGCCAAGTGCGGCCCCCCAGGCTGCCGCTTTCCCTCCGCCGAAGCGTTTTGTCCCGGCTGCCGCAGCCAGGAAATCAATGATAAAAACAAGCAGCAGCGCCAGGCCCTGCAGCAGGAAAAAGGTGGCGTCAAGGGAGGCAAATCTGGTCAGCAGACCGTAGACAAGCATGCCGGCGTAAATAAGTATGGCGCCCGGTAAAACAGGCAGGAATGTACCGGCCAAGCCAAGCAGAAAGCAAACAACCGCAAGCAACAGGGCGAATCCCGCCATAATACAATTCCCTCCGGCTTTTTTTATATTGTATGTTATAAATGCGTTTCCTGCCCGCGCAGTATATTACGGTGCAGCAAACTACAAAATAAACAAGAGTCGAAAAAAAGAAGACGGGGTGAACTAAATGCTGAACCAACACGGGAAATTGCCGCAGGTTGCTTATTTTTGCATGGAATACGGTTTGAGCGCGAAATTGCCTATTTATGCCGGCGGCCTCGGCATTCTGGCCGGTGATTTCCTGAAAGCGGCGGCTGATCTGAACCTGCCTCTGGTAGGCATTGGCATTCTCTGGCGCCGCGATTATACCGAGCAGTATATTGGCGAAAACGGTTGGCCATATGATACATACCCCGCTTACGATTACGACTTTGTCAAGGATACGGGCATTACGGTAAAAGTTGAAGTGAAGGGGAAGGAAGTTGCCTGCCGGGTGCGCCTGGTCGATGAATACGGCAATGCACCGCTTTATTTGCTGGATACAAACATTCCCGGCAGTGAAGACGGCTGGATTACGGAAAAATTGTACGGCGGGGGAACAGAAGAGCGCATTGCCCAGGAAATAGTGCTTGGTATCGGCGGTGTCCGCCTGCTGCGGGCACTGAATATTGACGTGGATGTTTATCATTTCAATGAGGGGCATGCCGTGCTGGCCGGGATTGAACTGATCAGGGAAAAAATGGCCGCAGGCATGTCCTTTGAAGCCGCATGGCAAGCCACCCGCCGGCAGGTGGTCTTTACCACCCATACACCGGTGGAGGCGGGCAATGAAAAGTATGATCACGGCAAGTTACAGGAAATGGGTGCCTACAACGGTCTGAGCTATGAAGAAATGGTTCGCCTGGGCGGCGACCCTTTTAATATGACGGAAGCGGCCCTGCGCCTGTGTTCCATAGCCAATGCGGTGTCCAACATGCATGGGCATACGGCACGGGCCATGTGGCGGCATGTTACCGGGACAGGCCCCATCATTTCCATCACAAACGGCGTGCATGTTCCCACCTGGCAATCACAGGAGATCTACCGCGCTTTTCTCACCGGCGGCGACCTTGTGAAACCGCATTTGAAGGCAAAACAGAAACTGATCGCTTATGCACGGCAGCATACGGATGCCAATCTTAACATTGATTCACTGCTTGTCGGTTTTGCCAGAAGAGCGGCAGGCTATAAACGCGGCGACCTGATCTTCCGCAATGCCGAAGTTATTGACCCGCTTTTGCGGGAAGGAAAACTCCAGCTTGTTTTTTCCGGCAAAGCGCATCCCAATGACCATGAAGGAAAACGCATTATCCGCGACCTGGTCATGATGGACAGGAAATACAAAGACGCGGTTGTTTTTCTGGAAAATTACAATATGGAAATTGCCAAGCTGCTGGTTCAGGGGTGTGACGTCTGGCTCAACAACCCCCTGCGTCCGCTGGAAGCCTCCGGCACATCCGGCATGAAAGCCGCCATGAACGGCGTACTCAATTTGAGCGTTGTGGACGGCTGGGTGGGTGAAGGGCCGCAGCATGGCATTTCAGGCTGGCTGCTGGATGTCCATCACAGCGACCTGGACCCGCAGGTACAAAATATGCATGATTTGCAAGCCCTGTATAAAGTCCTTTTTGCCGAAGTAATACCAACCTATTATTATGACAAGGACCGCTGGCAGGAAATGATGCGTGCCAGCATTGATATGTCTCACTTCAGGTTCTCTGCCACACGCATGGTCAGGGAATACTATGAAATGATGTACCGGCGGGCAATGGATGAGCAGGATGCGGTAACGGCCCCCTGGGCGGTACCTTACCGCTCCCGCGGTGAACAGCACCCGTTCAGCTGCTGAGTGTGTGATACTTTGACAATACTTTTTGGCTGGATAACAGGAAATTTCTTGACATAAAGGCATAAAAAACAAAAAACGAGTAATACTATAAAGAGAACGAAGATAAAGGTGAGAGAATGGACAACGAAATCTACCATGACAGCAGACCAAGCGAAGCAGAACTTGTTTTTCATTCTACCACAAGCAAAAAAATTTTAAGCGGTGTCCGCGGCCGGGCATCCCGCACCGGGCGTACCGGGCCGGTAAGAACGCCGGTGGACTTTTTACGCGGCAAGGCAAAAAAAGAATATATGCAAAACAGTGAGGTGAGAGTTTATAATATGTACGAAAATCAGGTGTTGCCGTATGAAGAGTTTAAAGAGTTGCCAATTGAGAAACAGGTTGTGTTGATGACCAAATGGCGTGAAGAGATTGGTACCAACAATATTATCCGGGACATGAAAGTATCGCGCAAAAAATTTTACAGTGAAATTTTAAAAAACCTGGGTATTGAAACAAAACCGCGGGGCAGGCGCACAAAAAATAGCGCTGCGGAACCCCAAAACGAGAACAAGGTGCCTGACAAGACGAACACCGAGACCGCCGTTGAACTGCTGCCGGTAAAAGAGATGACGCTGCCGAGCTTTTCCCTTGCTATCGGCGGCATATTTGACGGACACAGTGCGGCCAACCGCCTGGCCAGGCTGTCAAGGATGCTGGATGCAGAGGCAAAGTATGAGCTGAAAGTTGAAGTGCGGGAATTGAACTGTTAATGCTAAAGGATAGCAAAAGGTGCAGGCAGTTGCCTGCGCCTTTTGCTTCTTTAGACTTTGGTAATATTGCGCCCGTAAAAAATCTCCAGCATTTCTTTTTTCAAACGCTGTTTGATACGGCGCCTTTCCCCGGGCGACAGGTCTTTTTTGGAAATACCAAAAAGATAATTGTCCAAGTCGAACTCTTTTATCATCATTTTAGTGTGAAAGATATTCTCCTGATAAACATTTACATCAATAGCCTGGTATTTTTCCTTTGTTTTGCCGGGGATGTAGTTTTGAATGGAATTGATTTTGTGGTCGATAAAATATTTTTTCCCGCTGACATCACGGGTAAAACCGCGGACACGGTAATCAATGGTCATGATATCGGATTCAAAGCTGTGAATCAGGTAATTCAGCGCTTTCAGCGGCGAAATATGCCCGCAGGTGGAAACATCTATGTCGGCACGGAAGGTGCTGATACCGTCGTCCGGGTGGCTCTCCGGGTAGGTGTGAACAGTAATGTGGCTTTTGTCAAGATGGGCGAGGATTGTCTCGGGCAGGGGGCCTGGTGATTCATGCTCGCCGTTTTCGGCATATTCCGGCCCTTCGGCGATGAGAATGGCAACGCTTGCACCCTGAGGATAGTAGTCCTGCTTGGCAATGTTTAAAATGTTGGCGCCAATGATTTTGGCCACATTGGTCAGAATCGCTGTCAGCCTGTCCGCATTGTATTGCTCGTCGATATATTCAATATAACCCTGTCTGTCTGCCGGTGTTTTGGCATAACAAATATCATACATGTTGAAGCTTAAAGATTTTGTCAGGTTGTTGAAACCATAAAGCTTCAGTTTTTTAAATGCCTTTATTTCCATGCTCACATCCCAGCTTTTTTAATTATTTGGCATGAACAGATCCCTGTTTGAATACGTTTTGCCCCAACCGGTGCCCTGCACGCTGTTTTGTCTAATACTAACTATAGCAGAAGAGAAAGAGAAAAAAAAGAAAAAGGTCAACTGCTGATAAAAATGGACCGGCGGGGAATAGTAAAATTACTGCTTGCTTTCCGGAGGCAAATGACATGGAGAAGGCAGAAATAATAAAAAAACTGAACTGGTTTTACCTGCTTGAAATCAACCAAGTCCATCTTTACAGAATGCAGAGCCGCCAGGTCGATGACTTTTACCTGCAGAAAACACTTGAACGGGTGGCGGAAATAGAGCAGGGGCACGTAGAAAACATACGTGCCAAGATTGTTGAACTGGGAGGTATTCCCGGCATGTTCGGCGAAATTGCCGGCCCTTTTTCCGGATCTGTTGCCGGACTGGCCACCGGTGCCGCCGGAACCGTGGCGCTGCTGAAGGCAAATATCCAGCTGGAAGAAAAAGCGATGAAAGATTACAGGGATTTTATACTGCAAGCGGGAAAAGACAGCGATCTTTTCAACCTTTTGTGGAGCAATCTGATTGATGAAGATCTGCATACGGCATGGTTCAGCAACAAGGTGCAGGAACTGGAAAAAAGGCAGTAGAAAACCGCCCATGGCGGTTTTAAATTTGGTCCAGATATTGCAGTGCCCGGGCGGCATTGATCATGCCCCCGCCCTGATCATTTTCCTTGTATCCGGCAAGCGGAGTGGCAGTGTCACGCAGCAGCTCCTTGACCTGCTGCGGCGTGAGCGCATTTTTTTTCTGCAAAAGCAATGCCGCCACACCTGCACATAAAGGCGTGGCCATGGAAGTTCCGGAGAGCTTGAAATAGTCTTTGCCAACACGGAAATTTTTTTGGTTTTTATCCAAGAAGGAGGCCGGGGAACGCAGGGAGGTAATATCCACACCGGGTGCCACCACATCGGGTTTAACTACTCCTCCAGGTGCAGGGCCGCGGCTGGAAAAAGCGGCGATCCCGGCTTCGTTTTTACCCGTATTTTCTGCTGCAGCACCTACCGTCAGAAGACAGGGGTGGATGCCCGGAGAATTAATGGTGCCGGGTTCAGGACCGCTGTTGCCTGCAGCTGCACAGACCAGGATACCTGCTTCCCAAGCCTTTTCCGCCGCCAGGCACACCGGGTCGTCATCATAAGGAAGCTGTGCCGCTGTGCCCAGCGAAAGGTTGATAATCCTAATCCGGTACCGCTCTTTATACTGCAGGCACCACTGGATCCCCTCTATTACCGTGGAAAGAGAGCCCGAACCTGTTTTATTCAGCACTTTAATGCCGACAATGTTGGCTTCAGGTGCCGGCGCCCTGTAAAGTCCGCCCGAAGCCAAGCCGTTGCCTGCTGCACAGCCTGCCACATGCGTGCCGTGGCCGTTGTCATCATACGGCTTTTTCCTGTTATTGACGGGATCCCAAAAAGCTATGATCCTGTCCTGCAAGTCCGGGTGATTGTAAACCCCCGTATCAAGGACGGCAATCGTAACGCCTTTGCCCGTGGCATCAAGCTGCCACCAGTCATTTCCTCCCAGAACGGCAGGGGTTGCCGTATCCAGCACGGCATGGACTTCTTCATCAAACCAGATCCGGACCACATTTTTGTTTTCCGCCAAAGCGCGCAAGAGATGCATGTTGGCCTTGGTGGAGAAAGCAGAGAGCAGGGGGAGGTTCCGGCGGATTTTGCAGCCGGCAACATTTCTCACTTCCCGGGCGGTGAAGGTGGTTAAAGCCCTGGGATCCAGGCGGACAATAACCGGAAAAGTGCGCCAGCGGTGCATGATGCCTAAATACAGCTTATTGATAAAGCGGGGTGCATGGCGTACGGGTCGGTAACTGGCCAGAATGCGCTTGCGCAGCGACGGTGACAGTTTGTGGCTGTTTTCCCGGACCCATTGCGCGTCAGAAAGCGGCAAAGCAATCCCTCCAGTGTTTTGTTACCTCAGCATATGAAGGAGGGAGGCAATCTGCGCCGGCCGGACAGGAAAAAGCACAGGGAAAAAAATGCAACAAAAAAAGAGAGCAGGCAGGAAAATACCTGTTCTGAAGCGAATAATACTAAATGTGAATTCGGTAACTTGTCTTACAGGTTGCCCGCTTTATTATATCATCAGGCTCCGGCATAATAAATGCAGATGCATAAAAACTAACGGTTTCAGAAATAAAAGGAGGAGAGTTCCTTGAAAATGGCTCAAATTGAGACATTTTACAATGTTGTACAGACCGGCAGCATCTCCCAGGCCGCCCGCAAGGGACACCTTACACAACCGGCTGTCAGCATGCAGGTGCGGGATCTGGAGGAGCAGCTGAAAATCAGGCTTCTGGAAAGAAGCAACAGGGGTGTTAAACCTACACCGGCCGGTCTTGTTGTCTACAAGTATTGCAAGAAAATTCTGCACTTAAAAAACGACATGAAGCAGGAACTGGACAAATTGCAGATGCAAATGTAAGTAAACTGAAAAAACCTGCAACATCAAACGTAATTTCTTTAGAAGAGCCTTTACAGGCTTTTTTATTTGTCTTTAAAAGCTTTATACGGCCCGCAGGGGAGAAGAATTGTGTACGGACCAAGAAGGCAACAGGAACTGCAGAAAGCATTGTCAACGGAGCAGGTGCTCTGTTTTTTTTAACGTTTTGGCAGGGGTCCGCAGCCAACTAATGCTTTGAAGGAAAGGGGCAAGTTGCGTCGAATCAGTTTGACTGACAACTGTTTTACAATCAGAGGGGGAGTGCTTATGCATGGTTATGCCGGGAAAATGCTGTTTGTTGATCTGACTCATGGCATCTTGACGGAAAAGCCTTTGCCCGAAAAACTGGCGCGTCTTTTCCTTGGCGGCTACGGTATTGGTGCCAGAATCCTGTATGATATGATGCCACCCGGTGCCGACCCGCTGGGACCGGAAAGTGTGCTCGGGTTTGTCACCGGACCCTGTACGGGCACAAAGGCTTTTTTTGGCTCCCGCTACACACTGGTGCACAAATCCCCTGTCACCGGTGGTTGGAACGACGCCAACTCAGGTGGATATTTCGGCCCGGAAATAAAAAAGGCCGGATATGATGCCGTTTTTGTTTCCGGCATGGCGGCAAAACCCGTCTACCTTCTGATTCGGGACGGCAGGGCGGAAATAAGGGATGCCTCCCACCTCTGGGGCAAAGATACTAAAGAGACCTGGAGATTGCTTCAGGAGGAACTAAAGCAACCAAAACTGCGTGTCGTGGCCATTGGTCCTGCCGGAGAGAAAATGTCCCTTCTTTCCTGTCCCATCAATGACGGCCACAGGGCACCGGGCCGCGGCGGCGGCGGTGCAGTGATGGGAGCAAAAATGCTTAAAGCAGTCGCTGTTTACGGCACAGGCGAAATTACCGTGGCCGATCCGCAGAAAGTAACGGAAATAAACAAAAAGATTGCCGCAAACCTGAAAAAGAACCCCGGTGCCCATGCTTTCGGACAGATGGGTACAGGCGGCGGAACGGGCGCGTCTGCCCTAAGCGGCGATACGCCGGTGAAAAACTGGGCTGGCGTAGGTATCCGTGATATCGGTCCGGAAAAAGCAGAACTGCTTGGTTCAGCCAATCTGGACAAATATAAATTAAAAAAATACGCCTGCTACAACTGCCCGTTGGGTTGCGGTGCCGAATATAAAGTTACCGACGGACGCTGGCCCCTTGAGCAGACGGAGCGTCCGGAATATGAAACAGCCGGCGCGTTCGGTGCCTTGCTGCTGAATACGGAAGAAGATGTTGTGCTTAAATGCAATGACATTTGCAACCGCTATGGGCTGGATACAATATCTACGGGCGGAACGATCGCCTGGGCCATGGAGTGCTATGAAAACGGTGTGCTGACACGGGAGGAGCTGGACGGCATTGACCTGACCTGGGGCAACGGCGAGGCTATTGCTGCCCTGACGCAAAAAATTGCAGACCAGGAAGGCTGC
Source organism: Bacillota bacterium (assembly GCA_012521345.1). GTDB lineage: Bacteria > Bacillota > Dethiobacteria > Dethiobacterales > Dethiobacteraceae > DUUE01. Next base: position 49,255 of record JAAYMN010000069.1, read on the forward strand.
GGGGCCGTTCTTGCTCATGGTTCCGCCTATGCAGCCCAAAAATGGGGCAAAGGCAGCGAATACCTGCAAGTTGCCAGCGGTATTGAACTGCCCATGCATGATCCCAGGCTGGGACCAGGCCTTGCCCGCACCTACCAATATGACCCTACACCCGGCAGGCACGTTAAAGGCGGAATTGGCCTGCCGCAGGTGTTCGGCGCTTTTCCCGACAAGTATGATTTCAGCAACACCGGGGAAATGGATGTAGCGGCCACAGCAGCCCAGGAAGTCGAGAATTGTGCCGGCCTCTGCACTTTTATGATCCAGTCCGGAATTCCGGATGCCAAGGAACAGTATTTGGCAGCTGTTACGGGATGGACTTTTACCAGGGAAGACAGCTACGAAACCGGCCTGCGCATCCTGAACATGCGCCATGCCTTTAACCTGCGGGAGGGTTTGAAGCCTGCCGACTTCACCCTTTCCCCCCGTGCGGCCGGCAAGCCTCCGCTGGCAGAAGGCCCCCTTGCAGGCGTGGAAATTGATACGGAGCAACTGGCCAAAAACTTTTTCCTGAAAGTCGAATGGGATCTGGCGACCGGCAAACCGTCCCCGGAGTCGCTGCAGCGCCTGGGCGGGCTTGATGATGTAATTAAAGACCTTTACAGTGTTTAAAACAGGGACAGCTGCCGGCTGTGCGGACCGGCAGCTTTTCCCGGCCGCCCGCCGGCGGCGAGAAAGGGGTACGGCAGAGTGAAAGTAACACTCAAAGCTTTTGGCCTTGCTTCTTTTTATCTGCGCGAAAAGCTGGAGAGCATTGAACTGCCCGCAGGAGCGACAATTGCCGACTTGCTGGAAGCAGTAACAATAAAAGACACGGACAGGGATCTGTCCTTGTTGTCGGCTGCCAAATTCTTTGTTAACGGGAAAAGTGCCGGCCGGGATACCGTTTTGCATGACGGGGATGAGATTATTTTCCTTTTGCATCTGGCCGGCGGGTAGACGCAAGCAAAACGGGAGGAACACATGGACTACGATTTTGATGCCGTGATTGACCGGAACAAGACCAACAGTATCAAATGGGAATTTATGCATCTTTTTGTACCGGAGGCACCCGCGGGCACGCTGCCGCTTTGGGTTGCGGACATGGATTTCCCATGTGCGGAACCTATACTTGCTGCACTGCATGACAGGGTTGATAAAAAAATCTTCGGCTACAGTTCACCTGAAACGGGAGAGTATTACAGGGCAGTCTGTTCCTGGTACCAGCACCGCTTCAACTGGTATGTCAATTCAGATGATATTGTTTTCAGCCCAGGCGTGGTGCCGGCCCTCGGCTACCTGCTGGAAATTTTGACTGAACCGGGGGATGGTGTTATTATCCAGCCTCCTGTGTACCATCCTTTCAGCGGCAAAATAACCGCCTACGGCAGGACAATAGTCAACAATCCGCTGCTTTACCGTGACGGCTGCTACAGTATCGATTTTGCCGACCTGGCCCAAAAAGCGCGTGACCTAAGGAATAAAGTGCTGCTCTTTTGCAGCCCCCATAATCCCGTGGGCCGCGTCTGGCGCAGGGAGGAACTGCTGCAGCTTGGCGAAATCTGCCTAGAAAACGGGCTTTACATCATTTCGGATGAAATACATTATGATTTGGTGCGCCGGGGAATAACCCACACACCGCTGGCTACTCTTTTCCCGGAGGCAAAACACCGTATTATCACAGCCACCGCCCCCAGCAAGACTTTTAATCTTGCCGGACTGCAGCTTTCCCATATTATCATTCATGACCGGGAACTGCGGTCGCGCTGGCTGCGCTATGTGCGAGATATTATCAGCTACAGCGGTCCGAATCCCCTTTCGCTGGCAGCCGTCCAGGCTGCCTACACTTACGGTGAGGAATGGCTGGAAGCGGTGCTAGCTTATCTTGATGACAACGTTGCACATCTGCGTAACTTTCTCGGACGTTACCTGCCGGACGTCATCCTGCCGCCGCCTGAAGGCACCTATCTGGCATGGCTTGATTTTCGCGCCTACAACCTGCCGCAGGAAGAATTGTTTGCCAGAATGGTTAAGGCCGGGGTCCTTTTGGAAAACGGCGTCAAATACGGCAAAGAAGGGGAAGGTTTCCTGCGCCTGAATTTTGCCTGTCCCCGCATTATCCTGGCCCAGGCTGTGGAGAGAATGGCTGGCGCCCTGGCCTAAAAGAAGAAGGAGAACCGGTATGACAAATGTGACAATGGTTTATTTCAGCCCGAACGGCACAACTCGCCGCACCCTGCAATACCTGGCAGCAGGAATCTCCCGCGACTGCAGGCAGCTTGACTTGACACCTTTTGCCGGGCGCTGGGGGAAATACTATTTTGGGCCGCAGGAACTGGTGCTTCTGGGGCTGCCGGTCTATCGCGGCCTGCTTCCCGCCATCAGTGAAGAGTATTTTCGCTGCCTGCAGGCGGAGCAGACACCCGCCATACTTGTCGCTACTTACGGCAACCGGGCTTATGGCAATGCACTGCTGGAACTGAAAGAAAAGGCAGAACGCTGCGGTTTTTCCTGCCTGGCGGCAGTTGCCGCCGTGGGGGAGCATGCCGTATCCCGTGAATTTGCCGGCGGCAGGCCGGATGCTGCGGACAGGGAAATACTTTTTTATTTCGGCCGCCGGATCCTAGACAAATACCTGCAGCAGGGCAGAGGGACTTTGCCGGCAGTACCCGGCAACCGCCCTTACGAACAAGGCGACCTGAGCAGGACACCTCTCATCACAGACGGGAACTGCAATAACTGCGGAACTTGTGCGGCAGGCTGTCCTGTTGCCGCCATCAATCCTGCCGACTGCCGGGAAACTGACACACGCCGCTGTATCGGCTGCATGCGTTGTGTTCACAACTGCCGGAGGCAGGCACGTTTTCTGGAAAAGAGCCATTATGACCGGATTGTTGCCATGCTGCGCAAAACTGCCGCTATCCGCAGGGAACCGGAATTGTTTTTATAAATAAAATAGCCTGACAGGCATGTAATCAGGCAAAAAATCTGTTAAGGAGGTGAGGCTAAGCCGTTTGGCTTAGCGGGAAAATGAGAATTGCACAAGGCGTGGAAATGCTGGAGATTCCGTCGGAATTGCTTGGGCCGGGGGCTAAAATGAACCTGACGCTGCTTTATGACGAGCAGGAAGCAATTCTGGTGGATGCCGGCCTGGCCGGCTGTGAAAGGACGATCATTGCCGCCATGGAAGCGGCGGGCGTTCCTTTTGACCGGCTGAATAAAATAATTATCACCCACCATGATTTTGACCATGTAAGCGGCTTGCCCGGCTTGCTGAAACTTGCCGGCAGAAAAATCGAGATTATGGCGCACAGCGAGGAAATTCCATACCTTGAAGGAACAAAGGATTTAACGGAAAAAGTCAGGAAAGCGAATGCGAACCTGCCGGCGGAACAGCTTGAAGCCCAGCTAAAGAATTACCGCAGGCGGGAGAGAATTGCTGTTGACTCGGCACTGGCAGACGGCCAGGAGCTGCCCTCTTGCGGCGGGATTGTTGCCGTGCATACGCCCGGCCATACCCCGGGCCATTTGTGCCTCTACCTGAAAAAAGCAAAGACAGTGGTGGCCGGAGATGCAACTGTGGCCGACGGCGGCAAGCTCTTTGGACCGGCCCCCATCTTTACGGTGGATATGCCTCAGGCATTTGCATCGTTGCAAAAACTTGCCGCGCTCAAACCGGAAAAGATTATCTGTTATCATGGTGGCCTGGTAAGCGAACGGGCGGCGGAACAGTTGCAAGCCATAAAAGAAGCGGCAGGCGGTAAGTAAATCGCAGCCGCTGCCGCAGGCTTTATGGCTTGACGGACGTAAGAACAGTCAACTTTTTGTGGCAGATTTGCACACGCCAAGGGAGGGAGGCGCCTTTCTCACCGTCAAGATCGGTGGGAATGTCTCCATCCCCGGAAATTGCAAAAGTGGCTCCCTGCAAATAAAGCAGATTCGGGTCATCCAGGTGTCTGCCTGACAGGACTTTGAAGGCAAGCTGAAAAAAATCCGGCAGTGAACAGCGTTTAAAGACCAACAGGTCGAGCAGGCCGTCTGTGGTGGAGGCATGCGGCGCCAGGTCCTTAAAACTGCCGACAGTACGGCCGTTCACAATTAAAAACAGAAAAATCTCTCCATTGTAAACAGTTTTCCCGTCCACAGCAATTTCAACTGGGAATGTCCTGAAGGCCGGCAGGTCTGCCAGCCCCTGCAGGTAATAGGCAAACCGGCCCAGATTGTTTTTCAGGCGCTGGTCAACCTTATAGCCGATATCTGTCAGCAGCCCTCCGGTTGCTGCATTTATAAAATACCGGTTTCCTGCCAGCCCTAGATCAAGCGTCAGCCGCTGAAGCAAATCCAGTTTGGGCAGTACCGCTTCCAAGGAGGGAAGGCCCAAATTGTAGGCAAAATCGTTGCTTGTTCCCGCCGGAAGCACAACAAGCGGCGGGGGAGAGGGACGGCGGGCAAGGACATTAACTACTTGATGAACTGTCCCGTCGCCGCCTGCAGCCACCACATAATCAATTCCCTCCGCAAGCAGTGAAAACAGCAGTTTTTCCTGCAGGGGCGTCCGCAGTGGCATGGCAATGATTTGTTTTTTCTGCAGAAAGTGCAGTGCTTCATCAAGATACTGTGCCATTTTGCCGGTCCCGGCAACAGGGTTGTAGACTAAAACTGCTTTGCGCATCCGGCTACCTCCTTCCAGGACAAACCAGGTATCTTTTTGCCTTTATTCCTGTCTTTGCCTGAATTCGGCAAGCAAAAGGCTGACCATGCGGTTGTAGCTTAAAACCCCGTCGGCCTGGCGATTCGCTTTCAGGTAGCTGTTATTTATTTCACGGGAAATATCCTCCACCGGGCCTTCATACTGCCGCCAGAAAGCCGACCAGTCCGCCAGGTCCCGCAAAACACCTTCTCCGTACAACGAAGTAAGCAGTATGCTTCGCTGGGGGTCGGCGCGTCTCACGGCACCTGTGGCATGAATTACGGCAAGCAGTATCCCTGAGTATTGAAAATCTGGATCGGGATGCAGCTTGCAGGCAAGGTAAGCCAGATAGTTGGCTTCATCTTCCCTGGCAAAGCCGCGCTGATGGGCCATTTCATGGCAGACTGCGGCAGGCAGCATGTAATCGGGAATGGTGTTATTAACATTGGCTTCTCCGGTAAAGGGGAAATAAATGCCTGTTATGCCGGCATAAGAAAGCAATTCGGAAAACAGCACTTTCTTGGCTTTTCCGTAATGCCCGCCCAGTTGCGGGAACAGTTCGGCAGCCCTGTCGAAGCCGACGGCGGCTGACGTAAAGACATTTTCGCGGCCGCCTGAAAGAAGCATAACACCGCCGCTGTTTTCGGCCACCTGGAGGCGGAGACTGTTTGCCCTTGCCAATAAGTGCCGGCAAAGAGCTTCAAGCTCGGCGGCGGTTGCCGGCCGGGTGTCAAGCCCCAGGGCGGCAGAAAGCGGCTCCCGGTAGTAATTAAGTCCCCACAGGAGGTTGAAAACAAGATAAAGCAGACCGGCGGCAAATAACAAAGCAATAAAGTAGTTTGCCAGCCTTTTCCAGAGCCTGTTTTTTTCTTTCACAAGCAAACGAACTGCCAGGAAAAAAATGATAATCGCCGCCAATAAGGCGCCGCTCACCAGGACTTCCGCCAGGGAAAAAGGGAAGCAGCCCGTCGCCGTGCTCAAAAGCCGGCCAATATGCGGATAAATGCTGCGGGAATATATTTTTTCCACCACCGCCGGTGCACGGCCGGCCAGGTTGGTCAAAAGCAGTCCTGCCGGCAGCAGGAGCAGGGCGGGGATGCTTCTTTTGTCCATAACCTCCACGGCGCCTTTCCGAGAAGATGAAACTGCATCTTTTGCCTTATAAGCTATATTTTCAACTCACTTTTCAGGGTACATCAGTGCCTGGTTACTGTCAATATCAGCCCCGAAGCGATATTAATATTTGCCACCTGAAATCTCCGGACGGTGTCGTCCTGCAACTGTTCCGGTTCGGTTCCACCTGCCTGACGACTCGCCGGTATGGAACAAGCCCGGCTTCTATCATACCTGCCCGAAGGCGAAAAGCGCCCCTGACACATTGTAAAATAGCCGCAGACGGGGTGGAGTCCTGACGCCTGCCGCTGCAATCTGATATAATACAAAGGGGAAACCGGCCTTTACGGGTGCAATGGAGTTATTTGTATGACGAAACTAATTATCCACAACTGCATGCTGGTTTTGTTTTTTTCGGTTGCTGCATTTTTCCTCTTCCCTACAGCAGCAGCAGCGACGGACACCCCACCTGTCATTACCTCTGAAGCATGCATTCTGCTTGACGCCCGGACCGGGCAGATTCTTTATGAAAAAAATATGCACCAGAAACATTATCCCGCTTCCCTGACCAAGATTCTGACAGCACTTCTGGCGCTGGAAGAGGGCAGACTGACTGACAAGATTGTCATGAGCGAAGAAGCGGTATTCTCCGTTGACTATAATTCATCACATATTGCTCTGGATGTGGGGGAAGAAATCACACTGGAACAGGCTCTCAATGCCATGGCTGTTGCTTCCGCCAATGATGCGGCCAACGGGATTGCCGAATACCTGGCAGGCGACCTGGAGAGTTTCGGCCCGCTGATGACGGAAAGGGCAGCGGCGCTGGGTGCAAAGCAAAGCAATTTTGTCAATGCGCACGGGCTGCCGGATGCAAACCACTTTTCCACTGCCTATGATCTGGCCGTCATTATGATGCAGGCTATAAAAAACAGTGATTTCAGGGAGATTTTCAGCAAAAGGCGCTATGAAATGCCGCCGACAAACTGCCAGTCGGAAATTCGCTATTTAAATAATACCAATCCCTTGCTGAACGGCAGATTTAATTATGAGGGCGTTATTGCCAGTAAAAACGGCTGGACAAAAGATGCGCAATACACACTGGCAACCGCTGCCCGGAAAAACGACAGGGAACTGATTGTGGTCGCCCTGCACAACCAGGACCAGGAAGACATTTGTGCCGATACAATCAAGCTGCTGGATTACGGTTTTAATGCCTTTCGCGAAGTAACTGTAAGCAGCAAGCTTGATGCCGATCTGCTTGACAGTTATCCTGAACTGGATCCGGAGAAAATAACTGCGGAGGGTCCGGACACTTACAGCTTCCTGTTGCACAACCGCCTGGGAAAAGACGATGTCAACATTTCGCTTTCTTTCCTGCAAGCCCAGGCACACCGGCCGGCCAGGCTGCTGGTTGCCTACAGCCTGCCGGACAATCCCTTTATGTATGAAAAAATCGGGGAAGTCCGCTACACCGTGGCTGAAAATCCTGTACAAGCAGGAGAAGAAAGGTCTGCTTCCGCCTCTTGGCCGCGTGTTTTACGCAATATTCTTCTCGGTTTAATTGCTTTTGTTGCCCTCTGCCGCTTCAGGGTTTTCATACGGAAGAGGCGCCGCCGCAGGCATGTTCTCAGGCGGCGGATTTACCGTTACAGGGGATACTGAAGACTATCTTTACCGTTATCATAATAAAAATAGCAGCATTGAATACTGTTAAAACTTACCTGCGGACAAGCGGGAAATAAAAGAAAAGCGCCCGGCAAAACTACAGCCAAGGTGCTTTTTGTTTTCGATATTAAGTCTGGTTGTTCAGGAACTTTTCTTTACGTTTGCGGATAATGCTTACTTTATGTTCCGTCAAAGGATAAAAGCGGATAAGAACAAGGGCCAGAACGGCGAATACCGCAGGCAGCAGCGTAGACAATGCCCCCATGGCGGCAGCTAGTTCATGGGTGGTTTCGGTGTTCGGAACATAGCCGACCAAAGAAAGACTGTAGCCGGCAACCCCACCGGCCAGGGCCATTGATATTTTAATGGGCAGGGAGCCTAGGGACATAATGATGCCTCTGGCATTGGCTTTTGTTTTCCATTCCGTATATTCCGCCACATCAGCCAAAAAGGCGGCAGACAGCGTCATGACAATGCTGTGGCCGACAGCAGCTATGGCATGCAGAACTATAAACAGCGTAGGATTGCTGTAGAAAAACCAAGCGATCACTAAAAAGAGAAGATTAATTCCCATGCCTATATTCCAGGTAGTTACCTTTGATGTCCTGCGGACAATATACTGTCCCACTGCCGTCCCCAACATGGTAGCCACGCTTCTGGACGTTAGGAAAGCTGTAAAATAGACCGGCTTTATTGCCACATATTTAAAGTAATAAACGGACAAATTCATTACAATCAGGCTGGCTGACCAGCGGCAAACTTCCGCAACTATTAAGATGGCAAGCGGTTTGTTCTTTAAAATTTGTCCCGCCATCTCCCGCAGGCCGGCTCGCTTGCCCGTCTGCCCGGCGTTTTTGGCGTCAAAAGGCATGGAGACCGCAGCTGCCAGCCAGTAGCCCGCCAGCTGCAGCAGCGAAAAGATTAATACTGTCAGGAAAAGCCCGCGGCCTTCATCATTCCCGCCAAGCGCTGCTATCATTGGTACCGCGACAAAACCGAAAATCAAGCTCCCGGCAGACATGGCCTGTGCTCTCCGGGCAGAAAGGAGCACACGGTCTTCATCCGAATAGGCAATGACCGGCATTAATGCATAATGGGCAGCTTCCGTCAGGTTAATGGACATATGTGCCAGTATATACATGGCCCCCAAAAAAATAATGGTCGCGGTATGTCCGAAATTTGGATTGGTAAACATGAGCGTTACAAAAAGAGTGCTGATAGGGGGCGCAAGCCATAGCCAGCCGCTGTAGCGGCCCCAGGGGAAATGTATTTTTTCCACTATGCCGCCCGCCACAGGAACAGCAAAAGTGTCTATCACCCTAGATGCCAGTACCAGTGTACCAACTGTAGCTGCACTAATTTTCAGAATATCTGTCAGAAAATAAGCGTAATAGGTACCAACAAAATTCATCATAAGGAAAAAGCCGATCGGCCCCAGAGAAAAAATATTGACAATGCTGGATTTCAGTTTCTGCGACAAGACAATAACCTCCATATTAGGCAACGTAATGCTTTGAGAATACTATAATATTATTATCTTACCGTGAGACAAGCCTGCCTGTCAATTATTGCACTGACCTAATCTGACCTGCCGGGCAGGCAGCCGGCAGGGTGCAAAAAAAAAGCAGCCCGCCTGAACGGGCTGTTTTTTTTACATGATATTGACAACAGGCCTGGTGTATTTTTCATATGCCGCCCGCATCAGCGGTTCCACTCTTTCATCGACGGGCGGATATTCCTTTTTAAATTCATCAAAGCTTGGCATATATTTCGATTTAAATTCAGGATAAAGGTGCGAGAACTTCCGGATGGAATCTTCTTTTTTAGCTGTAGTGACCGGTTCGCCGGCATTGTCATATTTGCCGTTTTCCGCCACGTATTCCAGCACGGCAATATAGTTTTCCGGTTTAATATCATTGATATTTAGTGCCCATTTATCCATGATAAAGATGAAGTTGCCTCCGGGAGCCAGGATATCAATGAGTTCTTTCGCTTTGTCAATACATTCTTGCTTGCCGGCCCGGCCAAGCAGCGTCATGGGATAGAAGCCGCCCAGGACCATTTTCTTGCCCAGCTTGTCTTTAAATTTCTGCGGGTCGCCATATTCCATCCATAATTGCGTGCCCTGGGGCAGGTCCTGGAGATAATCCAGGAAGCGCGTCCAGTCGCCCTCCAGGAATATTTGCATGGCCTGGCCTTGTTCGGCGGCAATATGGCAAATTTTATGGAAAGTAGGCCAGTAGAATTTCTCAAAATCCTTAGTGTTCAGGAAAGCCGCCATATGTGTCATAATCATGTTGCAGCCCAGGTGGCTCTTTACCATGGGACGCCCCATCCAGATCATGTAGGGCATAACCGCTTCCAGGGCAGCCAGCAGCTTTTCCGGACGCCGGCGCATGTCAAGCGGGATTTTGGAGAAACCGCGATAAAAATCGGCAATGAAATCAAAGGGTGCCATCTGCATGCACACGGAACCGTCAGGACGCCTGAAAAGACCGTAGCGTTCGGCTATGGTTGCCTCAGCGACAGCAAAGGCATGGTTTGAATCCATGACAGCCAGGAGGTACTTGGCAAAGTTTAAGGCACGGTGGACTTCACCTTTGGCATAACCTGGATACATGCGCGGGTAGCACTTTTCCAAAATGAATTCATGGGGATTTTTAATAAATTCATCATATTCGTCTTCATGCATAAAACTGCGTTCCGGGTGCTGCACAAAGCCTGTTGCTCCCATTTGCATAATCCGGGATTGCTGAAACATAAGAGCGGCGGCATTATGGGCAAAACCGCCTGCCGGCATGTCGCCGCGGCAGACTTCCCTGGCTTTTTCATAAATCTCAAGCAAGACATCGGCGGTGTAGTTGTACTGGGTGGCCATTAAGTCCTTGCCTGCATACTGAATCATGTATTCAGTAGTAAGGCAGTCCCAGATGGGAATTCGCTCCGGAATGATGCCGGAGTAGACGTCGGAAAACAGCTTGGTGCGGTAAGCCTTTAGTTCCTGTGCATTCACTTTTTTCACCTCTTTTATTATTTTCTGCAGCCAGGAAAGCGGCTGCCGGCTGCCGGTCGTGGTTAAAAAAAGTATATATGAACAGAAAAATGCAGGTCAAGCCTATTCAGAATTTTAGCAAAATAACTGTCCGGTCTGGCAAGTACTAACAGATAGAAAGGATTTCCGTCCTTTGCAGGGAATACTATCCCTAAAAGACAAGAGGCGGATGCCTGCCCGGCAAGACACCGGTGAGGAGAAAGGTATGAGCATTAATCTGTTTTTATCTGATCTGACAGCCCAAGCTGCAAGTGCTTATACACTGGTTGCCCGCTGGCTTTTTCCCTTGCTTGCCCTGGTTATCCTGGTGCGCTGCCTTGTCCCGCTCATCCAGGAACGTTCCGCAAACACCGTATGGGGATACCTTGTACTGGCCAACGGCACGTCTATTCCGGTCAGAAACTGGGAGAATCTGATCGGACGCGGCAAATATGCAGATATTGTTGTTAATTTCCCCGTGGTTTCCCGCAGCCACGCCGTCCTCACTTTTAGGAACGGCATCTGGACGATAGCCGACCTGGGTTCCAAGGGGGGCATAACGGTCAACGGTGTAAAAGTGGACAAGGCGCAAGAAATCCAGTTTGGGGATGTTATCTCCCTGGCCGGCATTGAGATGGCTCTTGTTCCACAGTTACAGAATGAAGCGTCAAAATTTACGGATGTGGCGGGAGGAAGCAGCGATACGGAAGGAGAGAAGAATTCTGCGTTAAACAGTGCAGTTACCCTTCTGCTTTTGTTTTTGTTTCAGGTGCTTGCCCTTGTCCAGCTTTTTGCTTCGCGCGACGGCATAACACTTGCCGCGCTGCCTGTATTCGGCATCTATTTCCTTGTTGAATTGCTTCATTACCTTTTAATGCGCAGACTGCAAAGCGGGAATATTGAGCTGGAACTGCTCGCTTATTTTCTCTGCGGCCTTAACCTGGCGCTGGTGGCTTCAGCCGCACCTTCCGACCTTAAAAAGCAGCTGGCAGCAATCCTGCTCGGGATCGCCGCCTATACTGTCATTACCTGGTTTTGCCGTGATCTTGGCCGGGCAAGGCGGCTCAAATATCTGGCGCTGGGCGGAGGGGTGCTTTTACTGATATTGAACCTTGCTTTCGGGGAAAAAATTTACGGGGCAAGAAACTGGATCAACCTCGGCTTTATAACCTTCCAGCCGCTGGAGTTTGTCAAAATTTCCTTTGTGCTGGCCGGCACCGCAACTTTGGACCGCCTGCTCACAACCAGGAACATGACGGCCTTTATCGCTTTCGCCGGAGCCTGCATGATCACCCTGGCGCTTATCCGTGATTTTGGCACAGCGGTAGTTTTCTTCGGCGCTTTTTTAGTAATTGCCTTTATGTACTCCGGCGATTTGCGGACACTTTTCCTGGTAACTGCCGGCGCCGCTTTTGCCGGGATCGCCGTTGTTACCTTTATGCCATATATCGCCATGCGTTTTGCCGCCTGGGGCAAAGTCTGGCAGTATGCCGACAGCACAGGCTTCCAGCAGACCAGAACAATGATTGCAGCAGCCAGCGGCGGCCTCTTTGGCGTTGGAGGCGGAAACGGCTACCTGAAAAATATTGCCGCGGCCGATACAGATCTTGTTTTCGGCATGCTTTGTGAAGAGTGGGGCTTGCTTGTCGCTTTGTGCGTCTTGCTGGTGATAATCTTTTTTGTCTTTTATGCGGTCCTGTTGACTAAAAACAGCCGTTCTGCCTTTTATGCCATTGCAGCCTGCGGGGCGGCAACAATCTTTTTGCTGCAAACGGCATTGAATGTACTTGGTTCAGTTGATGTCCTTCCTCTGACGGGGTTAACAATACCGTTCATTTCCAATGGCGGTTCTTCCATGGTTGCCTCATGGGGACTGCTGGCCTTAATCAGATCCGCAGCCTGAACCTGCGGCAGAAAAGCGGTGAGAAGAATGAAACTGCTTGCCATCAGGACGCTTGTCTTAATTGCGCTGGCCCTGCTTTTTCTGGCAGGTTTTACAGTGTTTGTGGGCCGCTACTTGCACAGCGCCGCAGTGTGGGCGCAGCACCCGTCCAACCGACACCTATACCAGAGCGGCAGGCTTAAAGAAACAGGCACTATTTATGACCGCCGCGGGGAAATATTGCTGGAAACAAAAGACGGCGTTCTCACATTTCACTCCGAGCAGAGCGTACGCACGGCTGTCATGCATGTAACAGGCGACCGGGGAGGCAACGTGGCGACAGGCATGCTAAAAGTCATGTGGGAGCGTCTCACCGGCTGGAACCTACTGAACGGGGCATACCGCTACCGGGACAAATTGTCTGCCGCCAATGATCTTACCCTCACGCTGGATGCCAGGTTAAGCGCGCTGGCTTACAAAGAACTGAAAGGCCGGAAGGGAGCGGTGGGCGTCTATAATTACAAGACGGGAGAGATTATTTGCATGACCAGTTCCCCGTCCTTTGATCCGCAAAATCCTCCCGACATCGAAGCCGATCCTGAACGCTACGAGGGAGTCTACCTGAACCGCCTGCTGTCGGCTGCTTATACCCCCGGTTCAATTTTTAAAGTGGTGACTGCGGCGGCTGCCCTGGAGACCATTCCGGACATTGAGGAAAGGCATTATCAATGTTCCGGCAAGATACAAATCGGGGCGGATACTGTCACCTGCCTTGTCCCCCACGGAGATGTGACGTTGAGAGACGCCCTGGCGCATTCCTGCAATGTTGCTTTCGCCCAAATTGCCGGGGAAGTTGGCGCCGATGCCCTGCAACATTATGCGGAACTGGCCGGATTTAACAACAGGCTCACTTTTGACGGCATCAAAACAGCCGCCGGCAAGGTGGATGTAAAACACGCGGCACCGGTAGAGCTGGCCTGGGCGGGTATCGGCCAGCATACAAACACGGCCAACCCGCTTGCTTATATGGTTTTCATGGGGGCAATCGCCAACGGCGGCCTGAGTGTGGCCCCGGAAATAATCGCCCGGGAAAATATGCTTCCCGCTATGACAAAAGCGGAAAAAAGAATCCTGCCGACAGAAACGGCGGAAAAACTTAAGGAAATGCTGCGCAACAACACCTTGGCAGTTTATGGCGAAAGTCGTTTCAGCGGACTTGAGCTGTGCGCAAAATCGGGAACTGCCGAAGTAGGGAAGGGGAAGGAGCCGCACGCCTGGTTTGCCGGTTTTCTCGACAGGGAAGACTTTCCCTATGCCTTTGTTGTGATTATTGAAAACGGCGGCACAGGCAGCAGGACCGCGGCGGCAGTAGCAGCCGGCGTCCTGCATGCCGCGGTTGCCAGGTAGATTAGTGAATTCTCACGGGCAGCCCGTATGAGGCAAGCTGCTTGCAGCGCGCCTCCATCAGGGCGTCTGCAGGAGGTTCGGCCACAAAAATTTTTTCTTTTCTCAGCAGTCTTTCATACTTGGAAAGCCCCATGGTATGGTAAGGAAGCAGCTGCACCATCTCGATGGAATCTTTTATCTCGCACAAAAAAGCTGCATATTGCCTGAAATGCGCTTCCGACTTATTAAAAAGAGGAATAACGGGAATCCGTATCCATAGTCTGCCGCCCACCGCGGCTATTTTTTTGGCATTTTCCAGGATCAGTTCATTGGGAACACCGATTACTTGCTTGTGCAAGGCACTGTCCATGCATTTCAGATCATAAAGGAAAAGGTCCGTATACGGTAAGATGGACGCAATGACTTCCCATTTGACAAAACCGGTTGTATCCACGGCCGTATGAATACCATGCTCTTTGCAGCTCTTGAGGAGTCCCAGGGTAAACTCGGGTTGGCAGAGGCATTCTCCGCCGGAGATGGTTACCCCGCCGTTAGATTCATCA
>JAAYMN010000070.1 GCA_012521345.1 Bacillota bacterium
CATCATAGATGAAGCTAAAGTCAATACTCTCCTGGACGGCTCTAAGCAGATGGTTTTCCGGAACCAGGCTGTCTATGCAAACAATTTCCATTTGGTTAACAGCTTCACGGTCTTTTTTCGCAAGCATATTATCACCCCGGCTATTGGCTTTTCCCATAATATAATTTCGTTAAAAGGGCTGAAAATGCCTGCAGTTGCTGGCTTTTTTACACTTTTGCCAAAGATTTTTTGCCCACGGCAATTATGAATTATAAATGAAAATGCAAACCAAGGATCGTCCAAGGTTTGCATTTCATAAGACTTTGTCTACAGTCTGAGCACTGCCCCAAAGCAGTGCTTTATTCTTCCTCATCAATTACGGACCTGCAGGGGGAAAAGCTGCCGGCCGCCTTGCGCCGCAGCCGCTCCCTGCGGCAAAGCAATGCCGCCGGATGCAGCTGCCCGGACGCCTGTCCCGGCCTGGACTGCATATACAGCAGGTATTCCGTCATGGCGAGAGCGGCGCGGTAGTTTTTCTCCCGGTGTTCGTAGTACTTGGCCAGCTCCAGGAAAGGAAACGGGCCGCCCCATCCCGCACGCGCCATTTGCGCCCAGATGCCGGCAGCCTCCGGCCACCTTCCCCGCCTTTTATAAAGCAAAGAAAGATGCAGCAGCGCATTGGCAGCCACCTGCAGGCTGCCGCACGCGGCTGCCTTCCTGTAACTTTCAATTGCTTTTTCCCAGGCTCCCTGCCCTGCATAAAGCCTGCCCAAGGCAAAATGATCCGCCGGGTGGGGCGGGCTGCCTGCAACTGCCTGCGCCACCACGGCCAGGAGCCTGACCATGGAAAGGAGATCCTGGACGTTATGCTCAAACACGGCGCGCAGCCGCTCAGTCTCCCCCCTGCGCAGGTAGTTGAAATAAATCCCCGGGATCTCGGCTCCGGGAATATCGTCCGTGCGCCATAGCTCCAGCACCTCTTGCTCCAGGGTTTTCAGGCTGCAGGAGGTCAGACGGCCCTTCCACAGCCGGCGTGCGCAAAACAGCAAATCCAGGTGATGCTCCGGAGCGGCCTGTGGCAGACCGGCAAGAATTTGCCGCGTCCGGAGCAGCGGCAGGTCAAAAGTCCTGCCGTTAAAAGTAACAAGGCCGGAAAAGCGTTCCAGCATTTCACCCGCATGGATCAGCATGGCCTTTTCCCGGGCAGGATCGGTCAGAAAATATTGCCGCACAAAAAACTTCCCTTCCCGGTACCAGCACATGCCGATCAGGATGACAAGGGTTCCGGTACCGCCGGACAGGCCGGTGGTTTCAATATCAACAAACAAAGCCTCTGCCGGCACAAAAGCAGCCAGGCCGGGGTCGCCTGCCGGCAAGACAAGGTCGCTTCCCCGGCACGGCAATAGTTCCGCCAGCGGCCCGCTGCCATGTATGTAAGTGGCAGGAAAAGCAATCTCCCGAAAGTAGCATGTGCCGTACAAAGTCTGCTGCACCTGCTCCTCTCCGGGAAAAAGCGGCCGCATGCAAATCTCATCCACCATGCGCCGGGTGCTTTTCCCCGTTTTTATTTCACCTGCAGCACGCAGTCTTCCCAGCCGGTCACGCAGTGTTACCATGCAGGATAACCTCCAGAAGGCGCAAGGTATGCTGTTTGGCATTTTCCCCCGTTCCCTGCTGCGGCCCTATGCAGGACGGACAGCCGCCGCGGCAGGAACAATTGGCAACAATCTTCCGGGCAGCGGCAAATATATCTTTGTAAATCCGGAAAATTTCCCGGCTATAGCCTACTCCCCCCGGGATATTGTCATACAGGTAAATGGTCGGCATCCCCGTAAAAGGAGCCTTTACCTGGCAGACAGCCCGCAGGTCCCTGGGGTCGCCCATGACAAAAAGGGAGGCAATCTGGGCGGACAGGTTGGCCAGACCGTACAGTCCGGCCTGCAAGTCGGACGGCTTCATCCCGTACAGCAAGGCCTGTGGAAAAGCAAGCCAGAAAGCGGTGGTATGCATTTCCGTCTCCGGCAGGTCGACCGGTCCTGCTCCGATGTTCTCATGAGTATGAAAACGGATTTTTTTGAACATGGAAACCAGGGCATTCAGGCGCACTTCTCCCCAGGCCCTGATAATGCCGTCCTCCACGGTGTCAAATGTGTCAAGCACTTTCAGGTCCACGCTCAAATTGGCATCCGTATAATAATTGACATCCGTCCGGCGCACGAATGCTTTTTTCCCTTCAAAATCCAGTTTTTCCACCTGATATTGCTCGCCGCCGTGAATATAAATGGCTTCCTCATGGACAAGCATGGGTGCGCTGAAGCGGTCAACCTCGCCGATAACCCTGGGCTGCGGCTCTGAAATATCAATAATAACCACATTTTCCCCGGATGCGCTCCGCAGGCTGATTTCTTCCGCCGGATAAGCATCTTCCATCCAGTGATAGCGGCCGCCCGACTCATATAATACCTGCTCTTCAGCGAGAAACTCCAGGATTTCATCGACCCGGGCACGGCCAAAAAGCTCCCCTTTGGCAAAGGGCAGCTCAAAAGCGGCGCAGCGGACATGGTTTGTCAGAATCACCAGGTTGTCCGGGTTGATCAGCGCCCGTTCAGGCGGAGAATGCAGCAAGTAATCCGGGTTTTCCGCCAAAAACTGGTTCACAGGATCATTGCCGGTGATCAGCACAGCCAGGGATTCGCCGCTGCGCCTGCCGGAACGTCCGGCCTGCTGCCAGGTGGCGGCAATGCTGCCGGGATAGCCTGTCATAATGCACGCTTCCAGTTGGCCGATATCAATTCCCAGTTCCAGGGCGTTGGTGCTGACGACGGCGCGGACTTCACCGCTGCGCAGGCCCGCCTCAATGGCACGGCGCTCCCGGGGTAGATACCCGCCCCGGTACCCCCTGATGCCGCTGTCGGCCCCCGGCAGCTTTTGGGCTGCATCCTGCTGCAGGTAAGTCAAAATTACTTCCACGCCAATCCTGCTGCGGGTAAAAATAATTGTCTGCACCTGGTGGCGCAGCAATTCACGGGCCAGAAACCTGGCCGCCAGCATGGTGCTCTGCCTGATTCCCAGTTCCCTGTCGACAAGCGGCGGGTTGTAAATCAGAAAATGCTTTTTCGCCCTGGGAGCCCCGTTCTTGTCGATCACCACTACAGGCTCCTCCACCAGGCTGCAAGCCAGCTCCCCGGGGTTGGCAATAGTGGCTGAACAGAGAATAAAAAGCGGGTTTGAACCGTAAAAGCGGCAAATTCTTTTCAGCCGGCGCAGGACATTGGCGACATGGCTGCCAAAAACGCCCCTGTATTGATGCATTTCGTCAATAACAACATATTTCAGGTTCTGGAAAAGCTTGATCCATTTTGTATGGTGCGGGAGAATGGCGGAATGCAGCATGTCCGGGTTGGTGACAACTATAGAACCGTGCAGGCGCACTCTCTGCCGGAGTCCGGGCTCCGTATCCCCGTCGTATGTAAAGGCGCCCACCTCCAGCCCGGTATTGCCTGCCAGCTCGCGCAGCTCCGCCACCTGGTCCTGGGAAAGTGCTTTGGTTGGAAAAAGGTAAAGGGCACGCGTCTCGGGGTCTGCCAGGATGGCATTGAGCACCGGCAGATTGTAGCATAATGTCTTCCCGGAGGCGGTAGGCGTCACCACCACCACATGCTGCCCTGCGCTTAATGCCGCCAGCGCCTCGGCCTGGTGGCTGTAAAGGCGGGTTATGCCCCGCCGCTGCAATCCTTCCCGGAGAGAGGGGTGCAAAAAGGCGGGAAAATCCGCGTAGGTTCCGGCTTCTGCGGGAATTTCCTCCCAGCGGGCCACATTTTCGGTAAAACGGGCATCCGCCCGCCATTTCGCCAGTAATTGCTTCAGTCCGGACACAAAATCACCTCTTTGGCAAAAGAAAAAAAGAGAACATACGTTCTCTTTCAGTGTATCACATGACGCTCGTCACCGTCAATAACGGGCTGAGAGGCTTCTTCTTTTTGCTGTGGGCTGCTATTCATCCAGATAGGGATAGGCAGCCCCAATGGCAGTGGCAAAAATGGCATTGTCCGGGATCAAATATCGAATACCGTATCTTTTTTCCAGGAAGGAGAAAATCTCCCGTGCCTGGGGAAAAACCGTCATGGCACCCGTCAACACCACATCCTTAATGGTGTCGTTTCTACAGGCAAAAACGGCAAGCATCCCCACAGTCTGAAAAATCATATTCAAAAGGCCCAGAGCCAGGTCGGCAGCGGTGGCGGTATGCCTGATTCTCCCAAGGTTGGAGGCAGTCATTTCTGGCGGCAGGGACCCGATGACATTATTGTTTGTTATATCACGAATTGTCAAATCCACATTATTCAGATTGCCGTTACGTGCCAGCTTCGCGATGGCGGCAATATCATTCTCCTGAAACAATCTTTCAGACAAGCCCATGAGGGTTCCCCCCCCCACGCCGCTGCCGCCAATATGCACCACTTCATCTTTTGTGGCACGGACAAAGGCGGTTCCTGTGCCCATACTGACAACCAGCGCCTGCTCCAGGTCGGTAAGTTTAAGTCCGCCCAGGCCGATGGCTTTAAACTCGTCCACCCGGTAAGTCGGTATCTCATAAATCCTGTCGGACACGTAAGAAGCTCCCACCCCGGTCAGGACAACCGTTTTCACACGTCTTAAAGGGACGGAATACAAATGCAGGAAATTCCCCACGGCCCCGTACAGGGATGTAACCTGATCAGCCGCTTTTACCTGCAATGTTCCGATCAGTTTTTTCCCGCCGTTGTAGCCGACAATTTTGGTAGTCGAAACGCCAACATCTATGCCCAGTACTACAGACATTTAATCAGCTCCAATCGAACGCCTCACAAATTGCCGCAGCGGCATCCCTACCGCCAGGGCGACAAAACCGCCGAGGATAGCCTCCGGCACACCGTTGGTAAGCACCGCCATGCCGATCAAATTCAGCAGCACGCTGTACTCTGCACCGATAGCACTGGCGTAGCTTTGCCCGAAGAAAACATAGATTCCACCCAGCACCAGAAAAGTGTTAACCAGTGTTCCCAGAACCCCGCTCAAGACATGGGCCAGAACACGACTGCGCTTGACCAGGGCATTGTAGACACCACCTGTAACCACGCCAATGAGAATACGTGGTACAAAGCAAATCACAAGGCTCCAAAAATTGCCCTGGAACTGTCCCAGTGAATAAAACGGTGTAAAGACAAAAGCGATGGGCGACGGCGGCACAAATGTCCAGACAATAAAACTGAAGAGTCCGAAGAAAAAGCCCATGGCGGCGCCGGCCTTAGTACCAAGCATAATAGCGGTAATAATGACGGGTATATGGGATAATGTGGCCACAATGGGACCTATGGGTAGAGAACCCAGTGTGGTGAAACAAACAATGGCCTCAATAGCCAGTAATAAAGAAAACTGAGCTAAAAAAAGCGTTTTCTTGTTGTGGTAACTTTCCATGCAATCCACCTGCCTGTAAAGAATTCTGCTAGAGCGGTGAGTACTTTTTACTATTGTATCATTTTCACATCAAGAATCATACCAAAAAATTTTTTCTTATCCGTTTCTCCCGCACCCGCCGCTTTTAACCTTGTTCGGCCACGTCGGTTTGCCGCCCCCGGGATAATTTACCGCAAAAAAAGCCGCCCGAGGCGGCAGCAATGCAAGCTTTAAATTAAGCTTTTTTGTTTGGGTCAATCCAGTCGAGGTCTTTCCTGGCTTTACCAAAACCTACCGCGTTCTGCATCATCTTCGGACCAGTTACCGGGTCGTAGCCTTCCCGTTCTCTTATGTGTTGCAGCTCTTCCTCCGTGGGAGGCTGCTTCAGGCGCTCTTCCCAGCGTTTCATCCCTTCAGGGCTGGCATAGTCGACAAAGCGCCGCAAGGCAAGCTCCACCATTCTTGGCCCGCTGGGATACGGAACAATCAAAAACTGCTCATTTTCAATGCCTTTTTTGAGCCAGAGGGCCAGATCACGGGGCTCCATGCCGTATTGCTGGAATGAAGCATAGTATTCCTGTGTTTCTTGGCTCACATGGAAGCCGGTGTTTTTCAAGTGCTCGGGGCGGTTTTTAATCGCCGATTCATAAATCTTGGACTTAATGTTCGCCGGACAGAGCGCGGAAACGCCGATACCATAAGGCCTCAGCGCCAGGAAATAGCTTTCCATCAGATTAAGTACAGCTGCCTTGGCAGCGGAATAAGGAGCCGTCGTCGGGCCGGCGTTAAAGGCGCCCCAGGAAACGGTTGCAGCAATATGGCCGCCTTTTTTAGCTTTTATCATACGCGGCACAAATGTGACAAGGCCGTTCACAACCCCGCCAAAGCAGACGCCCACTACCCAGTCGTAATCATCATAAGTAGTTGCCTCTGCCGGACCAAACACATTTACTCCGGCGGTCAGAATCAGCAAGTCAGGGGTTGAGCCGAACACTTCTTCCACTTCATCGGCAGCTCTGGCAAAACCTTCGCGGTCTGTAACATCGAGCCGGATTGGGTGTACAGGCGCGCCTTTTTCTTTAAAGTAAGCCATTGCTTCATCTAGGTGATCCTGACGGAGGTCGGCAATAACTACTTTCATCCCTGCTTCGGAAAAAATTTGCGCCTGGCCGAAGCCTGCACCGGAAGCCCCGCCTGTGATAAATGCAATCTTTCCTGCAAAATCTTTCATTTCTTCCACTCACTCCTTTTATAATAATATTTGGAATTACGGCAGAAGCCGTCTTGCCCTGTGCAGAAAACTATCTCAGTGTAATAGCATGTCTTATAAGCTAATAGTACCATCTTCTCCGCTATTAAACAATATCCACCCTTGCCTTGCCACGATTGCAGCTCACTTTCCGCGGCATTTCCGAAAAGCTTGTTCTGTGGTACAATATGGTTAAAAATTGGACAGGAGGAATTACAGCCATGTCGGAACCTAATTTTTTTTCCGTCTGGGAAAAGGAATCACCGGAAACCAAGCAGGCTTTTTTTGACTACGCCGGTGCAATTCAGAAGTATTGCGGGCTTGATGCAAAAACCTTCCAGCTGGTCTACATAGCCATCCAGGCAAGCCGCGGCGCCGTCGGTTCGGTGGCAGGCCACGCTGTATTTGCCAAGAAAGCCGGGGCAACCCGCGAAGAAGTACGCGGCGCTATTCTGACCACACTGCTGACAGTTGGCATTAACGGCGTTGCCGACTGCCTGGCAGCCGCCATGGAAGCCTACGACAATGCATAGGCGGCGAAAAAACGATACAAAGGCGCACTGCCAAGAGGCGGTGCGTCTTTTAGCGTTTCCAGATCTCTCCCCGGTCCAGCCCCCACATTTTGAAGAGGTCGTCATAAAACTGCGGCCGGGGGAAATCATATTTCATTACTTTGGCCAGATTTCGATATCCGAATTTTATTTCCTCAAAATACTTCAGCCCGGCAACAATTTCTTCCGTTTTACTGCCGGGGAAGGATAATATCATTTCTTCCTCATCGGAAAATGCCCGCTCATATTCTCCCGGATCAGGGAAAGTGGCGCGGAACTTGCCTGTCTGCAGAACCGGAACAGTGGCAAACACACAGGAAAATTCAACTTCAAAAGCACAGTCATCGATGGTCCCGGTATGGTAGCGCGGCACCCACAGCAAGCTTCTTACCTGGAAAGGATTGGCGTATACAAGCACAACATCCGGTATAAAAGACGCCGTTTGCAGAGGCGCGAGCAAAAGCCCGGCATATTTCCCATACTCAAGCCGCGGGAACAACTTGAGAAAAACTTCTCTGCCGACGTCAGGGTCTTTAATGAAGAGTTTATCGTGCACTTCTTCCACACATTGTTCATTACATTCCCCCAAGCCAAGCGCTATGACAGGCCAAACACACCAGTGGTCTTCTTTCAGCATGGCTACAGTTTTACCCTGGCGCCTGACCAGGGAAAAAGCCTGGCAGAGAGTAAGATGTTCGCCAAGGTCCCGCTTGGGACGCAGCGCTTGTGCAGGGACATCGCTCTCCTTTTCCAGCATTTTCAGGGCAATGGGAGCTGTACGCAAGAGCAGCAGCTTTGCCAAATCCTCTGCGAAACGGTTGTAATCCTGTACTGTCGGCATTAACAAACCACCTTTCTTATTAAACCCCGGTGCAGGCTAACGCTTCCAGATTTCCCCTTCGTCCAGCCCCCACATTTTGAACAAATTATTGTAGAACAGGGGCCTGGGGAAATCAGCATTCATTTCCATAAAAAGCTGCCTGTAGCCAAATCCGCGCTTGGCAAGCAATGTCAGTCCCTCGACCAGTTCTGCCAGCCTGTTGCCGGGAGCGGAAAAAATCATTTCGTCTTCATCTGTAAGCCCTCGTTCATATTCGCCCGGGTCGGGGACGGTAACATTGTATTTGCCGCTTTTTATCACCGGTATGGTGGAATGGACACAGGAATCAACTGAATCAAGCTTGCATTCCAGCAGTTCACCGGTTTTATACTTGACGGACATCAGCATGCTGCGCAACTGGGCCGGCCGCAAATACACCAGGACCAAATCGGGTACGAAACCGGCCGTAGCCAGCGGAGCCATCACCATACCGGCACAGGAGCCGTACCCCAGGCGCGGGTACGATTTGGCAAAAAATTCTTTCGCTTTTTCCGGGTCTTCTACGAAATTGGCAGTTACAACCTTGTCATAGTAATCTTCTCCCTCGCGGAATTCAACAAGCCCGAAGCTGATCAGCGGCCAGACACACCAGTGATCCTCCTTCAGCAGGGCAAGACAGACACGCTGGCGGCGGACCATGGCAAAAGCCTGGCATAAAGCCATGTGAACCCCCAGGTCTTTTTTGGGGCGAACGGCACCCTCCGGAATCTGCTCTTCCCGTGCCAAAAGCTTCATGGCAATTGGTGCATATCTCAGAAGCAGCAGCTCTTCCAACTTCCTGCCGTATTCGTTGCATTCCTTAACAGTCGGCATTCTCACCCTCCTGTTCCTGTGCCTTCAGCTTGCTTTGCCAGCCGTGCAGGCGCAATATACGTATAATTTTCAACATAACAATCATTTTTCCCTTTTCCCTCCTCCGCCGGAGGGATCCTGCCTGCTGCAGCCCAAAAACAGGAAATGCCGTGTTGCGGAAGCGGCACGGCATTTCCATCTGTTTTTGCCATAATTTTGTTTTATTATTCGTATGCACGGTACAGCAGTTCCAGCATGGTCTCCTTGGGAGCTTCTTTGGGCCTGAAATGATAAGTATCGTCGTTTACCGACAGTTCGGCTACTTTTATCAGAGTATCTTTTTCGATACCCAGTTCTGTCATTGTCGGGATGCCAATTTCTTTGTTCAGGGCCCTGACAGCGTCGGCCACTGCTTTTGCCGCGTCTGCCGGATTCAGGTCCGAGACATCCAGGCCCATTGCTTTGCCGATCACTTTGATCTTGTCAGCGGCAACATCGGCGATATACTCTATTACCACCGGGGTTGCAAGAGCGCAGGCAATACCATGGGAAATATGGTAGACGGCACCCATGGAGTGAGCAATGGAGTGGCCCAGATGCAAAACGGTATTGTCAAAGGACATGCCGGCAATCATAGCGGCAAAGCTCAAATTAGTCCTGGCTTCAAGGTTGTTTCCGTCCTTAACCGCAACCGGCAGCCACTTGTACACCAGGGAGATAACTTTTTCACTCAGCATGTCTCCCATCGGGTTGGCCAGGGCGGAAGTCATGGATTCTACACCGTGGGCGAAAGCATCCATACCGGTAATTGCGGTTGTACTGGGCGACAGTCCCAGGGTAAAATCGGGGTCTACAATGGCCAGGTTGGGCATGCATGCCGGCCCGATGACACCGCCTTTGACGCCTCTCTTTGTATCGGTGACTACGCTGACGGAGTTGGCTTCACTGCCTGTACCGGCAGTTGTGGGCAATAGTACCAGGGTTTTCCCGGGGTTCATTTTAATGCTCTTGTCATGGTAGCGTACAATCGGCCCCGGGTTCCCCATCAAGACGTTAATCGCCTTGGCTGTATCCAGAGCACTGCCGCCGCCAATCCCGATAATTCCGTCAATCTGCGCTTCCTTGGCAATTTCGGCACCTTTTTCAACTATTACATCGGGCGGATCCGGTTCGACCTCTTCGAAGCGCACAACCTCAATACCCTCTGCCAGGAGAGTATCAACCACCTGGTCGGCGATACCGCTTTTTTTAATAAACTTACCATGAACGACAAGGACTTTCTTGCACCCCAGCTCTTTTACCTTGGCGCCGGTCTGCTTGGCGGCCCCGCTTCCGAAAAGTATTGCCGGGGGAGAATTGAGGGTAAATACCAACTTACTCGCTCCTCTCTTTTAACTTTTTTCAAGAAAGGGAATCATCAAGCTTGAGAAAAAGATAAACTGCCTGACGCGGCTTCAAGGCCACCGTAACGCGCTGTCAGGGAATTTTCAAACAGCTCGTGGTGGCACTCGCAGCATGTCCGATAATTATGTAGACTGAAACAAAGCTCTCACAATTATGATAATTAACAAAATTTGTTTTGTCAATAAGCAGGCAGCCCGGATCCTGCCGCCTTCTTCCGGTGGATTCCTGCAAAAAGCCAGGGAAAATGACAATTAAACTGCATATACGTCTAAAAATGACGGCAATTTCCAACCCCCTAAAAAGGGGATTTTTACGGCTGCTGCACCAGGAGCGGCAAACTGCAGGTATTATTGTCATGCATAAAGCAGTTCAAGCATAGCAGACTAAAAGTACTGCACACAGGCAAAAATGCCAGGACAAAAAAGGAGGATCGGCATGGCAAAAAACAAAAGAAAGGACTTCCGCATGGAAAGCCCGGTTGAAAGGCACGATACGGCAGCCTGGGCCAATCTGGAAGACATGAAGCCAGTTTCCAAAGTCAACATGCCGGATGAAATTGATATTCTCAATGCCAAAGAGTATGCGGACAGCAATCAAAAATAACCCGGGCCGCCGCGGCGGCCCGGGTTTTCCCTTTTTGCTAAAGTATTTCTTTTTCCGCCAGCAGCCTGTAGCGGCGGTATCTTTCCTGCGCATGCTCCGCAGCCGACATATACAAACTGTCCGCATATTCGGGGAAGACGTTTTTCAGCTGAGAATAGCG
Organism: Bacillota bacterium; assembly: GCA_012521345.1. Taxonomy (GTDB): domain Bacteria; phylum Bacillota; class Dethiobacteria; order Dethiobacterales; family Dethiobacteraceae; genus DUUE01. The sequence goes on from JAAYMN010000070.1 coordinate 11,055, forward strand.
GATTTCGCCCTGAATAAACGCCAAAAAATCGGCCTTCGGCTCTTTGGAATCAAGAACGAAGGGGTTTTTGCCCACCCGGCGCAGGGCCGGGTTGTAGCGGTAAAGATGCCAGTATCCCGCCTCGACCGCCCGCTTCTCCTCCAGGATGCTTGTGCCCATGCCGGTCTTGATCCCGTGGCTGATACAGGGAGCATAGGCAATAATCAGCGACGGGCCGGGGTAGCTTTCCGCTTCCACCATGGCTTTTATTGTCTGGCCCATATCCGCTCCCATGGCAATCTGGGCCACATAGACATTGCCGTATGTGATGGCCATCAGGCCCAGATCTTTCTTGCGTGTTCTTTTGCCCGCCGCCGCCAGCTTGGCCACGCTTGCTGCGGGGGTCGCCTTTGAGCTTTGGCCGCCAGTATTGGAATAAACTTCCGTATCCATCACAAAAATATTGATATCCTCTCCCGAGGCCAGGACGTGATCCAAACCGCCGTAGCCGATATCGTAAGCCCAGCCGTCACCGCCGATGGCCCAGACGGATTTTTTCACCAGAAAATCTTTGTTTTTCAGGATCTCCAGGATTTGCGGCCTCTCTTTGTCCCTGCTCTTCTCCAGGACTGATAAAATCTCTTCTGCCGCCTCCCTTGACCCGTTCCCGTCATCCTTAAACTCCAGCCAGCGGGCAAAAGCTGCTTTCACTTTTGCTTCCAACGGCAACACGAGGGCTTCCCGGATCAAGCCGGCCAAACGCTCCCGGGCCTGCTTCACGCCCAGGAGCATGCCGAAGCCAAATTCGGCCGCATCCTCAAAAAGCGGGTTGATCCAGGCGGGTCCTTTGCCGGCGGCATTGGTTGTATAGGCAATGGACGGGGCGGAAGCGCCCCAGATGGAGGAACAGCCGGTGGCATTGGCTATCATCATCCTGTCGCCGAAGAGCTGCGTCAGGAGGCGGATATACGGCGTTTCACCGCAGCCCGGGCAGGCACCGTTGAATTCCAGGAGTGGCCTGACAAACTGGCTGCCTTTCACAGTGCGCGGGTCAAGCAGGTCGTCCTTGGCCGCAACCGTCAGGGCAAACTCCCAGTTTGCAGCTTCCCTGGCAATTTCCTGTTCCGCAGGCTGCATGATTAAAGCTTTTCCTTTCGCCGGGCAGATGTCGGCGCAGTTGCCGCAGCCCGTGCAATCCAGGGGGGCTATTTGCACCCGGTAGTGCAGGCCGGCAAGCCCTTTGCCGGCGGCATTTTTTGTGATAAAGCCGGCAGGCGCCCTTTTTGCCTCTTCATCGTTTAAGAGGAAGCCCCGGATGGTGGCGTGGGGGCAAATAAAGCTGCACATCCCGCACTGAATGCACCTGTCGGCCTGCCACTGGGGCAGCATGGGGGCAATGCCGCGTTTTTCATACGCCGTTGTCCCGAGCGGGAAGGTGCCGTCCTCCATCCCGGCAAAGGCGCTGACCGGCAGCTCGTCGCCCTCATGCCTGGCCATGGGCCGCTGGATGTTCTTGACGAAAGCAGGCTCCTCCTTTTCCGGCGGAGGTTCATCTTCTGCATGCAGCCACGCCTCCGGCACATCCACCCTGACCAGCCTGTCCAGGGCCCGGTCCACCGCCGCGTGATTCATGGCCACGATCTCCCGCCCCTTTTTCCTGTACAGATCGGCAATGGCTTCCTTCAGGTAGCCAAGGGCTTCATTGACATCCAGCACATTGGCCAGTTTGAAAAAGACCGCCTGCATGATCATGTTGATGCGGTTGCCCAAGCCGGCTTTGTTGGCAATAGCCAGGGCATCAATCAGGTAAAAGTTTGCTTTCTTGGCGGCCAGGCTGCGCCGCAGGGCGGCAGGCAGCTTCTCTTCCAGCTCCTCCACCCGCCACGGGCAGTTCAGGACAAATGTGCCTCCCGGCTTCAGTCCTTTCAGCAAATCATACTGGTTGACAAAAGCCTTGTTATGGCAGGCAATATAGTCGGCATCGTAAACCAGGTAGGGCGCCCTGATGGGTTTTTTGCCGAAGCGCAGGTGTGAAACAGTTGTCCCGCCCGATTTTTTGCTGTCATAGGAGAAATAAGCCTGAACAAACAAGTCCGTCCTGTCGCCGATAATTTCAACGGCCGTTTTATTGGCGCCCACAGTGCCGTCCGAACCCAGCCCCCAGAACTTGCAGCTGATTGTCCCTTCCGGCGTTGTATCCACCGTCTCCTCTTCCGGCAGCGACAGGCGGGTGACATCATCCACGATGCCGATGGTAAAGCGCTCCCTGGGGTTTTCTTTTTTCAGGTTGTTATAGACGGCAATAATTTGCGACGGCCTTGTATCCTTGGAAGACAGGCCGTACCTGCCGCCGACGACCAGCGGCATCTCCGGCAGGCTGCTGCAGGCCTTGACAACATCCAGAAGCAGCGGCTCGCCGGCGGAACCGGGCTCCTTTGTCCTGTCCAGCACTGCAATCTTTTTGACGGACCGGGGCAGGGCGGCAAGAAAATGCTCCACGGAAAACGGCCTGTATAATCTTACTTTTACCGCCCCGACTTTCTCCCCCCGCGCCAGCAGGTAGTCAACAGTCTCCTGAAGCGTATCGCAGACGGAGCCCATGGCCACAATTACATCTTGGGCATCATTTGCCCCGTAGTATTCAAACAGCAAGTAGCTACGGCCGCAGACAGCCGCCAGCCTGTCCATATAATTCTGGACAATGCCGGGAACGGCGTCATAGTAGGGGTTGGCGCTCTCCCGCATTTGAAAATAGATGTCCGGGTTCTGGGTTGTCCCCCGCACTACAGGCCGCTCGGGGTTTAAGGACCTGTTTCTGAACGCTTCAATGGCCTCAGAATCAAGGAGCTGCCTCAGCTCTTCATAGTCAGGAACGGAAATCTTCTGGTATTCATGGGAGGTCCGGAAACCGTCAAAAAAGTGGATAAAAGGAATCCTGCTCTGAATGGCGGACAGGTGGGCAATGCAGGCCAGGTCCATCACTTCCTGCACATTGGCCGACGCCAGCAGGGCTGCACCTGTCTGCCGGCAGGCCATTACATCCTGGTGATCGCCAAAAATGGACAAAGCCTGGGCGGCAACAGCCCGGGCCGCCACATGCAATACTCCCGGCAAAAGCTCCCCGGCCATTTTGTAAAGGCTGGGAATCATCAGCAGCAAGCCCTGCGAAGCAGTATAGGTGGCCGCCAGCACTCCCGACTGCAAAGCGCCCCGCATGGCCGCGGCAGCTCCTGCCTCCGACTGCATTTCCACAACTTTAACCGGCTGCCCGAACAAATTCCGTTTCCCGTGCGCCGACCATTCCTCGACTTTTTCCGCCATTGGCGTAGAGGGAGTTATGGGGTAAATGGCGGCCACTTCCGTAAAAGCATACGAGGCGTAGGCCGCCGCCTGGTTGCCGTCCATCGTTTCTTTTCTGGCCATGGTCTTCACCCTTTTGTTAACTGTTTTTTCGCTTTGCTCTCCACTGTTACAGCAATCCCTCCTTTATTGTCTCCCAGGCGGGTAAAGTTTATTTCCTTCGAAGATGTCTTGACTTTGCTCATGTAAATGTCTCTTGGTTTATAATTGGTTTGTGATATTGTATATACTGGCTTCCACATCTAAATTTTACTTTTTTCTGTACCCCCTCCTAAAAGAAAAGCCGCCCTTACCCATTATCCGGGTAAGTCGGTCTCGCTCACTACGTCAGTCACTTTATCTGTTTTTTTAACTCATTAGTTAATTTTATTACTTTATCTAACATGCAATCTTTGCTATCTTTGCTAATAATATTGAGATCTATCATCCCCCAAAAGAATTTTAAGAATTCATTTTTTAATCCAGTGTTACCTAACATTTCAGCCTGAATTGCCAATTCCATTTTTCTATCAGATTCCTCACAAAAAAAATAGATGTTCTCAATTTCCTTAATGTTATCTTTTTTAACAATGTCCATTAGTATGTGTTTACAATTTCTCCAACTATTTGATGATAGGATTTTGTTAAAAACAAAGCCTCCATGCATGCTATTTTTTATGAGAACTGCATAATTCTCCAAAAACCTATTAATTCTTTCCAACTCACTAACAACCGTTCTTAATGCTTTTTGCTGTTCGTTTTTCTTCTTTAAATAATCTAAAAATAGTGATGAAAGGATACCAAATAAAGCTGCTATAAATGCACCAAAAAACTCTTTCACAATCACCACCTCCTTTGACATCCAAAATTATACATAAAATTTATATTCTCATCCTAAACCTTTACAGTAACCTTCATGTACTCCTGACTCCCCTGCACCCTGTTACTTTCTCTAATATTTCGGCAATATACAGCTTCTTACTATTATAACTCCAGCCGGTTTGCTGTACCTGCCGGAAAAAAAGAAGCAATACGCTGACTGCGGCTGAGCGGGAAGCGAAAGCCGCCGCCCGTAAAATGGAAATGCCAATGTGGGGGATACCCGAGGGCGGCGAACCGTTCGGCAAAGCACGCAGCGATCTTGACTGGGTCGATCCCGGCAAAAAAAATAATTGCCCCGTCACTTGCAAGCAACAATTATCGAAGTATAAACAGATGCCTGCCACAGGTGTCTGTTTTTTTTTTGCCAAGTTTTTGCTGCCCCGCCAAAGCTGCAGGGAACGGCCGCAGCGCCAAAAATAAAACTCCCTATCCGGCAAAGGCTGCAAACCGCTGCCATCAAGGGAGAACGCCACCCGCAAACCGGGCGCGGGATTTCTCTAATCCAGCGTCATATCGTGGTACTTGGTCCATTCCTGGGCCGAACCGTCATAAAACTTGACGTTCTGATAACCAAGCATCTGAGTGAGGACAAACCACCAGGAACTTGCATAACCGCCCACGCCGCAGTAGATGATTACCTCATTGTCCCGGCCGCCAATTGCTGCGGAAGCCAGCCTGCTTAATTCGTCCTTGTCTTTATAAAGCCAGTTTTCATTCCAGATACTGCGCGCCGGCAAAGATTTGGCGGTGGGTATGTGACCACCCTTGGTTGTATAAGGCTCAATAATCTCTCCGGCGTATACCGCAGCGTCTCTGGCATCAATCAGAACTGCCTTGCCGATACGGCTTTGCACATAATCCAGGGGAACAAACATATCCTCTTTCACTGTGCCGGTATAAGCAACCGCCTTAATTTTTGGCATATCCGCAGTGACCTGCCTGCCCTCGGCAACCCATTTGTCATAGCCCCCGTCAAGAACTGCCACATTTTTTACGCCTGCATAGATAAGCGTATCAGCCACCCGGTTACAGTCAGCCAGGGGATAGGGAGGCTCACCGGGGCCGGGCAGCGCTGATACCAGGACTACCAGTGATGATTCCGTTATACCGCAGGCTCCAATGAGAGAAAAAAGGTCTTCCTTTTCCGGAAGTTCCAGATCAAGGCCGTCCCTTTCCGTAATCCAGCGGGCCACAGGTGCATTGACAGAGCCCGGTATATGCCCGCTTTCATAATTTTCGGCAGGTCTAACATCAAGAATGACAAGATTTTCAAGCTTGCTGTTTTGGGCCAGCCACTCGGTTGATACCACGGGATCTATTCCTCGCTCCCTGCCCTGGCCTGTCTTGCCGCTGCCGGCACTGCAGCCCAAAAAGAACAATTTAATCACCACCACTTGCTTAATGCCGCAAACTGCGGAGTTTAACCATATTATACCATCATAAGGGGCTGCAGAAAAGCATGGAACACAGGCTGCTGGTCAAGGATGGCGGA
>JAAYMN010000071.1 GCA_012521345.1 Bacillota bacterium
GGCTGGTCGCTGCCGGGTTTATATTTTCTGTAAACGCCGGCCAGTGAAATGTCATTGAAAAAGATCGGCTTTTGGGGATCATATACTTCCCGGAAAATAAGGGGGCAATGATAGTAACCCGCTTTAACGTAAACGAGAGTCGGTTTGGTGATGATAAACTTTTCCATATTGGCGTTTTCATCACCCAAATGAAGCTCCACAACGCCGCCGAGTTCATCCATGGATGTCCCGCTGCCGGCAAAGAATAAAAACTGGTCAAAATCATGCCGGAAGGGTTCCTTCTCCCAGACCAGCGGCTCCGTAATTGCCCACCAGCTCAGATCGATATTCTGTTCCTTGTTGATGTGTACCATGCAAGGTGCCTTAAGCTGCGGGAAAGGTGCAGGCGAGAGCGGCTTCAACTCGAACATAAATTTTTCTTTTAATTGCTCTCTGAGATTTGCCATTTCATGGTCCTCCTTTTTTAAGATTTATGTTATCACGGGTGTGACGTTCAGCATAAATACCCCGCCAGCAGGGCAAAAACGCCGGCCGTCCAGGCTGCCCAGTGCTGTACTTTGTGAACCCCGATCGCATTGTCATTGCCGACGCCGGTAAGCGGGTCGATCATATGGTAAAAGCCGGCCTGCTGCACGGCACGCGCGTAGCGGAGCGCAACTTCGCGTGCTTCTTCCCTGCGGCCGCAAAAAGCAAGACCCAGTGCAACAAGGCACGTTGTCGGCGACTGGATGGTGCCTTTCGACCAGCCATGTGCAAAATACGGGCTGTCCAGTGCTTCCGAGGGAATACCGTAGGGGGAGATATGCACGTTTTCCGTGAACAGTTTTTTAACAAGGATATCGACAATATGCGGCGGCAGGCGTTTGCCCATAACCAGCGGGGTGAAGAAGGAGATGGAGCCGGTTGAGATAATTTCCTTGGTCCCCGCATGGAAGGCGACAAAGCGCTCGCCCGTCCAGAAAGTCTTCAGCAGCCTGTCGCTGAGCGCTCCTGCTTCTTCATCCCACGCTTTGGCCTCCTGTTCCCGCCCCAGCAGGGCGGCGAGCCGTGACAGGGCGTCCGCCATGCTGACCAGGTAGGCTGCCAGCTCCGGGCAGGCCAGCGGCAGGCCTTTGATGCACATGGAGGTGTCTTCGCAGCCCGTCTCGTCGCACTGATGATACTCCGGCAGGCCGTCCCCGTCCAGATCACGGTAAGTAAAAAAGAACCGGTAAAGCTTGGCCACTTTCTCATACAGCTGTTCCTTGCGCTCCCGGGAAATGACGGACAGGTCGCACCGGTCCAGCAGCCAGTTAAGGGCAACGCCATAGATGGGCGGCTTGAAGGTAAGAAATGTGATGTCGAGCTCGTCAATATGGTCGGGGATCTGGCCATTTTCGGGATCCTGATAGTCAAAAATGGATTCCAGGAGGTTCCAGGCGAAATCAACGTTTCTGCAGTGGGCCATGGCATGGAAGGCCTGCTGCCAGCAATAACATTGGCCAAACATCTTGTGCATCATGATGATCATTTCCCGCTTAATCAGGCTACGCGGCTGCGGCACGCGCGTGTGCGACCAGATCATCCACGCCGCCTTGTCGCGGCTTTTGGCAAACTCTGCGGGGAGTTCGGGGAAGCATGTATCCCTGTACTGCTCGAAGTCTGCCATAACGGCGGCGACTGAGGATTTATAATCCGGGTAGGAGGGGCGCCTTTTGGAATCCAGTTCAAATTCTTCCACGGCAAGGTCAAGGACGCCCTTTTCATCCGGGTGCCACGTGCCGTGCATGTAAAGGTTCCGCATGGCGCGCCAGTCGTATGGTGCGTCCATGACGCAGCTTCCCCTGACGGGGACAAAAAGCCAGTTGACGGCGCTCTTGTATGTAGTAAGCAGCCACGAACCGTCCAGCATGTCCCTGACTGCCGCGTGAAATGCCGTCAGGGGAGCATTTAAGACCAGCGAAAGACCGTCTTCCGAGTGGAACTGCAGCAGGTTGTATTCCGCAATGCAGATATGCATGTTGCCGTAATCAGACTCAAGAATAATTTCGGCGGGGGTGTTGGAAACCGCGAAGGGGACGGGCTTGCCGTCTTTTTCCAGTGAGATTTTCATGACTCTGTTTGTGGTATCCAGACCGGAATAACCGTACCCGATGGAGCGGGTCGTTCCCACCCACAGGTCGGCGGCCCCGAAATGGTCCCGGCCGGTATCGCTTTGCTGCACAATAAAAAACGAGCCTTTTCTGCCGAACGGCGCGGAGTGAAAATCAATAAAACGTTTTCCCTCTTTCATCTGGCATCTACCTCCAAATATTATTTTCATGGCGGGATGGAGCGTTGCTTCTTTGCTGCAAAAGACATAATAATTTTCTGATAACTCAATCATACCATTGCCCGGCAGGTAAGGCAATCCGCTTCCAGCAGAATGCTCCATAAGTGACAGTGTCCGTACTGCGTTTTCTGCCGGAAAAGAGGAAGCATTATCTTCAACGCCTGACAATATAATATAATGCAGTCTGGAAAATTATGTGTGTTGGTCTTGCATAAGCTGAGAAGCTGCCTGATGCAATAATCATGAAAAAAAAATTTTTCAAAATTGCACTGACAATTCTGCCGGTTGCTGCTGAACTTAAATTAGTGAACGTTCATTAACTAAAA
>JAAYMN010000072.1 GCA_012521345.1 Bacillota bacterium
CCGGAAAATGAAACCGGAAACGAACCAGCAAAAGATGAAGAGGGGCATGACCGGCAAAGCGGCGGGGGCAATCCCCATGTCTGGCTTAGCGTTGCCAATTACATGGATTATGTGGAAAATATCGCCGCCGGGTTGATGGCGGCCGATCCCGGCAATGCAAAACTTTACAAGCAAAACCTGGCACAATACACCGACAGGCTGAAAGCGCTGCAAAGCAAAATGCATGAGCAGCTCCGGGGCATCAAGGAACGCCGCATTATCACATTTCATGAAGCTTTTCCCTATTTTGCCAAGGAATTTGGCCTGGAAATAGCCGCCGTCATTGCGCAGGAACCGGGAACGGAAACCTCCCCGGAGGAAATAGCCCGTATTATTGATACGGTGCGTAAAACGGGATGCCAGGCCCTTTTTGCCGAACCGCAGTATTCTTCCGCCGTGGCGGAGACAATCGCCCGGGAAACGGGAGCCAAAGTTTACACGCTGGACCCGGTTGTGACCGGTGAATACCGGAAAGACGCATATGAGGCGGCCATGGAAAAGAACCTGGCGACGCTTTTGGAGGCTTTGCAATGAGCAGACATCACACTGCGGGCACCTGCCGCACCACCATCAGCAACCTGGGCGTTACCTTGGGGAAAAACGTGATCCTGTACGATATTGATTTTACTTTAAACTGCGGTGAACTGACTGCGCTGATTGGGCGCAACGGCGCCGGAAAGACAACCTTGCTGAAAGCACTGCTCGGCGAATATTCCCATACGGGCACCGTTGCCTTTCATACTCCCGAGGGAAAGCAGCGCAAATTGCGCATCGGCTATGTCCCGCAGCAAATCAATATGGAACAGAATTCACCGGTTACCGTCTACGACTTGATTGCCGCCTTTCTTTCCGCCCGGCCGGTTTTTTTCGGCAAAAAGAAAGACCTGGCCCGCACCATCGCCGCCCAGCTGAATCTCTTTGGCGTGGAGGAACACCTGGACAGCCGCCTCTGCGACCTGTCCGGCGGGGAACTGCAGCGTGTCATGCTGGCACTGGCCGTCTTCCCGGTGCCCGAGCTGTTAATCCTGGATGAACCTGCCTCCGGCATTGACAGAAACGGCCTGGCTATTCTTTTTCAACAGCTGACGCAGCTGAAAAAAGACAAGGACATTACCATTCTGCTTGTTTCGCACGACCTGCCCCTGGTACGGGAACATGCCGACCAGGTTATCCTGCTGGACAGAACTATCCTCGCCAAAGGCACGGCGGAAGAAGTGCTCAACAGCCGTGCTTTCCGGGATACTTTCACATACTTTGCGCAAAGCGGGGTCCACTGCTGATGGAGCATTTATATTCCGTGCTGGAAATACTACTGCCCTTTTCCTGGATTAAATATGATTTTATGAAAAACGCCTTCCTGGCCGTCCTGCTGCTGGCACCGCTTTTCAGCCTCATCGGCACCATGGTGGTGGAAAACAAACTGGCCTTTTTCTCTGATGCACTGGGCCATTCCGCCCTGACGGGCATTGCCGCCGGCATGCTGCTGGGTATTGCCGAGACAACGCTTGCCACCGTGCTTTTTGCCATAATCTTTGCCTGGCTGCTCAACATGATCAGGCGGACGCGCGCCGCCGCCGGCGATACCGTGATCAGCGTTTTTTCCTCCACCGCCGTTGCCCTGGGGCTGGTACTGCTTTCCTCCCGGGGTGCCTTTGCCAAGTACTCCACCTACCTGATCGGGGATATCCTGACCATCAGGCCGCAGGAAGTGGGGATGCTTTTTGCCGTTTTTCTTGCCGTCATCCTGCTGTACCTTGCAGGCTACAACAGGCTTTTGGCCATGACAGTCAACATGTCCCTGGCCAGGACGCGGCATATCCCGGTCCGCCTTCTGGAAAGCATTTTTATTATTGTAATTGCCATTACCGTGACCGTCTCCATCAAATGGATCGGCATTTTGCTCATCAATTCCCTGCTGATTTTACCGGCGGCGGCCGGCCGCAACCTGGCACACAACATGAAAGAATACCACCTGTGGGCCCTTTTCTTTGCACTCGCATCCGGCATTAGCGGCCTGATTCTTTCCTACTACTGCGGTTTTGCCACCGGTCCGGCCATCGTACTGGTAGGCGCGGCCTTTTTCTTCCTGACACATCTGGTGAAAAACAAAAGCCGGCGTTAATTGCCGGCCGGACGGCGCGCCGGAAAATGACGGGAGCATCCTCGCGGATGCTCCTTTAATTTTGCTTGCGTTCCGCCGAATCAAGAATGATGGTTACAGGGCCGTCATTAACCAGGCTGACAGCCATATAGGCGCCGAAACGGCCCGTGGCTACTGGGATTTTCAGCGCCCTGAGCCGGTTGCAGAATTTTTCATACATTTGTTCCGCCAGTTTGGGCTCCGCGGCGCCCGTAAAGCCGGGGCGGCGGCCGCGTCTTGTATCGGCATACAGGGTAAACTGGGAGACCACCAGCGCACTGCCCCCAATATCCAACAGGGACAGGTTCATTTTGCCTGCCGCATCAGGAAAGATCCGCAGGTTGGCGCATTTTTCCGCCAAGTACTGCAAATCTTCTTCCGTGTCGTCCCCATGCACTCCCAGCAGGATTAAAAGCCCCTGCCCGATGCTGCCAGTTTCTTCTTCGCCTACCGTTACCCGGGCTGAAGTTACGCGCTGCAAGACGGCGCGCATTAAAACCACTCTCCTTTGCCTGAAAACAGCCCGGCCGCTTGCCGGGCAGCAGTGCTCAACCGTGCAGGCGGTGCACTGAATAAACGTCCCGCACCCTGTTGATGCGGTTGATAACATTCTCCAGGTGGTTTACGTCCATTACCGTCACAGTCATGTAGATCGTAGCCGTCCCGTCCCTGTTGCTGCGGGCGTTAAGCGCGGTAATGTTGACTTTTGTTTCCGCCACCGCATTAACTACGTCCGACAGGATCTGGTGCCTGTCCATGGCAGAAACTTCAATTTCCACAGGGTAGGATCCTTCCGCACTCTCCTCCCAGGCCGCCTCCAGCAGGCGCGACGGATCGACCTGCTTCAGATTCGGGCAGTCGCTGCGGTGCACGGAAACGCCGCGGCCCCTGGTTACAAGCCCCACAATGCTGTCCCCGGGAACGGGAGTGCAGCATTTGGCAAAACGCAAAAGCACATTGTCAATGCCGGCAATGCGGACTCCCCTGCCCGTTTTGCTTTCAGCCTTCTGCGGCTTAAACTCGCGGACCGTTTCCTCCTGCTCCGGCTGTCCGTATTTTTTGCGGTATTCTTCCTTCAGGCGGGCGACCGCCTGCTGCGGCGAAATGCCACCAAGCCCCACCGCCACATAGACGTCTTCCTCGCTGTGCAAGTTGAATTTTTTGCCAATCTCCGCCACCAGGGAAGGTTTCAGGTAAGACGGCGGATCCAGCTCCTGCCTGCGCAGTTCCTTCTCCAGCAGTTCCTTGCCTTTGGCCAGGTTTTCCTCACGCCGCTCCTTTTTAAACCATGCCCTAATTTTCGCCCTGGCCCCGGAGCTCTTCACCATATTCAGCCAGTCGCGGCTGGGCGATCCCTGTTTTGATGTCAAAATTTCCACAATGTCGCCTGTTTTCAGTTCATAATCCAGCGGCACCAGGCGGCCGTTGACGCGGGCGCCAATGCAGCGGTGGCCGATGTCGGTATGGATTTTATAGGCAAAATCCAGGGGGATAGAGCCGGCAGGCAGGTCGATGACATCCCCCTTGGGCGTGAAAACAAACACTTCGTCGGCAAACAGGTCAAGCTTGACATTTTCCATAAATTCGGAAGCGTCCCGGGAATCCTGCTGCAATTCCATGATCTGCCGCAGCCAGGATAGCTTCCTCTCGAATTCCGCATCCTGTTTGCTGTCTTTTTTTTCTTTATAGCGCCAGTGGGCTGCAATGCCGTATTCCGCCGTCCGATGCATGTCCCAGGTACGGATTTGGACTTCCAAAAGCTCATTTTTACCCACCATGACCAGAGTATGCAGTGACTGGTACATATTGGGCTTGGGCATGGCGATATAGTCCTTAAACCGGCCGGGAATAGGCTTCCACAGGGTATGGACAACTCCCAGGGCGCCGTAGCAGTCCTTTAGCGAATCAACGATAATGCGGATGGCAGTCAGGTCATAAATCTCATGGAACTCCTTGTTTTGTTCCTTCATCTTCTGCCAGATGCTGTAGAGATGCTTGGGACGGCCGGAGATATTGGCCTTGATATTCACTTCCTCCAGCTTGGGCTGTAGCATGGCAATTGCCTGGTTGATAAAGGCTTCCCGCTCGCGCCTTTTTTTCGCCAGCTTATCCACCAGGGCATAGTAATGGTCGCGCTCCAGGAAACGGAAAGCCAAATCCTCCAGCTCCCACTTTATCTTGTAAATCCCCAGGCGGTGCGCCAGCGGAGCATAAATCTCCAGCGTTTCCCGGGAAATAGCCTGCTGCTTGATGGATGTCAGGTATTTCAAGGTGCGCATATTATGCGTCCTGTCCGCCAGCTTGATTAACAGCACCCGGATGTCTTTGGCCATGGCGAGAAACATTTTCCGCAGGTTTTCCGCCTGGCGCTCTTCCTTAGATTTAAACTCCAGCTTGGACAATTTGGTCACGCCGTCCACCAGCATGGCGATATCGGGGCCGAATTCTTTTTCAATCTGCTCGAGGGTTACTTCCGTGTCCTCCACCACATCATGCAATAGCCCCGCAATAATGGTATCCAGGTCCAGTTCCAGCTCGGCCAGGATCTGAGCGACACCCAGCGGATGGGTTATATATAATTCACCGGAAAAACGCTTTTGCCCCTGGTGGGCATTGACGGCAAAGCGGTATGCCCGCTCCAACAGGGCCAGATCGGGTTCAACCGGGTAGTATTTTTTAATTTGCTCTTTGAGTGCTTGCAAAGTCATCCGTGAATTTCTCCTCCAGCTCCGGATTCAGGCTCTCCGGCTGCACCAGGTAGCGGGACAGCTCCTCTGCAGTGGCTCGCCACCAAAAGTTCTGGTATGTACGGAAACGTGCCAGCGCCTCCGCCAGGCGGCGGTAGGTATCAGAAAATTGCAGCAGCTGCTGCTGCGTAGGCGGCCAGTCCTTTTCTGCCAACCCGCAAGCCAGTTCTGCCAGCACCGCCTGCGTCTGCTCCAAAAGGTAGGAAGTCACCGGGAAAGACACACAGCGTTTGATCCGGGACAGAGCTGGCTTTTCCCCCCGTGGGGAAAGATAGCTTGCCAGCTTCAGCAGTGTTTCCCTTCCAGGAAAGGTGGCGGCAAATATTTTTTCATTCAGGACAAGCTCCTCATGCCCAAAGCAGAGATAAACGCGGGGCGAGCCGCTGAAGCGGACAGCGGCCAGCAGCGTTTCAAAAGCTTCCCTGTCATACGGGATATGATACAGTACCAGGGCGTCGCATGCCGCCTCCTCCACATCCCTGCCCAGCTGTGTAACCTGTGCCCGTCCGGGCAGGGCGGCGGACAAGGCTTCTTTCACCGCCTTCGTATTGACCCAGACAAGCACGCGCTTGCGCCGCGCCAGCTCTGCCAGGAATTGTTCCTTCTGACGCAGGCCGCGCCTGTCACAAACAACAGCTTGCCTGTCGGGCTCCTGCAGGCGCAAATCCCTGATTACCAGCGACAGTTCTTCCCGGCCCTGCCAGATGTTTAAACAAGGTGACACAACCGCTTCAATCCACTCTCCCGCAGGCAGCTCCTGGCCGCTCCCGCCAAAAAAAATGGCAGTCTGACTGTCACCGCCCTGGCAGAGAAAGAGGCGCAGATGTTCACCGCCTGCACCCACGCGGCGCGTGCTGTACACCTCCAGATCCTGCAGCAGAAAAAGCGGTTCCGGATTGCCGTGCCCGAACGGTTCCAAAGCTGCCAGTTCGGCCGCCAGGGACACATCCATTTCCGCCAGGCTTGCTTCCGCCTCCACCGGCACAAGCATTTCCTCCGGCCTGCGGGCGGCTACAGCCCGGCAAAAAGCGGCACGGAAAGCTTCCAGCCTGTCGGCGGACAGGGTAAAACCGGCCGCTTCCGGATGGCCGCCGTAATGTTCCAGTAGGTCGGCGCACTCGTGTAAAGCGGCAATCACATCATAACCGGGCGCCGTTCTGATGGAGCCGCGGCCTTCCTTGCCGTCAAGCGCAATCAGTGCCACCGGCCGGCCGTAGTCGGCTGCCAGCCTGCCTGCCACAATGCCGATCACTCCCGGGTTCCAGCCTTCCCGCCACAGCACCAGGGCAGGGGCATCTGCCTCTGTCGCAGCCAAAAGCTGCGTCTCCGCCAGGATAGCTTTTTCAATCTGCTGGCGCCGCCGGTTTAAATCATCCAGCTCTACGGCAAGAGCTTTTGCTTCTTCACCCTCCGCCAGCAGCATTTCCACCGCCGGTCCCGCTTCACCCAGGCGGCCTGCCGCGTTAAGCCGCGGGGCCAGGATAAAAGCTACCTGCCTGGCGGTAAGACGCTGCTCCGGCAGACCGGCCAGGCGGATGAGCTCCTGCAGGCCGGGGCGGGCTGTATGAGCCAGGTACGCAAGGCCGTGCTTTACTAAAATTCTGTTTTCCCCCAAAAGCGGGACCACATCGGCAATAGTCCCCAGCGCCACCAGGTCAAGATAATTATACAACCTTTCAGCAGGCAGGCCAAGACGGGCAAAAAGTGCCCGCAGCAAAGTAAAAGCCACCCCGACACCGGCCAGCTGTTTGTCCGGATAGTGGCAGTGTTCCTGTTTCGGGTTCAGCACGGCCAGTGCCGGGCGCTCTCCCGGAAAACAGGTGTGATGGTCGGTTATGATTAGGTCCAGGCCCAAATCTTTTGCCAATTGCATTTCCGCAAAGGAATTGATGCCGCAGTCCACCGTCACGGCCAGTCTGCCGCCCCGGCCGGCAAATCGCCGCAGGCTTTCCGCCTGCAGGCCGTATCCCTCCGTGAAGCGGCTCGGGATATAGTATTCCACTGCCAGTCCCAATTCTCGCAGCACGAGGACCAGCAGCGCCGTGGCGGTAATGCCGTCCACATCATAATCGCCGCAAACCAGGACTTGCTCCCGTGCAGCCACCGCCCGTGCCAGCCGCTTCGTCGCCGTCTCAGCCCCGGCCAGCAAGAAGGGGTTCCCTAGGCTGGACAGGTCGGAAGCAAGAAAAACTTCCGCCTCCCGGGGTGTGCGGATTCCCCGTTGGTAGAGGGCGGCCGCCGTCAGGCGGTGTATTCCCAGTTCCTTTGCCAGAATATCGATGATCTTTTCGTCTGCCGGTGGTACGTACCAGGGCCAGTTGTTTGCTGCCATAAAAAAACTCCTATCAAAAATTTCCCCTGCAGGTAAAGATTCGTCACAAGGGTGTCAAATCCTGCAGTAAGAAAATAGCCCGACCGCCGGAGGCAGTCGGGCCAGACAAAGCTTTACGCCGTTTTCATTTTCCTGCCGCTGCGCTCACGCAGCCGCAGCCACAGGGGAGCCGCAAGAAAAACGGAAGAATAAACGCCACACACGACGCCAATCAGAAGTGCAACGATGAAAGGACGCACGGTAACGCCGCCAAAGATAAGCAGCGTAATCAGCACCAGCAGCGTGGTCAGCGAAGTGTTGATTGAACGCATCAGCGTCTGACTGATACTGTCATTCACCACTGCCGCCGTTTCCTCTTTGCGTGCACGTTTCAAATTTTCCCGGACGCGGTCATAAATGACAATGGTATCGTTGATGGAGTAACCCACAATGGTGAGCACGGCGGCAATAAAAGTGCTGTTGACTTCCAGGCGGAGGAAGGAGAAGAAAACGATCATCATCAGCACATCATGCAGCAGAGCAATGATGGCTGCGATGGCAAAGCGGTATTCAAAGCGGACAGTAATATAAAGCACCATGCAGACACTGGCAATAAGCAAAGCGATCAGCGCCTGCCGCTGCAGTTCGTCTCCCACTACCGCGCCTACGTTTTCCACACGCAAAAGCGCCTCCTCCGGCAGGTCGAAGCGTTCCTGAAAAGTGGCAAACAGCTTGTCCTGCTCGCTGTCGGAAAGCTCCGGCGTCCGCAGCAGCAGTTCATGTGTCTCACCTTCGGCGGAGCCTGCCGCTTCCAATTGTTGGATTTGGGCACCGGACAGGCCCAGGGGCTCCAGCGTTTCCCGCACTTCCTCAAGGGTAAAAGGCCGGCCAAGGTCAAGCTGAAAAATAGTCCCGCCGGTAAAATCAATCCCGTAATTCAGGGACTGGACGGAAAGGGAAACAATCCCGGCAACAATGATTACTACCGGCAACAGAGCAGTATATTTGAACAGCCTGACATAGTTGGTGCGGGCAGTTTTTTGGGCCGGCGGCGCCGCCTTCAGGAGGCCGGTGCCGGCCAGCATGCGCAGCAAATACCGTGTCAGGACTACGGCGGTAAACATGCTTACCAGAATACCCACGCTGAGTGTCACGGCAAAACCGCGCACCGGTCCCGTGGCAAATTTGAAGAGCACGGCGGCTGCAATCAGTGTGGTCACATTGGAATCAAAAATGGCCCGGAAAGCCTCCCTGAAGCCGGCTTCTATGGCCGTGCGCAAAGTACGCCCGCTCCGCAGTTCGTCTTTGATTCTTTCAAAGATCACCACATTGGCGTCAACCGCCATGCCTACGGAAAGAATCAGACCGGCAATACCCGGCAGAGTGAGCGTAACATTGAGAGCGGTCAAGATTCCCAGCACAATGGCTGCGTAAACAATCAGGGCAATATCGGCCACCAGGCCGAATGCCCGGTAGTAGGCCAACATGAACAGGAGCACCAAAATCAGGCCGGCTATCCCTGCATAGACACTGCGGTTCAGCGAGTCGCGGCCCAGCTGCGGCCCCACCCCGCGTATCTCCAGCTCCTCCAGTTTCACCGGCAGCGCGCCGGAGCGCAGCTGCAGCGCCAGCGTGGCAGCAGCCTCTATGGAACCGATATTGGTGATCATGGCCTCGCCATTGCTGATCACGGCATTCACTATCGGGGCGGATATTTCTTCTTCATCCAGGTAAATGGCTATGGGCTGCCCCAGATATTTTTCCGTAGCCTCGGCAAATTTTTTTGTGCCCTGCGCGTTAAACTTGAGGGCTACGGCAGGCCGGCCATACTCGTCATAAGAGGCGCGTGCATCGTCCAGTTCGTCGCCTTCCACAATTGTTTCACCTTCAGGGCTGACAAATTTCAGCAGCGCAGTCCTGCCGATGACTTCACGGGCTGCCCGCTGATCGTCAATTCCAGGAAGTTCAACCCGGATCCGATCGCTTCCTTCCCGCTGGATTACCGGCTCCGCGACACCCAAAGCGTCAATGCGGTTACGAATTACCGTGATGGCACGGTCAAGCTTGTCCGTACTGTCCGTCCCTTCCTCGGTTTCAACGGCACGGTAGAGGACATACACGCCTCCGCGCAAGTCCAATCCCAGCTTCATATGTTTGGCAGCCTGCCAGACGGCAAGTGCGCTGCCGCCCGCGAGTAAAATAAAAACCAAAAACAGCACAAGGAGCCGTTTCCAGTTCATCCGGGTTACCTCCTCATACAGAGACTTCCTGCAACACAGAAATTAAACATAAAAAAGGGCACTCAGCCGTGCAGCGGCGAGACTGCCCTCAGTCCCACAGTAATTATAAACGCTCGACCTTCGCTTGTCAATTTGGCATGTCCTGCTGTCTGCCATGTTAAAGATCATGCATCGGCCGCCGCAGGCCACCCGGCGCACAAATCACATGCCGGGTCGGTTTTCTCCGCTGAAACACGGCACCGGTTTATATTCGCAGCCGGTTTTTACCGACAGTTAAAAGGTTCTCCGCCGCATCTTTCAGGTAACGTTCGAGCAAGGGGAGGATATCTTCCTCTTTCAGGTGGTTGCAGACGCGGACCTGTCCCACAGCCGCGGGCAAAATGAACACAAGCCTCTCACCCGTCCTTTTTTTATCCTGTCGCATGGCAGCCAGCACTTCCCGCGCCCCAAGCCACGGCGGCGCCGCTTTCAGACCGACACGGGCAAAAAGCTTAAGCAGCCTCTCCCCGTCTTCCCGGCCAAGCAGCCCCTGCCCCAGCGCCAGGTGCACAGCCAGTACCATACCGGCCAGCACAGCCTCGCCGTGCAGGTAATAGCGGTAGGCCGTGGCCGCTTCCAGCGCATGGCCGATAGTATGGCCAAAATTTAAAATGGCCCGCAAACCTTTTTCCTGCTCGTCTTCCGCCACCACCCGGGCCTTCAGGCGGCAGCACTCGGCAATAACGCCGGTCAGGACATCACTCTCTAGGCTGCGGAAAGCTTCCCACTTTTCTTCCAGCAGGCGGAAAAGCGGCTCGCTCATGATGGCGCCGTATTTTGCCACTTCCGCCGCACCGGAGAAAAATTCCCGCTCCGGCAGCGTCTGCAGTACATCCGTGGCAATCCAGACCAGGCGGGGCTGGTAGAAGGCGCCGATCAGGTTTTTCCCCAGGCGGTGGTTGACCGCCACCTTGCCTCCCACGCTGCTGTCAACCTGGCTTAAAAGGGTTGTGGGCAGCTGGATGAAGGGAACGCCGCGCAAATAGGTGGCCGCAACAAAGCCGGCCAGGTCTCCCACCACGCCGCCGCCCAGGGCAAAAACGGCGCTGCTGCGGTCCAGCCCGGCGGTAATGGCTGCCGTATACAGCGCATCAGCCTGTGCCAGCGTTTTACTCTCTTCACCGGCTGGGATCACGGCCGGAGTTACCTGAAAGCCGGCCTGCTCCAGGAGGGAGCGGACCGCTGCGCCATACAGGGGATAGACATTTTCATCACTGACCAAAAGAGCCCTGCCTGCCGGCAGGATACCGCAAACAGCGCCGGCCAGGGGCTCGAAAGTATGGCTGAGCCTGATTTCGTATGAACGTTCCCCGAGGGACACTTTAATTGTTTCCATATTCAGCCTCCTACCGTGCGGCCAGGTATTTTCTGTAAGCTTCGTAGTTGGCCAGCATTTCCGGCAGGGAATCTCCCCCCAGTTTTTCCTTAAGGGCTGCCGCCAGCTCCCAGGCCACGGCCGCCTCGCCCACCACCGCCGCCGCCGGTACGGCGCAGACATCCGAGCGCTCCACGGCCGCTGCATACGGGGTATGGTCCTGCATATTGACGCTAGACAGGGGTTTCTTCAAGGTAGGAATCGGTTTCATGGCCGCTCGGCAGACAATGGGCTCGCCGTTGCTGATGCCGCCTTCCAGGCCGCCCGCGTTGTTTGTTTTGCGAAAATACCCTTGCTCCGGCTGCCAGAAGATTTCATCATGCACAAGAGAGCCGGGGCGGGCTGCCGCGGCAAACCCAGAACCAATCTCCACCCCTTTTATGGCCTGGATGCTCATCAGGGCGGCCGCCAGCCTCCCGTCCAGCTTGCGGTCCCATTGCACGTGGCTGCCAAGCCCCACGGGCACCCCCAGCGCCACCACCACAAAAACGCCGCCCAAGGAATCACCCGCGCTTTTGACCGCCTCAATGGCGGCCAGCATTTCTGCTTCCGCCTGCGCATCATGGCAGCGCACGGGCGACTTTTCAATCTGCCCGGCAAGCGCCTTCAGGGCGGCAGGTTCAAGGGGCGGTGCCGTCACCCCTCCGATAGCCTCCACATAGGAGTAAACTTCTATGCCGAATGCTGCCAGCAGCGCCTTGGCCACCGCGCCGACAGCCACCCGGGCAGCCGTCTCCCTGGCGCTGGCCCGCTCCAGGACGCACCTAAGATCCGTAAAACCGTATTTAAGCGCCCCGGCCAGATCGGCATGTCCCGGCCGGGGCTGCGTAATGATTTTAGCCTTTTCCGGCTCCCGGCCAAAGGGAGCCATAGTTTCCTGCCAGTTGGCATAATCCCTGTTGTGAATCAAAAGTGTCAGGGGTGTGCCCAGCGTACACCCAAAGCGCAGGCCTGACAGCACCTCCGCCCTGTCCTGTTCAATCTGCATCCGCCCGCCGCGGCCGTATCCCCGCTGCCTGCGGGCCAGTTCATTGTTAATGGCCTCCTCCGTCAGCGGCAACTGGGCGGGCAGGCCTTCAATCACTGCCGTCAGTGCGGGGCCGTGGGACTCCCCTGCCGTCAGAAAACGCATTTTTTAAGCCTCTCCCTTCCGGTCTTGCCGTCCGTAGCGCTTCCGCCACCACAACACCGCAAGGCCGACTGCAATTAAAACGACGCTGACAACCTGGCCGGCCCGCAGGCTCCCCCAGAACAGGGTATTTTCCCGCACTCCCTCAATAAAAAAGCGGCCGAGGGAATAACCGATCAGGTAGCGGGCGAAAATGCCGCCCGCTGTTTTTTCTTTTTTAGTGACATAAATCAGGCAAATAAAAATCAAAAGGTTCCAAAACGATTCATACAAAAAGATGGGATGGCGGTAAGCACCGTCGATATACATGGCCCACGGCAGGTCGGTAGGGACGCCGTAGGCTTCCTGGTTGAAAAAATTCCCCCAGCGGCCGATGGCTTGTCCGATAATCAGCCCTGGCGCGCAGAGATCGGCCATTCGCCAGAAACTGATTTTTTTTATCCTGGTAAAAACCAGGCAGGCCAGGATGCCGCCGATAATCCCGCCATGTATGGCAAGGCCCCCCTGCCGCAGGTTGAAAATCTCACGCCAGTTGCCGGCAAAAAGGTGCCAGTTGGCCAGCACAAACGCCAGGCGGGTGCAGATGACGGCTGTGGGAACGGCAAAGAGTGCAAAGCTAAACAACTCATCTTCAGTGATGCCATAATGCTTTGTCCGCTTTACGGCAACAAAAATCCCTGCCAGCATGCCCAGGCTGATCATGATGCCATACCAGTAAATATCAATACCAAAGAGGCGAAAAGCAACGGGGTCTATTTGCATCGTTTTACCTCCCACTGAATGCCTTCCAGGCCAAGCAGCCTCTCTTTCCACGGCAAGCCGCTGCCAAACCCCCCCAGGCTGCCGTCGCTGCAGAGCACTCTGTGGCACGGTATTATCACCGGGGTGCGGTTGCGTGCCATGGCCTGCCCTACCGCCCGGGCGGCGCGGGGGGACCCGACTTGTGCCGCCAGTTCACCGTAGCTTGTCCGGTGGCCGTAAGGGATTTTGGCCGTCTCCCGCAGGACTTTAAGGACAAAAGGCGGGTAGCCGCTTTCATCCAGCGGGCAGGAGAATTGGACCGCCTCCCCGCGGAAATAGGCAGCCAGATCCAAAGCCAGTTTCTGCAGCCAGGGCGGGTCCTCCGCGCCGATTACCCTGCTCCCGGCGGGCTGCAGCCCCGGCAGCGTCAGCGCATACAGCCCGCGCCCGGAATAGGCCAGCTTAACGTCGCCCGCGCATGTCTTTGCCACCCTCAGGGCCAGTCCGGAACTATCAAACTTGTTCATCAGTCGACTCTCACCCTATCATCCGCTAGTTTTCCCGTTGCCGTTATTTCTCTGCATCACGTTGAAGAATAAACAAAAAGCACGGTCAGGCAGAAACATACCAAACAGGACATGTCTGCCTGTCCCTCATGAAGAAGGGCTATAAGTCACAACCTGACCTTTAAATGTAATACATGTAGCCTTCGCCTGTCAGCTTGCGTTGTTCCTCCACGATTTCTTCCAGCGTGATGCTGTCCAAGATTTCGTTGACAGCGTCCCGGACACGGCACCAGATAGTGCGCATCACACAATCATCAGCCCGTTCGCAGACAGCATCGCTGTTTTCTTCAACAACACAGTCCGTGGGAGCAACCGGCCCTTCCAGAACACGGATAATGTCACCCAGGGTTATCTCCGACGCCGGGCGGGCCAGGCGGTACCCCCCCTGGGCGCCGCGCACGCTGTGAATGAGGCCGGCTTTCTTGAGGCTGGAAAAAAGATGTTCCAGGTATTTTTCCGAGATATGCTCGCGCTGGGCGACACTTTTTAAAGTAATGGCACCTTCTCCGCCGTGCAACGCCAGGTCAAACATCGCCCGTACACCGTAACGGCCCTTCGTTGACAGCTTCATGCAAAAAACCCCTGCCTTTATTATTTATCTTCAATATAAAAACTGTCTTAACTGCGGCCAAAAGCGGGACATGTACGCTGCTGCTACAGCGAGAAGAGGGGACGCATAATGCGCCTGCGGCCGCAGAAAGTGGCAATTTCCCGGAAGCCAAGCCTGGCCAGAAGCCGGACGGCACGCTGCAGTCCGCTGCCCACCTCTTTGGGACTGTGGGCATCCGATCCCAGCGTGACAGGGATGCCAAGCTCAAGGCACTTTGCCAGAAGCATTACACCCGGATAAGCCTCCTTGACAGGCGCACGCCAGCCTGCCGTGTTCACTTCCACGCATAAATCCGCCTTTTTGATTTCTCGGCAGGTGGCATCAACGATAGACGACCAGTCGTGACGCGGAAAGTGGGCAAATTTTTTAATCACATCCAGGTGCCCCACAATATCAAAAAGGTTGCTTGCGGCCAAATCCCGGATCAGCGCAAAATAGCGTGCGTAGAGCTCATCAATATCAAGCTCCGCATACCGCCGGACTTCTTTGGGATGGGTAAAATCCCAGCCGTCCAGAAAATGGACGGAACCGATGCAATAATCAAAGTCATGGCGCGCCAGGGCGGCAGCCGTCTTTTTCTCCCTGCCCGGCAAAAAATCTACTTCTGCGCCAAGGCGTACCGGAAAAGAGAGACGGGATTGCAGCATTTTTACTTCAGCCACATACTTGTCCAACTCCTCCGGCGGCATGTTGACAGGGTTCTGCGGTGTAAAACCCAAAAGCTCCAGAGGGAAGTGGTCGGCAAAGCCTATTTCAGCGATGCCCTGCTTTTCCGCTGCTGCCGCATATTCCGCCATGGTGCCAGTGGCATGGCCGCAGCGGGAGGTATGAAGATGGTAATCAACGATCATGATCGTCCTTCCCTGCCGTGGCGGCTTGTCCGTGGCGCCGCGCCAGTTCTGCAACTACTTCCGCCAGTGTAATCCCTTTTTCCGCCAAAAGAACAAGCAGGTGGAACAACAAATCGCCGCACTCATAAATTAACTCGCCGCGTTCTTGGTTCTTAGCGGCAATTATTACTTCACCCGCCTCTTCCCCGATTTTTTTCAGAATCCGGTCCAGTCCGCCCGTAAAAAGTTTAGCTGTATATGAACCGGCAGGCAGGTTAATTTTCCGTTCCGCAATTATGTTTTCCAGTGCAAAAAGAAAGTTTTCCCGCGGCACTTCCCCGGCTTCCGCAAGGGTGCGGAAAAAACAGCTGGCCGCCCCCGTATGGCAGGCGCCGCCTGTCTGCTCCACCTCCACAAGCAGCGCATCGGCGTCACAGTCGTAAGTAATGCGCTTCACGTCCTGTGTATGGCCTGAAGTGGCCCCTTTATGCCACAATTCCTGCCGGCTGCGGGAATAAAACCATGTTTGCCCGGTGGCAAGTGTTTTTTGCAGCGACTCCTCGTTCATCCAGGCAAGCATTAAAACCTGCCTGCTGTGCACATCCTGGACAATGGCGGGAATCAAGCCGTCCTGATTAAATTTCAGCCCGGTCACGGCACACTGCCACCCCCCGCTCCGTCAAATATGCCTTTACTTCAGCGATGGTAAATTCACGGTAATGGAAAACGGAAGCCGCCAGGGCCGCATCCGCCCCGCCTGCAGTCAGGACGTCATAAAAATGCGAAATCTTGCCCGCTCCGCCCGAGGCAATTACCGGAATGCCCACGGCATCCGCCACAGCTTTCGTCAGCGGCAAGTCATAGCCGTCTTTTTTCCCGTCGCAGTCAATACTGGTGAGAAGAATTTCCCCGGCACCGAGGCGCTCTCCTTCAGCCGCCCAGTCAATGGCGGCTTTCCCTGTTGGCTTCATGCCGCCGTGGGTGTAAACCTCCCAGGTTCCCATGCTGTCATTCCATTTTGCATCTATCGCCAGCACCAGGCGCTGCGAACCGAAACGCATGGCGCCTTCCGCAAGCAACCCCGGCTTGAGGACAGCAGCCGTGTTCAGCGACACCTTGTCCGCACCGGCCGCCAGCAGCAGGCTGATCTGCTCCGCATCATTGATGCCGCCGCCTACAATAAAGGGTATGGAAACCTGCTCCGCCGTCTGCCGGACAACATCAAGCATGGTTCCCCTTCCTTCGCTGGAAGCCGTTATATCCAAAAACACCAGTTCATCCGCACCGGCCCGGTCGTAATAGCGCGCCAGCTCCACCGGGTCGCCTGCATCACGCATGTCGACAAACTGTGTCCCTTTCACAACACGCCCCGCCTTGACATCCAGGCAGGGGATAATTCTTTTGACCGTCATTTTCACACTTCCTCCGTCAGGGCCAGCGCCTCAGGCAGGCTGATTTTACCGGTATAAAGCGCCTGGCCGATAATTACACCTTTGACCCCCAACTTCTTAAGCGGCAGCAGCTGCCGGATATCTTCCAGGGAAGACATGCCGCCGGAAGCGATTACCTCCACCGGCGCCGACGTCGCCATTTCCCGCAAAGCTTTCAGGTTGGGGCCGGTCAGCGTCCCGTCCCGCAAAATATCCGTATAAACTATTTCCCTAATGCCCAGATCCGCCAGCCTCCGGGCCAGCTCCACAGCCGTCAGATCCGCTTCTTCCACCCAGCCGCGGATGGCTACCATACCGTCTCTGGCATCAATGCCCGCCATAATCCGGCCGGGGTAGCGCGCACACAGGTCAGCCACCAGTTGCGGGTCCGTGACCGCAACCGTCCCCAGAATAACCCGGGATACGCCGGAGTCCAGCAATTTTTCCGCCGTCTGCCGTGTGCGGATGCCTCCGCCCACCTGGACCGGTATTTTAACGGCCTGCACAATCCCGGCAATCAAATCTGCGTTTTGCATTTGGCCGGCAAAGGCGCCGTCTAGGTCCACCACATGCAGGCGCCTCGCCCCTGCCGCGGCAAACTCGCGCGCCACGGCTACCGGATCGTCGGCATAGACAGTTTCCCTTTCTTTTTCACCCCGGACAAGGCGCACACAACGCCCGCCCCGGATATCAACAGCCGGAATAATCAGCATGGCATAAGCCTCCTTAGTATATTCCACAGCCGGGGAATTAATCCTGCTAATTCGCTAGGATTTGCTACAATAATCCTTTTGTCGAGGGAATCCCCTTAACCCTGGGATCAATGGCCGTGGCTGCGTCCAGCGCCCGCCCCAGCCCTTTAAACAAAGCCTCGATAATATGGTGGGTATTGCGCCCCGCGAACAACCGCACATGCAGCGTGCAGCCTGCCCTGCTGACAAAAGCGCGCAAAAACTCCTCCACCAGTTCTGTTTCAAAAGTCCCCAGGCGCGCGGCCGGCAGCGGCAGATCATAAGCCAGGTAAGGCCGGCCTGAAAAATCCACCGCCACCATGACCAAGGCATCATCCATGGGCAGGAGGGCGGAGCCAAAGCGTCCGATGCCCGCCTTGTCCCCCAGCGCCTTGCTGAATGCCTCCCCCAGCACCAGGCCGATATCTTCCACCAGGTGATGGGCGTCCACAGGGAGGTCTCCTTCCGCCATAAGGCTGATGTCAAAAAAACCATGCCGGCAAAAAAGCGTCAGCATATGCTCCAAAAAAGGCACCCCACAGGAAAGCCTGGCCTGTCCCTCCCCGTCCACCGCCAGGTGCAGCTCCACGCTTGTTTCCGCCGTTTTGCGGCTGACACTGCTAGTTCTGCCGCTCAAGTTCCTCCCTCCTTATGGCCACCGCCCGGCCGTGGGCTGTCAGCCCTTCCGCCGCGGCCAGCGCCTCGATTTTCGCCGCCTGCCGCAAGAGGACGGCCGGCGGGTAATACAGCACACTGCTGCGCTTGACAAAATCATCTACCGACAGGACGGAAGCATGGCGCACGGCTCCCGACGTGGGCAGGACATGGTTGGGCCCCGCCCAGTAGTCCCCCACCGGTTCCGGTGTGTACGCCCCGAGAAAAACGGCACCCGCATGCCGGATGCCGGCAAGCAAAGCCCAGGGGTCCGCCACCTGCAGCTCCAGGTGTTCCGGGGCCAGTCGGTTGGCCACCTCCACTGCCTCATCCAGGGACTCCACCTTTACCACCGCCCCGTTGTCCGCAAGGGACTGTTTCGCCACCGCATTGCGCTCCAGTTTTGCGCACTGCCTTTCCAGCTCGGCCGGCAGCGCTGCCAAAAGTTTGGCGGAAGTGGTGACACAATAGGCGGCCGCCAGCGGGTCATGCTCCGCCTGGGAAAGCAGGTCGCAGGCCACAAAATCCGCCCTGGCCGTTTCGTCCGCCACTACCAGGATTTCACTGGGGCCGGCGAGCATGTCAATCCCCACCTGCCCCGCCACTTCCCGCTTGGCCAGGGTTACATACAGATTGCCGGGACCCACGATTTTGTCCACCGCAGGAATGCTTTCCGTCCCGTACGCCAGGGCGGCGATTGCCTGGGCGCCGCCGCACTTGTAAACCGCATCCGCCCCGGCAATTTTTGCCGCCAAAAGCGTATAAGGGTTCACCGACCCGTTACGCTGCGGCGGGGTTGCCAGCACCACTTTTTTCACACCGGCCACGCGGGCCGGGATGACAGTCATCAGCACGGAGGACGGGTAGGCGGCCGAACCGCCCGGCACATAAGCGCCAACCGCCTCCAGGGGGATGATGCGCTGCCCCCGGATGCTGCCGTCTTCCCCGTATTCCAGCCAGGAATTGCGCAGCTGCCGGGCATGAAAAGAGCGGATATTTTCCGCCGCCTCCCTCAGGGCGTCCGCCACTTCCCGCTCCACCAGACTCTCCGCCGCCGCAAATTCAGCATCCGTGGCGGCAAGCGACGTAAGCGCCACCCCGTCAAACCGCTTCGTATAAGCAAACACGGCCGCATCGCCCCGCTCGCGCACGGCTTTGATTATATCCCGCACGGACGCCAGCGCCTCGGGGTGGTCGGCCAAAGTGCGGCGCCTGTACTGGGTGAAAAAACTTTCCTTATTGTTATAAACCCTGATCATGGCTTACCCCTCTTTCCGCTCCAACACGGCCCGGAGCCGTTCCGCAAGTTCCATTACCCGCTTGCCCTTCACCTGGTAGCTGCCGGGATTGGCCACCAGGCGCGTTGTGATGTGGGCAATGACTTCTGTTTCCACCAGGTTGTTTTCCGCCAGTGTCTTGCCGGTGGAAACCAGGTCCACAATTACATCGGCCAGCTGCAGGAGCGGCGCCAGTTCCACGGAGCCGTGCAGCTTAATCACTTCAAACTGCTTGCCCTGCCCCTGAAAATAGCGTTCCGTAATGCGGGGGTACTTTGTGGCCACGTAGCCGCCGGCAAAGCCTTTGCTCCCGGCCCGGCAGGCTACGGACAGGCGGCACGGACCTATCTGCAAATCCAAAAGCTCATATAATTCCTTTTCCACTTCCAGCAGCACATCCTTGCCCACCACTCCCAGGTCCGCCGCCCCGTATTCCACATAGGTTGGAATGTCGGTAGGCTTGGCCAGGACAAAGCGCAGTTTTTCCTCTTCCAGGGTAAAAATCAGCTTGCGCGATTCCTCCCGGATCCGGCTTGTATCGAAACCGGCCGCGGCAAACAACTCCAGTGCGGGTTCCAAGATGCGCCCTTTGGCCAAGGCAATGGTCAGCCAGTCATTTGAGAGTAGCATCTTTTCCGCCCCCTTCGCTGTCCAGGGCCGTTTCCGTGCATTTGCCCCCGTGGTAATACAGCAGGCGCAGCGCCCCAAGAGCCCGGCCTTGCCGGGCCGCCTCTTCCCCCGTGCTTTCCTGCACGGACACCACCACCTTCTCCCCGCTTTTGCGCAGTGCCTGCGCCGCCGCCAGGGCGGCCGCCCGGCTGCCTGCGCTGTAGGCCAGATACAGGGAGGGTTTCTTTTCCGGCAGCAGCTTCCGCCGCTCAAGCACCGTCAGCAGGTGGTCCACGCTGACGGCAAACCCCACGGCAGGCAGATTAATTCCGAAATTCACCAGCAGCTGATCATAGCGGCCGCCGCCGCAGAGGGGGTAGCCAAGACCGACGGTATACCCCTCAAAAACCATGCCGGTATAATAATTCAGCATTCGTACCATGCCCAGATCCAGCGTCACAAAGCGGCTGACGCCGTAATCGGCCAGCACCGCCCAAATATCCTGCAATGTTAAAAGCGGCGTCATATCTGCACCGGGCGGGAGCAGTTTCCGCGCCTCCTCCAGCACTTCGGCGCCGCCACGCAGGCCGGGCACCGCCAGGACGGCTTCGGCGGCTTCACTGGCCAGCGGCAGCGACTGCACCAATTCCCGCAGGGACACAAAATCCTTTTTACTGAAAAAATGCTTGATCTTTTCCCCGGCTTCCGGCGTGACGCCGTAAGCCGCAAGCAGGTTGTCAAGAAAGCCCACGTGGCCCAGGCAGAGGGTAAAATCCAAAAGCCCCGCAGCCTGCAACACTTCGGCCGCCAGGGCAATAATTTCCGCATCACTTTCGGCGGTTCCGGCTCCCATCAGTTCCACCCCGGCCTGCGTCAGTTCCCGCTGTTTGCCCTGCAGACCGCCGGCATAGCGGAAGATGCTGCCGCCGTAGCAAAGGCGCAAAGGTTTTGCTTCCCTGGCAAGGTGCGTGGCCGCCACCCGGGCCAGCGGCAGGGTAAAATCGGGCCGCAGAACCAGTGTCCGGCCCCGCTCGTCGGGGAAGCGGTAAAGATTTTCTTCCAGGTCCGCCTTCATTTCCGTGTCAAAATTGACGCTATACTCAAAAGCCGGTGTGGACACCTCCCGGTATCCCCAGCGGCTGAAAATATCCTGAATCAGTTCCTCCAGCTTTCTTTTCCGCCCGGCAAGGTCAGGCAGAAGGTCCCGGACGCCTTCCGGCGTCAGTAATCGCTTCAATATTTCATTCATGATGGCACCTTCTTTAATACGTTAAAGTGATAACGTATTAAAGTATAACACTCCCTTTTCTCACTGTCAATCCCAAATTGTCACGTTTCCGCCATTTTCATTGCCGCGGCTGCCGCAAAACTTCTTCGTAAAAAGCTTCATATTGCGGTACAATAATTTCACTGTCAAAATATTCTTCCACGCGCCTGCGTGCAGCTTCCCCCATTTGCCGCAGCTTTTCCTCAGACGACAGCAGTTCAATGGCATAACGGGCCATACTTTCCACATCGCCTATCGGGGCCAGGTAGCCCGTTTCGCCGTGCACCACCACTTCAGGGATGCCTCCCGTCCGGGTGGCAATGACAGGAACCTTGCAGGCCATGGCCTCCAGGGCGCCAAGGCCGAAACTTTCCTTCTCCGACGGCAAAAGAAAAAGATCGGCCGCCGAGAGGATGGGAACCACGTTGTCCTGAGTCCCCATAAACACAATATCCTCCGTCAGCTGCAGCCTGTCCGCCAGCTCCTGTGCTTCCCGGCGCTGCACCCCGTCTCCCACCAGCAGCAGTTTGGCCTGCATCCGGCTGCGCACACGGGCAAAAATTTGAATCACATCCGGAATGCGCTTGACAGGCCGGAAATTGGAAACATGCGCCAGCACACGGCACTTGCCGGCAGGGCAGCCCACCACTTCCCGCGTCCCCGGCAGCCGGAAAACGCGGCGCGTATTGATAAAATTGTAGATAGTCGCAACCCGCCTGCTTACGCCAAAAGTATCATATGTATCGCTGCGCAGGCTCTCAGAAACGGCAGTAACGCCGTCGCTTTTTTCAATGCAGTAGCAGGTGATGCGTTTAAAGGACGGGTCGTTGCCCACCAGGGTTATGTCGGTTCCGTGCAGCGTTGTCACCACCCGCAGCTTCCTTGCGCCCAGGATTTCCCGCGCTACCAGGGCACAGAAAGAGTGGGGGATGGCATAATGGG
Source organism: Bacillota bacterium (assembly GCA_012521345.1). Lineage (GTDB taxonomy): Bacteria > Bacillota > Dethiobacteria > Dethiobacterales > Dethiobacteraceae > DUUE01. The sequence goes on from JAAYMN010000072.1 coordinate 21,678, forward strand.
CGTGCAGGATTTCCAGTCCCTCCCTTTCCACCAGCTCCGCAATGGTATTAATGAGCGCCAGGGTATAGGGAGGGTATTTAAAAACCGGATAAGCCAGCATTTCCACTTCATGGTAGAAAACATTCTGCTGAAAACGGTCGAGGCGGAACGGCTGCTGATAGGAAATAAAATGGACTACATGGCCGCGCTTGGCCAGTTCCATGCCCAGTTCCGTGGCCACCACACCGCTGCCGCCATGTGAAGGGTAGCAAATAATACCTATTTTCATCTTACTCCTGCCGCCTTTCTTCGCTCATTCTTTTCCGCTCCTGCAGGCTCATCAGGTCATCAATGGACAGCTGCATTTCCGTATAAATTCCTTCCCCGTAGGCGACCTGGATCAGCGACCCGCAAAAGATGTCGCGCGCCCGGATGGAGTAAAGAAAGGCCGGGTCATTGACATAGGTCTCCAGGTTGCCGCGCGCCTCAAACTGGCTTTTATGTGCGGCAATGGCACGCATCTTTTCTTCATAATATGGAGTGATATCAACCACCAGGTCCGGCCTCCTGTAGCTGCCAAGCAAATACTGCAGTACTATGGGCGGACGGTAGCTTTCCCCGCCGGCCGGGTACTTGCGCAGGCCCGCCTTGTAGGCTGCGGCCAAAACCAGCTGCTCCGCCCGCTGGTGATCAGGATGCCCGTCCCGGCTGAGCGGCCCCAGGACAATCCGCGGCCGGTAGCGGCGAATCACCTCGATAACGGGGACAAGCATGGCTTCAGTTGCCTCCAGGCGGGCATCGGGCAGCCCCAGGCAGTCGCGGACAGCCGCCCCCATAATTTCCGCCGCCGCCAGCGACTCCCGGCGCCGGACTTCAGGCGTGCCGTTTGTTCCCGCTTCGCCGGCCGTCAAATCCACAATGCCGATTTTGTAGCCCATGCGGGCATGTTTAATCAGTGTTCCCCCGATACTGATCTCCACGTCGTCAGGATGGGGGCCAAAAGCGAGAATATCGAGCTGCATCGCTGCCATCCTTTCCGTGCTTTTTCTCATTCTTCCGGACAGTAGAGGTAATGGCTGCCCCCCGCCGGGAACTCCTCCGCCAGCTTTTGCCACCACTGCGGGCCGTACCTGGCCAGGTAGGTGCAGATATTCAGCACCCGCTCCTGCGGCCGGGAAAAAGGCGTGATGCCTTCCGCCAGCAGGGTAAAGTGGCGCAGCATCACCTCATTTTTTCTCTTTAGTTCTGCTTCCGCCCTCTCCTGCAGAAAAGCAATCTGCCCATAAAGCAATTGCAGATTCTTGTCCGCCAGTTCCTCAAGCTGCGGGTTAATTTGGCCCAAGATCTCCCTAATATCCTTGTATTCAACCGCCAGGCGCCGCCTAAGCCGCGCAAAGATTGCTTCCGGGTCCACCCCGCTTGTCTCTTTCAGCAATTTGTCCCTGTAGGCAGCAAGTTCTCCTTCCTGCAGCAGCACTTCTTCCGGCACATGGTAACGCCTGATGTAGCGCATAAGGCGCGGCTCAAGCACCGTCAGCCCCGGCCGCGGCAGAACCACCGGCGGCAAAAGGCCCAGCACGGGATAGGCGGCCAGAGCCTGGGCATAATAAGCCACCTCTCCCGGTCCCAGCACCACGGCCGCCGTGGGAAAGAGATAATCCTGCACCAGGGGGCGCAAAAGCACGTTGGGGCTCACTTTTTCCGGCTCCGCCAGCGCTAGGGCGGCCAATTCCCCCTCCCGGCAAACAAGCTTCCCGTCACGCGTCCAAAAGCTTCCGTCCTTGTAAAAAAGGGCGGAGCGCTTCTCCCGGACAAGCATCAGCAGCGTGGCGCCTGCTTCCCGCTCAACCTGCAGCCTGTAGCCAGAGGCTTTAAGCTCCGCCTCCCGCCGCCGCAGTGCTTCCTCCAGCGGCTCCCGCTTCCGCACCGCCTCCGCCAGCAGGGGAGCCGCCAGGCGCCGCCCCCCATCCAGCAGCGGGTCATAAAGCACCAGGCCCAGCGGGCCGGCAAGTTTAAGGAGCAGGCGGGCAAACCAGTCCGCCGGTGTGGCGGATTGCCGCAAACTCTCTTCCAGCCAGGCAAGCAGGCCGGGTACAAATTCAGTCTGCGGAAGCACTTCCCGCAGCCGCTCCAGCACAGCCCGCCCCGCCTCCGCCGTGAGTGCCAGCCTGCCCACCGGCTCGCCCTTATGTTCAAGCGGCAGCTCCACTTTCTGCGGCCTGTTGTCCCGCCCCAGGACATAGCAGTGGTTTGCCTCGGCAAAGTCATGATCCTCCGAGGCCACCCAGAAAACGGGCACCACCGGCCGTGCGAGCTCGCCTTCCAGCCTGGCCGCCAGCTTAACCGCTGCCAGCGCTTTGTAAACAGTATAAAGCGGGCCGGTAAGCAGGCCTGCCTGCTGCCCGCAGAGCACAGCCACCGCCCGCGGGTCCAGAAATTTTTTTATCTGTTTTTCCGTTTCCTCCGTACAGCCGGCTGCACGGTTATAAGCAAGCAGAATTTCCGTCAGTTTTGTGCGGTCCCGGCCGTAAGCCGCGGCCACCGCTTCGCTTCTGGCCGCAAAAATTCCCGCCTCCCGGAAATGACCTGCGAGAAATGTTGCCGCCTGCGGCTCGCCATGCAGATAATCGTGGTAAAATCCTTCTTCCCTGGCCAGAGTATATGCTTTCAGCATGCTTTTCTCCCTGTAGCCGAATTCTCTTTTTTTCTTTCCCTTTTATTCCACAAAATTTGCCCCAATCCTTTCCCCCAGGCCAAAGCACCGGAAACCGCTATGTTTTATATCTTTCCCCCTAGGGCTGAAACGATAAAACCACAGGCAAATGCTGTGGCTTTAATTCCTATCCTTGCAGCCCGGCAAGCGTCGCAGCAAAGTTGGGGAAAGAAACGTTCACGCACTCCGCATTGTCAATACAGACCGGCGCGTCTGCCCGCAGTCCCGCCACTGCCAGCGCCATGGCCATGCGGTGGTCGTGCCGGCTGTCGGCGGTTCCTCCTGCCAGCCGCCGGCCGCCCTCGATGATAAAACCGTCCTCCGTGGGTGTGACAGCACCGCCGATTTTCGCCAGCTCTTCCGCAATGGCGGCAATCCTGTCCGTCTCTTTCACCCGCAGTTCCCGCGCATCGCGCACCACCGTCCGCCCATCGGCAAACAGCGCCGCCACGGCCAGCACAGGCAGTTCATCGATTAAACGGGGGACAAGCGGTCCGCCGATTTCCACTCCCCGCAGCTTCCCCGGGCGGACCATAAGGTCAGCCACCGGCTCTCCCCCAAAGCTTCGGGGATGCAGCAGGTCCACCCGCGCCCCCATCTGCCGGAGCACATCGAGAATGCCGGTACGGGTAGGATTTGTCCCCACATTGCGCACCAGGACCTCGGAGCCGGGAACAATGGCGGCGGCCACCAGGAAAAAGGCGGCTGAAGAGATATCGCCCGGGACGGCAATTGCCCGCCCCGTCAACCTTGGTCTCCCCGCAAGCCTGACAATATTGCCGCTGACATTAAGCTGCGCCCCGAAGGCGGCAAGCATTCTCTCCGTATGGTCCCGGCTTTTTTCTGGCTCAGTGATAACCGTCTCGCCCTCTGCAAAAAGGCCGGCCAGCAGGATAGCCGATTTCAGCTGGGCACTGGCTACCGGGGTCCGGTAATTTATCGCCGACAGGGACCCGCCCTGCACCGCCAGCGGCAGGACATTCCCTCCCTGCCGCCCGCAGAAGCTGGCGCCCATTTCCTGCAGCGGTTTGGTCACCCTGCCCATGGGGCGCCTGCGCAGGGAAGCGTCACCCGTCAGCACGGAGAAAAAAGGCTGTCCGGCAAGCACGCCCAAAAGCAGCCTGGCCGTTGTCCCCGAGTTGCCGCAGTCAAGCACATCGTCCGGCTCCGCAAGGCCATACAGTCCTGCGCCTTTTACCCGCACATCGCCGCCGTCCACGGCAATTTCCACCCCCAGCCGCCGCAGGCAGCGGACAGTAGCCAGGCAGTCTTCCCCGCTCAAAAAACCGGAAATAACAGTCTCCCCTTCCGCCAGCGCCCCCAGGATGGCGGCGCGGTGGGAAACAGACTTGTCGCCGGGCACGGTTATCTCACCCCGCAGTGCGCCTTTTGCTTCCACAACCAGTTTCATCCCTTACCCCTCCTGCACTTCCACACAGTAATTGGCCGCCGCCAGCACTTCCGCCGCCCGGCGGCATTCGGTTGCGGACAGGAAGCCAAAACGCAGCGGGCCGCCTTCCACTTCCCGCACGCGCAGAAGTTCCACCTCGGCAATATTGATGCCGCTTTTTCCCACCAGGCCGGCCACTTCGCCAATTACCCCCGGATGGTCCTTAACATAGACGTATAAATTAAAAACCTGCGGCAAGATTCCTTTGCTTCCAACAGGGACTTTGCGCCGGAATTGACCGGCTGCACGGAAATATGCAAAAAGCCCTTCCCCGTCTTTCGCCGCCAGCAGCTGGCGGACGGCCTCCACCTCCCGGGCCAGCTTATCCAGCAGCAAAAGAAGCTTCTCCCTGTTGGACAGGCAGATCTCCCGCCACATCTGCGGGC
>JAAYMN010000073.1 GCA_012521345.1 Bacillota bacterium
AAAGACACCCTGCGCCGCCTGGAAGCAAACGGCCAGGTTGTTTTCCGCTATGCGGAAGCGAACGGGGAAGTTACGGCGGCGGCCAATCCCAACGGTTCCCTTGGCAATATCGCCGGCATCTGCAATGAAAAAAGAAATGTCCTGGGCATGATGCCCCACCCGGAACGGGCGGGGGAGGCAATCCTGGGTTCCACAGACGGTTTGGCGCTTTTTACATCGCTCATTAAATACGGGGAGGGCGGCCGATGAGGACGGCAAAAGACTGGCGCAGCCTGGGTCTGAAGGACGAGGAATACGAGGCAATTGTAAAAATCCTCGGCCGCGAGCCCAACGACGTGGAACTGGGCATGTACAGCGTGATGTGGTCCGAGCACTGCTCCTATAAAAACTCCCGGGACGTTTTGCGCACCTTTCCCACCAAGGGGCCGCGGGTCCTGCAGGGCCCCGGTGAAAATGCCGGCGTGGTGGATATCGGGGACGGCCTGGCCGTCTGCTTTAAAATAGAATCCCACAACCACCCCTCGGCCATTGAACCTTACCAGGGCGCAGCTACCGGGGTGGGCGGCATTATCCGCGATATTTTCACCATGGGGGCGAGACCCATAGCCCTCTTGAACTCGCTGCGCTTCGGCACCCTGGATGACGCCCGCGCCCGCTACCTCTTCGGGAACGTGGTGGCGGGGATTGCCGGCTACGGCAACTGCGTGGGCATTCCCACCGTGGGCGGCGAAGTGGGCTTTCATCCCTGCTACCGGGGCAACCCCCTGGTCAATGCCATGTGCGTGGGACTAATGGCAGCGGAGAAAATCAAGCGGGGGAGGGCGGCGGGCGCGGGCAACCCTGTTGTTCTGGCAGGTGCCCGGACAGGCCGCGACGGCATGCACGGCGTTACTTTTGCCTCGGAAGCCTTGAGTGCGGCTTCGGAGGAAAGGCGGCCGGCCGTCCAGGTGGGCGACCCCTTTCTGGAAAAGCTGCTGCTGGAGGCCTGCCTGGAGCTGATTGAAAATGACGCCGTGGCCGGGATTCAGGACCTGGGCGGTGCCGGCCTCACCTGCGCCGCTTCCGAGATGGCAAGCCGCGGCGGCAGCGGCATGGAAATCGACCTGGACAGGGTGCCCTGCCGGGAAACGGGCATGACGGCGGCCGAGATCATGCTCTCCGAGTCCCAGGAACGGATGCTGCTGGTCGTTCCCCCGGAAAAAGAGGAATACGTGCATGCCGTCTTTGCCCGCTGGGGGCTTGCCGCGTCCACCATCGGCCGGGTAACGGGAGACGGGATGTTGCGCGTCCGCATGGGCGGCAAGGTGGTGGCGGAAGTCCCGGCCAGGAGCCTGGCGGAAGATGCTCCCGTTTATTGTCCCCCCTCCCGGGAGCCCGCTTACCTGCGGGCGGCATGCGAGCTGGACCTGGCGGAAATACCGGATGTGGACGAGCCGGAGCAGGCGCTGCTTGTGCTTTTGCGCTCGCCCAATCTTGCAAGCAAGGAATGGGTTTTCCGGCAGTATGACTACATGGTGCGGACAGCCACCGTGGTGCACCCAGGTTCGGACGCGGCCGTGCTGCGGATCCGCGGGAGCAAAAAGGGCCTGGCCATGACGGTGGACTGTAATGCCCGCTACGTTTATCTCGACCCGTATACGGGCGGCAAAATTGCAGTGGTGGAAGCAGCCCGCAACGTGGCCTGCAGCGGGGGCGAACCGCTGGCCCTAACGGACTGCCTCAACTTTGGCAACCCGGAGAACCCGGAAGTTTACTGGCAGTTCCGCAAGGCCGTGGAGGGTATGAGTGTCGCCTGCCTTGCCTTTGGCACTCCCGTTGTCGGCGGCAATGTCTCCTTTTATAACGAACATGAGGGAGAGAGCATTTATCCCACGCCCGTTGTGGGCATGATAGGACTCCTGGAGGATGTGGAGAAGCGCTGTACGCAATCCTTTAAAGCGCCCGGCAACGCCATCGTTCTCCTGGGCGATACCTGCAACGAACTGGGCGGCAGCGAATACCTGGCTGTCATCCACGGCCTGGTCAGGGGGAAGCCGCCCGCCCTGGACCTGGAGAAGGAAAAAGACGTCCAGCAGGTTGTGCTGAAGGCCATCCGCCTGGGACTCTTGCAGTCGGCCCATGACCTCTCAGAGGGAGGGCTGGCCGTGGCCCTGGCCGAGTCAACCTTCGGGAATTTGCTTGGAGCGGAAGTGGAACTGAAAACGGCCGGCCTGCGGAGGGACAGCCTGCTTTTTGGCGAAAGCCAGTCCCGTGTTCTCGTGAGCCTGCCGCAGGACAGGCTGGCATGCCTGCAGGAACTGGCCGGACAGCACCAGGTCCCGCTGCAGGTACTTGGGCGCACGGGCGGTGACCGCCTCAAGGTTTACCTTGACGGCAGGCAGGTGATTAACCTTCGCGTTGAGGAAATGCATGCCGCCTGGAGCAAAGCACTCGGGCGCCTGATGAAGTAGCCGGGGAGGGGCAGGGCGGAAAAAAAACGGCAGCGTGAAAGCGAATGTCAACCCGCCGCAAGTACGCATATACTGGCATATGAACAAAGGCGTTCATTTGGCCTGCCTGGCGGCAGTGCCGCAGTGAACGCCTTTTTATTTTGCCGGGAAAGGTGAGAGTATGTGCGGTATTGCGGGATTTTGCAGTTTTGCGGGAAGCTTTTTGCAGGATGTCGGTTTCTGGCAGGAAACACTTTTTGCCATGCGGGAAGCCGTTGCCCACCGGGGCAGGGACAGTGCTGGTGAATACTTGTGCGACCATGCAGGCCTGAGTCATGCGCGCCTGGCCATCAGGGACCCGGTCCTGGGCACGCAGCCCCTTGTCAGAAAAACAGGAGGACATGAATACGCCATTGTTTACAACGGTGAAATCTATAACGTGGAGGAGATTAAACCGGGGTTGGAAGACGCCGGGTTTCATTTTTACACAACCAGTGACACCGAGGTTATCCTTTGCGCCTACCTTGCCTACGGCGCCGGTTTTGTCGACAGGCTGAACGGTATTTTTGCCCTTGCCATCTGGGACGGGCGCAAAAAAGAACTGCTTTTATGCCGGGACCGCCTTGGGGTCAAGCCTTTATTCTACACAATAAAAGATGACATGCTGGTTTTCGGCTCGGAAATAAAGGCCCTGTTTTCTCATCCCTTTGTTTCTCCCGAGATAAATCTTGACAGCTTCCGCGAGGTTTTTGGCTTAGGACCTGCACGCACACCGGGCAACGGGGTGTTTAAAGACATTTACGAAATCCTGCCCGGCCACTGCCTGGTTTTTGCGCAAAACGGCCTGAAAACAAAAAAATATTGGCAGCTGAAGGCTTGCGAACATACCGACAGCTACAGCCGGACAAAGGAAACGGTATCATACCTGGTATGGGATGCCGTCACCCGGCAGCTGGTGTCCGATGTCCCGATCTGCTGCTTCCTCTCGGGAGGGATAGATTCCAGCATTGTCACCGCCGTGGCGGCGGAGCGCCTGCAAAAAAGCGGCGCCGTGCTTAACACCTTTTCCTTTGACTTTAATGGCAACGACGACTACTTCAGTGCCAACGCCTTTCAGCCGGAGCGGGACAGACCCTTCGTGGACCTGATGCTTGAGCGGTACGACGTGCGGCACACCTATCTGGAATGCAGCGAAGAGGATCTCGCGGATTTGCTTTATGCTGTCGTTGATGCCAGGGACCTGCCGGGCATGGCTGATGTGGATGCATCCCTTCTGTATTTCTGCTCCCTGGTGGCAAGGTACAACAAGGTTGCCCTGACGGGGGAATGCGCCGATGAGATCTTTGGCGGCTATCCCTGGTTTTACCGTGAAGACCTGCTGCAAAGAAAAGGTTTTCCCTGGTCGGGGGACCTCAACGCCAGGACGGCTTTCCTAGCGCCGGACTTTGCCCGGGAACTGCGGCTGGAAGAATATATTCACGACAGGTACAGCGATACTGTCAAGTCGGTGCCAAAGCTGCCAAAAGAAACTTCCGCCTCCGCTCAACACAGGAAAATCACTTATTTAAATCTTGTCTGGTTTATGCAGACACTGCTTGACCGCATGGACAGGATGAGCATGTACAGCGGCTTGGAAGCGCGTGTCCCCTTTGCCGACCACAGGATTGTTGAGTATGTCTATAATGTTCCCTGGAGCATGAAATACCGCAATGGTGTGGCCAAATCTCTCCTGCGGGATGCCTGTAAAGATTTGCTGCCCGAAGCAATTCTTGCACGGCGCAAAAGCCCCTATCCCAAAACTTACAACCCTGCTTATGAACGCCTTTTGGTGCAAAGAATGCTGGACGTTCTCAGTAATCCCAATGCACCTGTCATGCAGTTTATTGATAAGAAAAGGCTTCTTTCTTTTTTGGAAACGCCCATCGAGTACGGCAGGCCGTGGTTTGGGCAGCTGATGGCCGGACCGCAGCTTTTGGCCTATTTCCTCCAGGTAAATTACTGGCTGGAGAAACACACACATTGCAACAATGCCAATAAGGGCTGCAACTGGATAAAAGATGCTGAGTAAGTTATTGTTTATCTCAGAAAAAGGGTATACAGCAAAGAAATGGTATGAAATAATAAATATAAATAGAGTGTTTTCTTGTCCGAACATTTTAGAGCCGTGTCTTAAGGAGAAGCCGGAGCACTCATATTTTAACGGATCCGTTCGGGTGAAAAGGGAGGTTAAAATATGGACAAGTGCCTGCTGTCAATAGATTGGGACTATTTTATCTATACCCGGGACAATAGGGGTACACATCTGGAAAACACCAGGAGCATGATTGACCTTTGGTACAAAAAGTTTCTTCAGGCAAAGGCCCGGGGAGAGGATATGCAAAAAGCATACCGGCTCTCCCCGGAGGTGGATGCATTTTGGCCTAAAATCAAGAAACGCTTTAAGCTTGACGCAGACACAAAAGCTTATGTTTCAGATTCACATGCCCTGTCATACAAAATAGCAAAAGAAGAAAACTGCACAGTGGTGTACCTGTTTGATGCCCATGCCGACCTGGGCTATGGCGGGCTTTCTTCTCTCAACTTTGAAGTCAACTGTTCCAACTGGCTTGGCAAACTGCTGAAAGAAGGGCAGATCAATGAAGCCAATATTTTTTACAGCCCGTATACGGTGGAGAAACCGGAATATTTCAACCCCATGAACAGCATTTATAACATCAGGTACCTTGATTTCAGCAATTTTAAGCAAGATGTTGCGGTGTCCGCAATCCATGTCTGCAGGTCCGGCGCCTGGACTCCCCCGTGGCTGGACAACAAGTTCAAGCAATTTATCGATGGCATGGGCATTCCATATAAAACAATGAGCTGTCCGGAAAGAAAATGGGATCCGGACCATATCAGCTTCTCTGATCAGATTAATTACCTAATGGCATAATTTTAAAAGATACTCAATGTGAGCATTACTGCTGCCTATGTGTCAATTGCTAAACTCATCCTGCGCCTGCTGTTAAAACACGCGCCAAAGCGGAGATCCTTGGCAGCATATTTTAGAGAAAATCTATGGCAAGGAGATTGGTTTTGTGACTGTAGAAGAAAAACTTGCAAAATCATTGACTGCTGAATCAACGGAGCTGATTCCGTATCTGCCGTATTTATTCCAGGATTTATGGGAGTTGGGTTCATCCCCAATAGATATACTGAAAATGATAACTAAACATATTCTTGTATCAAAGGAAACAAAGGTGCTTGATTTGGCATGCGGTAAAGGAGCGGTAAGCGTTAATTTGGCCAAGGAACTTGGCTGCATGGTAAAGGGATTGATATTATCCCGGAGTTTATTGCTTTTGCAGTCCAAAAAGCACAAGAATTTGGTGTGGGAGAATTGTGTGAGTTTTTGGTAGGAGATATTACAGAATTGGTTAAGACCGAAAGGGACTATGACATTGTTATTCTTGGAGCTGTAGGAGATGTTTTAGGAAATGCGGAAGAAACAATAAATCTGCTAAAAAAGACAATAAAAAAAGGCGGTTATATTATTATTGATGATGCTTATGGCAATGATGAAAACAATCCACAGCACCCAACCAGAGAACAATGGCTTGCAATTTTTCATAAAACAGGAGTAAAGCTGATTGAAGATAAGATCATTGAAGATGCTGAAATAGCCAGTATCAATAATGAACAGCTGAAATGGATCATAAAAAGGGCAAACACCGAAATACCCATTGACATGTTCTCACGAACATATAAAAGCCTTATAAATTAAGGGGCTAGGGAAAACGAAATGGAGAAAAAGATGGATATCATCAGGGTTTTATTAAAGATCATAATGTGGTTTTTAATAGCAATGTTTGGCTGCAATTATATAATGCAAACAATAAGCTATTCATTTTATAAGAACGCAAAAAAGGTGACAGATATTTCTTGTACCCCGCAATTTATTCGGTTTAAGGATACGTTAACAGGTTATGGCAAAAATCTTGATGCGAAAAATAGCGATAAGGTTATATTGTTTTTTGGCGGTTCCAATTGTATTGCATACAATTCTGTTGGCAAATATTCCTCTAAGTTTGACTGCCCGTTTGTTTCAGTAGATTATTACGGCACTCAGGATAGCAGCGGTAGACTGAACTTAAAAACGATGAAGCAATCCGCGGAAGATCTTTATGCATGGGCAAGGAATCACTATCCCGATAGTAAGATTGTAATAATTGGATACAGTTATGGAGCAGGAATCGCAACATATCTGGCAAGTATCAGGGAATGTCACTCTTTGATTATCGTTGCAGGATACAGAGACATTTCAGATTTATACAATAAAATCATTCCCGTATTCTGGGGGCCATTAAAGGTATTTATTTCAAATAATATACGGACTGCAGAATATGCAAAAAACGTAGATTGTCCGGTTTATATTATTGGATCTGCCGGTGATAAAGTTTTAAGTGTTTCTTTACAGGAAAAACTCTCATGCAGTTTTAAAAATGCAAAAATAAAAATATTCGATGATGTTGCTCATGAAGACTATTTTTGCTCGGACAATGTAATTGATTTTGTAAACCAGGTAATAAGATAATGAGTCCCCCCAGGAGCTATACGATGGTTACATGCGCTGCTAATAGAAGGCGTTGAGAGAACACCTGCTCAGATGATAGCATATCAGTTGGGCTGGCTCGATTTGATTATGGGATGGGATAAGGATGAAGCGGAAGGGAAGCGGGTAGTTACCCCTTGCGAGGGCTACAATTGGAATAATCTTGGCGGTCTATACCAAAGTTTTTATGAGAGGTTTTCCTCATACTCTCTGGCAGAATTACAAGGTTTATTAAAAGAAAAAATAATTACTTTTGTACAGTGGCTTGACGGAATTACAGAAGAAGATGTTTTCACGGCGGGTAGCCGTAAATGGGCGTCTTCTACACCATCCAACTGGCCAGTGTGGAAATGGGTACATATTAATACGGTTTCTCCGTTCAAATCCTTTCGCAGTAAGATTAGAAAGTGGAAGAAGTTAAATGCAAATTGATAAATTAGGGCCTGAGATGTAGCTTTTTACTTACCCGATTGATGTTAAGCAATAAAGGTCGATATGTTCCCTTGAACGGCGATTTATCAAAAAAACACGATAAACCTATTGGAAGGGTTTTTGGTGTTGGACACGCTCTCATGAATATGGGAGAAAAAGAGACTTGGGGTATTGTAACTAAAAGAAGCAGAGTCTGGGCTATGAAGCGAGGTACGATCGACTAATATCAACATTGGTGCGATCAATCCAAGCGGCTCGGGCCACGAGTATACGGTTTGTTTGATGTTTAGAAAGTAAAGCACTGAAAGCATTGTATCATCACCTGTTGTACTTGGCCGGTTTCAAAGGAACAAAGGTGGACGAATCAAATGTATTCAATGTATAGTACAATAATTTAGAAAATTTTGTTATTGAGTATTCCCGGCAGTACGGATATAACAAGGCAGAGGTCAAGAAGATTTATTGCGAAGGCATATTAAAAAGGAACAGGAGAATTCCGGAAAGGTATTGTAAGGCTTAAGGGGATGCTAAATATGAGGAACATTCACAAAATCATTATTTTTATAATAATATCTTTTATCATTATTGTAATGGCAGGCTGTGTTAAAGAAACGGATACCATTGCGACAAATGTCGCTACAGCGGATACAGCTCCAACTGATACAACTCCGGCAGAGACTGCCAATATGGATGCCGCATCGACGGATCCCATAATCAGGGAAAACAAAACAATAACCTCTCTTTCTCCCGATGGGAAATATCGCGCTGAAGCATATGGTACAATTACTACAATTACGGCGGGCGGGCTTTTCCCCTATGAAGGTGTCCGCATATTAAGCGTGGATAATGGCGATATTATCTGGAGCATGGAACACTGGGCTTACACGGTAAGTTTTACATGGTCACCTAACAGCCAATATTTAGGTATTTATTATACAGGGCGAATTTGGGGAGAGAGTATCATTGTTGATATAGAGAACAAAGAGCAGATATCACTGCCCAAACTCGTTGAAATTGCTTCTCATTACGGTGAAAACGTAAAGCCCCAAGAAGACAGGCCGGACCAATATTTCGAAATCTGCGGTTGGGAAGATTCGGAAACGGTAATTGTGGATTTTTGCTGGACCAAGGCAGACGGAGAGGAGTTCAACGGCCAATATACTTTCAATGTAAAAACATATGAAGTAGTTTATAAATAAAGAGACAATCAGAAAAGTCAAATCTATATCCAAAAGGCAAACCTATATCAAAAAAATCTTGTTTAATTTTCAAGGTTCAAAAGCATAATTATTCCACAGTTAGAGTTTCACACCCGTATTTTTTAAAGCAAGTAAAAAATGAAAGAAGATTACCTGCATGAAAAAATATTTTGATTGAAAGAAGGGTTGTGTATGGGAGAATTAACTAAACTACCTAATATAGGTAAGGTTTTGTTTGGCGCAGGTTATTTGATTACGATAAAAAAGGTTATATAACAAAAGATGATTTTGAAGCTGATAAATATAATGCAAGAAAAGCATTATTCGGCGATGCTGCCTTTGAGGATTTAGAGCCCGAGGCAGGGTTTTTCATGTGACCGAAGGCAACTGTGGCATTTGCATTTCAGTATGTCCATGGACAGAAAGATATAAAGCGGAGTATATAAATTATTCGATCGGGAGACGAGGTCGAGAAAAAATGGGCTTTTTTTCAATAAGCGCAACAGATCTTAAATGGATTAATGGTAGTCAAGATGATCCAGAGGATCTTTGCCTGCATGGGCATGCAATAGCTGTTATTGGGAGCAGGAAACTTGAATATGATGCAACGATTAGTGCGACGGCTTTATACTTATTGAAGTCACTGACAGAAGACCATATCATTCACGACGATAATCAGATGCTTCCTTGCTGTGGATTTTTCTTTATTCCTAATAAGAAATTGGACAATGTTACGATACTCGGTTGTCCGAAAGGGTATTTGTTGCATAATAAAATTGGACAAAGTTGCAACTAAAATTCCCCACTTTTGCAAATAGAATTCCTCATAAATGCAAATGGGCCATTGCAGCAAACCCTCAAAAATAATATCCTTGTAACTGGAC
>JAAYMN010000074.1 GCA_012521345.1 Bacillota bacterium
ATCGCCCCTGCTTAACAGGGGCGAATTGTTAGTTCGCGGTACCACCTTGTCTTCGCTGCCAAAGCAGCCTCAGCGGGCAACCATCATTGCCCCCCGCGGTAACGGGCGGAACCGGCACAGCCTACAGGGCGCAAGGCCGTTCAGTGTGCGGCTGCGGGATGAATTCACAGCGCCGTACCTGCTTTCTTTCACCACACGAAAGCTCTCTGTAAGGATCCGGACTTGCTGCTACTACTTCCCGGTCATTGCCTTTTTGATTTACTCACTATATTAGGGGAAGGAATTATTTTTGTCAACAGTTTTTTTCACCATTGTTTACTACTTTTTTGCGTTCCCGCTACCCTCCACATAAATATTGGCTGTTTTAGTCTTTGCAGTAAGATAACATATCTCAGCACCGGTTAGCAGGGAAACTTCAGGAAGCGCGTTGCTTTGCTTGACGGTTTCATATACATAATCCACGATTTCTAAAGACAACGACTTCGCAGTTGACTGAGCGATGTGCAGCAATTCATCTTTGTTGAGATAGACCGGTACTAAAATATCTGTATAAGCCAAGTTCTGAAAAACCGGCAGCATCTGCAAATGTGAATCCCCAATCCAGGGATTGCCCCCTGTTGATTTCCAACCCTGGAGGCGTGCCTGTTTCTTTCTTAACCTCTATCGAGATACCATCCACAGTGTTAACTGGTTCATGGGGAGAAATTCATGCTCTCTGCTATTTTAATTAATTCACCCCTGGGCACCGAGCCTGTTAATATGAAAACTTCTCCCCCTGTATCAGTAAAGTAAAAAGTTTATACCATCTTTGTAATAGTATTCGGCATTATAACCATTGATTTTTCTTGTTTCTGCATATGCGTATTCAGTATCGACGCCTGCAGTGGTTCCATCTCCGAAACGGTATCGCTTTTATTGTCTTCATATACAGCAAAATAATAGTTGCCCTCAATTTCTTTATAACCATCCGGCAGGCAAGCCGGCAGTATTTCTGTTGAAAAAGAACTACTCCACCTCTTATATTGTTAAATAACATAATTTACTGAATTTGTTAACTATGGCTTATACAGGGAGTTAAAAACAGAGTTTCGCAATGTTAACCTACCCGTTCATACGGATCGGAAATAAGGTTTTATACTCCGCAGGATGGACATTGCCGGGAAGGACTGCAGCAATTGTATGTTTTACGGAAAAAAAGAAAGAGTAAACAACAAAAAATAAGTCAAGCGCGTGACAAAATTCCTCCCTCAGCGTTATACAGGCGAAAGGAAGGTGAGGTGCTTGCTAATCCCCGGGACGGAACTGAAACAGAAAAGCGAAACAGAACTGATTCTTGTGGCCAGGACAAACCGGGCGGCTTTTGGCGAACTGTATGAGCGTACTGTGGACAAGGTATACACCTATCTTTACTACCGCACAAAGAACAAGGCCCTAAGCGAAGATTTGGTTTCGGCAACCTTTTTAAAGGCGCTGGAAAATATCGACCGCTTCCGGCCCAAAAGCGGCGGCTTTACCGCGTGGCTTTTGCGTATTGCCCGTAATCTTCTGTATGACGAATACCGGAAAAACAACCGTATCACACAGCTTGCCTCTGGGGGAGCGGAAACCGGTCCCGGCGCCACACCGGAGGAGGCGGTCATCCGCTGCGAAGACAAGGCTGTGCTGCAAAAAATGATTGCCGCCCTGCCGGATCTGCAGCGGGAAGCAATTGTTCTTAAATATACCCTCAATCTAAAGAACAAAGAAATCGCTTCCGTCTTAGGTAAAAGTGAAACGGCTGTCAGCAGCCTGTTGCACCGTGCCATGCAAGCCCTGCGAAACGAGGTGAAGACACATGGCTTACAAGGATGAAAAAGAATTGGAAGAAGCTCTCAGGAAAGCGCTTCCTCTCCGTAAAGCCCCGGAAGCGTTCAGACAGAAACTGAAAGGGGAGTTGCTGCAAATGCCAGTAAGACAAAAGAAAAAAAACAGCGTTCTGAAATTAGCGGTTGCCGTTGCCGCCGTCTTTATCCTGGTTTTCGCCCTCCAGCTCCTGGATGTGCTGCCGCCCAACGGGCAAAACAACCCGCAACCGCCCAAGACCCCAAATACACCTCTTGAACCGCCGGGCAACCTTCCTTCCCTTCCCCCCCTCACAGCTACAGGACCAATTACGGGGGGCGCTTCGGCGGGGCCCGGTTTCGAAGTCAGGCTGACGTATGAAAAGGGACCGCTTGGCACACTGCCCGACGCAGCAACTGTTTTCCGCTACAAAGCAATTCCTTTCAGCAAGGAAGCCATAGCCTCTGCCGCCGCCAGGCTGGGCATCACGGGAGAGGTAACCGAAGAACTGTGGCAGGACAGCAAAACGTACCAGATCGGCGAACCCGAAACCGGGATGATGATCATTTTCCCGAACGGCTACAAAAGCTTTGACTGTCCTCTGTATGACGACCTGCAGGGCCAAAGCCTGCCGGCGGAAAAGGAAATCATTCAGGCGGCCGGGGAGTTCCTGGCCAAAATCGGCATCGACCCTGCCCAGGCGGCAGTAAAAAAAATAGAGCTGCCTGAAGCCAATTCCTTCTATCCCCTGGCTCACGTTACCTTTATCCCACAAAAGCCGGCTCCGCAAATCAGCATCTCGCCCTTTGCCCGTGTTCAGGTTGCCCCCGGCGGCGAAGTCCACAGCGCCGGCTGGGTCTGGCCGACAGAACTTGAGAGCAGTGAATCCTATCCCTTGCGCAGTGTGGAGGCAGCCTGGCAAGATATTGAGGACGGCAACGGTATTCTTGCCATCAGCTACGACCAGGTGCCTGGTCCTGTAGAAGGGACAATCGTCACAGGCCACGGTAAAATTGAAGAAAACTTCATTGGCTACGTCCTCACTTACGACCAAGATTACAATGTTTTTCTGCAGCCTGTGGCTGCCTTCCGCGGCACCGCAACTTTCCCGGACGGCACCGCTGTCCCCTTCACAGTTTATGCTGAAGCCGTAGCTCCTGCATATTATAAACAGTAATTCCTGTTAAACAGAAAGCCCCCGTGCAGGGGGCTTTTTTGTTTCAGATACGCTTGCTTTCAAGTCAGCGCTTCCACCCGGGAGGTCCTGCCTCTTTGGGGCGGCTGTAATTGGTAGTGGATGGAGACGGCAATGTGTGCTGCCCGCCTCCGGTTACTTTTTCAGTTCCTTTTGGTACTGTTTTATTTTCTCTATATATAAATCTGCCAGTTCCGCGGCCGCTTCCATGGAATTACCTTCGCTGTAAACACGGTAGACAGGTTTGTCCGAATCGGGCAGCACAAGCGCCCAGCCCTGCCCGTGCCTGACCTTGACCCCGTCAAGCAGCTCCACATTGCCGCCCCGGGTCTCCTCAATCAGCCGCCGCATCACAGCACCCTTGGCATCCCAGGGACATGCCACTTCCGCTTTCTGCACATAAAAGGGAGGAATGTCGTCCACCAAGGCGGAGAGGTCGCATTCCTCGGCAGCCAGGTATGCCAGGATGCCGGCCAGGGAAGCTATGGCGTCACAAGCAAAAGCCATGGCAGTTGCTTTTTCCCGGCCGCAGTCCGCAGCCAGCGCCTCCATCACCGCCCGCAAGTCTGCTTTGGTCCGCACTACCCGCCCCTTGTGCCTGCCGGCAAGCTCCTCAATTACGGCAGGCGCGGTTACAGGGACAGCCAAAGTGGTGCCGCCGGTACGGAAAACAATGGCAGATGTGACGGCAAGCAGCAGTTCATCGGCTACCATGCGCCCCGTGCGGTCAAACAGAATCAGCTGTTCCGCATTGGCATCGAGCAGCGCCCCCAGGTCGGCTTCCAGCCGGCGGACCGCCTCCGCCGCCTCATTGCCCTGCCGGCGCAGGACGGAAAACGGCCGGGGCAAGCTGCCCGGGGACGAGAGGGTAATGACTTCACAGTTCAGCTCTGCAAGCAAAGGTGCCAAAAAAGCCGCCAGCCAGGGAGTGGGCCAGGCCAGCACAATTTTTCGCCTGCGTGCGGAAAATACCTGCCGGTCAAGCTTTTGCAGCAGTTTTTCCCGGTACTGCCCGTTTATCTGTTCTACCCGGATATGTTCGCCCGCTTCATTGCCGTCAAGCCGCCTGAAATCTTCACGGTAAAAAACCTGTTCAATTTTCCGCTCCCAACCTTTGGACAGGTTGAAACCGTTTTCCGCCAAAAACACCAGCCGGACACCGGCCGTATCTTCGTCGCCGGCAAGCTGCACGTGCAGCCCGCCCGCTGCCGCAAGCCACTCCACGGCCTGCCGCGCAACGGGCGTCACCGTCACGCCCAGGTCCCGTACATTAAGGCCTGCCGCCAGCAATCCCGCCAGTGCGGCAGTTTTTAACATGCGCGAAGCTTTCCAGTCGTCGGAACTTAGTGTGACGCTGCTGCCTGCAGGCAAAAGCGACCCGTAGGCGGTGCACAGCTTGGCCACCAGCTCGGGCGTTATTTCCAGGTTTGCTCTGCCCCGGATTCCATCGCTGCCAAAAAGGCTTCTGGCCGGTTTTGTCCCCCAGATGACACTTTCTGAAACAATACTTGCACTTTCAAGACGTTTATGGGGCCAAATCTTGACATCCGGCTTGACGGTGACATTTTCCTCCAGCACACAGTCATCCCCCACCACCGCACCTTCAAAAAGGGACGCCCCGGACATGACCCGGACACGGTTGCAAAGCACGGCACCGCGCACTTCAGCCCCGGGGCCCACATATGTATTGCGAAAAAGAATGCTGCGCTTAACTGATGCTCCCGACGCCACCTGTGTTCCGGAACCCAAAACCGAATATTCCCCCACATGGGCGCCGCTCTCAATCCGGGAGCCGCTGCCGACAAATACCGGGGGAGCAAGGCGCGCACCCGGTTCTATCACCACATCTTCGCCAAGCAAAATGCCCGGCTCCGCCTCCGGGAGCAGCAGTTCGAGCCTGACCTTCCCCTGCAGGACATCAAGGTGTGCGGCTTGGTATTGCTTGATGCTGCCGATATCGCACCAGTAGCCTTCCGCCACATAGCCGTACAGCGTATAGCCATCCTGCATCAAAAGCGGGAAGAGGTCCCTGGCAAAGTCAAACATTTTTCCTTCCGGGATAAACCGCAGCACTTCCGGCTCCAGGATATAAATGCCGGTATTGACCGTGTCGCTGAAAACTTCACTCCAGCTCGGCTTTTCCAGGAAACGGACAATTCTGCCGTCCTGCTCCGTGATGACCACGCCGTATTCCAGCGGGGTGGCCACGGAAGTAAGAACCAGCGTGGCCACCCCGCCCTTCTGGCGATGGAAAGCAATGGCCTTTTGCAAGTCAAAATCAGTCAGCGCATCCCCGCTGATGACAAGAAAAGTTTCATCCAGAAAGGCGCCGGCATTTTTCACGCTCCCGGCTGTCCCCAGCGGTGAATCTTCCACAAAATATTGCATGGTAACGCCGAAGTCACGGCCGTCGCCGAAATAGTCCCTGATCTGCTCCGGCAGATACTGCAGTGTAACCCCGATATTTTTCAAGCCGTAGCGTTTCAGCAGCGCAACAATATGTTCCATAAGCGGCCGGTTCATGAGCGGGACCATTGGCTTGGGGCGGTCACAGGTCAGCGGGCGCAGCCGGGACCCTTCTCCGCCGGCCATGATGATTGCCTTCATAAATATTCCCTCCTGCCTCAGCTCAAAAGCTGCTCGCTGCATACATCGCGGCAAAATGCATCCTGACCGCCGCTTTTTAGCGGTGGCAGAATCCAGTCGCTCCGGTTGTAGGCGGACAGTACCTGCAGGTAAATCTTCCGCGTTTGCCTGGCTATTTCCTGCCAGGCATATTCTTTTTCCACCAGGGCTTTCGCCTGCCGCGCCAGCCGCCCCGCCAAAATGGGATTTTTCAGCAGGGCAATTATCTGGGAGGCAAGGGAAGCGGCATCACCGGGACAGCATTTCAAACCTGTTTCTCCATGTCTTACAATGGCCGCCAGGCCGCCGGTGTCGGACACAACAACAGGCACCCCCGCCGCCATGGCTTCCAGGGCCACAATCCCGAACGGTTCATACAGGCTGGGGAAAACGGCCACGGCAGCCGTCCGGTACAGGGCATTGCGCGTGTCGTCATCAATATACCCTGTGAAGCAAAAGCGTGTTTCCAGCCCCATGTTTTTGGCCTGGTGGCGCAGTGCCTCCAAGGCAGGTCCTTTGCCCGCCACTATGAATTTTACTTTCGGTTCGGCTGCCAGCACCTGCGGGGCGGCATCCAGCAGGACATGTACGCCTTTTTCCCTGACCAGGCGGCCGACAAAAAAGACAATTTTCTCCTCGGGGACTGCGTAGCGTTCCCTGATTTTTGCATCCAGCTTGCCGTCCGCAAACTGGCGCACATCCACACCGTTCGGTATCACCGCTATTTTATCATCCGGCAGATGAAAGACTCTTTGCAGCTCATGAAACATATAAGTACTGCAGCAAATAACTTTCCAGGCTTCATAAGTCAGCCACCATTCCACATCGCTGATATAACGCTGCTCGTCAGTATAAAGGCCTTGATTTCTGCCGTACTCCGTCGCATGAATCGTTGCTACCAGCGGGCGGCGGGCGGCATGTTTGACGGCACGGGCCGCATACGCCACCAGCCAGTCATGCGCATGAAGCAAATCAAAAGCATACCCGGCAAGAAACAGGGATAATGCTTTTTCCAGCATGGCCAGGTTATATTGCAGGATACCGGAAATAAAATCCCGCGGCACCAGGCGATAGGGTCTGACACGCCAGACATGCACTCCACCGATTATTTCCTCGTCGGGAGAAGCGGTATCCTCATTTATGGTAATAACATGTACATCCGCCGCCCCAGTTTCTGCCAGGGCGGCGCTTAATTCCGCAACATGTCTTGCCAGGCCACCCACAATGCGGGGCGGATATTCCCAGGAAAACATTAAAACGCGCAAAAAAATCCCCTCTCTGCATGAAGCTTTTATTTTAGCTATTATAACCAGACAAGGGGAAGATATGAAGCAGCCAAATATGGGCTACAGGACCAGCCTTTGCCGTCGCTGGTGACAGTAATGGCACCATGCAGGTCGGTGCGGTAAACCTGCAGGCCCTTGACCGCCAAAAGCTCCAGTGTCTCCGGATGCGGATGGCCGAAACTGTTTTTCCCCACCGAAATGATTGCAGCTTGCGCCGCCGTGCTGTCAAGAAAAGAGGCGGAAAGCACGCTGCGGCTGCCATGATGCGGCACCTGCAGCACCTGCACCGTCTGCCTTCCGTCCCATGCCAGCTCGACGCCGGCCATGGCCGCCGCCTCCGCATCTCCCGTCACCAGGCAGGAAAAATTGCCATAGCTGACCAGCAGGACCAGGGAATTGTTGTTGAGATCGTCTCCCGTGCCGCGCAGGTAAGCGGCGGGAGGGGAAAGTATACGGATCTGTACGCCGTCCAGGGACAGTTTCCAGCCTGCCGTGACTGTATACACCAAAACGTTGCGCTCAGCCAAAAGGTCAAGCAACCGGGCATAAGCTTCCGTCCCTTCATGCTGTCCGTTGCCGATGAAAGCACCGACGGGCAAAGCGGCAAGGGTGGCAGGCATGCCGCTGTAATGGTCGGCATGCGGGTGTGTGAGAATCACAAACTCAGCCTGCCTGACCCGCCGCCTGCGCAGGTAGGGCAAGAGGATATTCTCTCCCACATTTTTACTGGTGTGGCTGCCCGCATCTATCAGCACATGCCGGCCGGCCGGCGTGGCAAGATGGACGGCCATCCCCTGCCCTACATCCAGGAAGGTGAGGGAAAGCTTTCCCCTGCCCGGCAATGGCAGGGCTGAAAAAAGCAAAATATTGCAGGCAGCAAGCAATGCCAGGACTTTTTTCCCCGTAAGCGGCGCTAGCTTGCGGCCGCTCGCCAAAAAGCAAAGGGCCGCAAGGTAGAGAGCCCACCAGAGCGAGGGTAATGTTGGGAGGGTAAACACAGCACCTGCCAGCCCGGCAAGCAATCGGGGCACGCGGTCCAGAACTGTCACAAGCGGCAGTGCGGCCAAGCAGAGCGGTGCGGCCAGGGGCGGCCACAAAAGGCCGGCCAGAAGAGCGCACAGGCACAGGCCTATCACCACGCCCGCCAGCGGGACGCAAAGCAGGTTCAGCGGGACGGAGAAAAGTGATAAGGAGCCAAAATGTGCCGCCTGCAGGGGCAGCAATGCCAGCTGCGCCGCCAGGGTAACCGCCAGCGGCCCGGCAACGATTCGCGGCAGGCGGGCAAATAACTGCTCCAGGCGGGGTGAAAGCAGGAGAACCCCGGCCGTGGCGGCATAGGACAGCTGAAAGGAAAGCTGAAAAAGCCACAGCGGCTGCACTACAAGCAGCACCAGGGCACTGGCAGCCAAAAGCTGCAGTCCTGTTTTTCCCCTGCCGGTGCGCCGCGCCCACAATGCAAGTGAAAATGTCAGGGCGGCACGCCAGACGGGCGGTTTGCCGCCAACCAGGAGGGCATAACAAAAAACTGTTGCTCCTGCAAACAAATCCGGCAAAGCAGTTAAACGCCGCCCGGCGAGGCGGGAAAAAACAAACAGCGCCCAGGCGGCGGCATAACCCACATGCAGGCCGGAAACGGAGAGCAGGTGGGCAAGCCCCAGCAGCCTGTAGGCTTGGGCTGCAGCCTCCTCCATTTCGGCGTGCTGTCCCAGGACCATGCCGGAAACAAGGCCGGCCTCCGCCGGCGGCAGGTATGCCGCAAACAGCGAGAGGGCGCGGTTGCGCAAGCCGGCAAAAAAAGCGGCAAGGGAGCTGCCGCCACGTCCCGGGAGCACCTCCACCGTACCCGGGGTGATGGAAAGCACGCCGCCGCTGCCTTTCGCCGCCAAGTAAAGCGCATAATCAAACCCTCCCGGATTGCGTGGTCCGGAGGGCAGGCTGACAATTCCCCGCAGGCGCAGGGGCAGGCCGTATGTGGGAACAAAACCTTCCGGCGACGCATAAAGCGACGCCTGCACCACGGTGTGCACTGATACTGTCCGCCCGTCAACGGAAGCTTCCTCTATGTAAAAACCGAAACCGGTCTTTTCCGCCTCCGGCGGCTGCACTTCACAGATAAAGCCTTGGAAAGCCGCATTTTTGCCGGCCAAGGGCTGCAATGATTTTGTCAGCCGCAGCAAAGACAGCCGGCAGGAGAGCATCCCCAGGCTGCCAAAAAGCAAAAGAAGCACCGCTACAGCAGGCTTCTTTTGCAGAAGAAAAAAGCAGATAACAGTAAATAAAGCTGCCAGGCAAAACACAATCAGTGCCGTCTCCGGCACCCGTATCCGCGCTGCAAGCAGGATGCCGGCAGCAAAGGCAATTGTTATGGCGGGCAGCACAGCCATACAGACCCTCCTCTGTGTATGGAAAACTAGGCAGTGTGGCTGTTTTTGTTTCTACGCAGGCGGCGCAGGACAGCGATCGCCGCCAAAGCAATTATCACCAGATAGGGCAGGGCGCTAAGCAGAAAGACAATGATGCTGCCCAGACCGCTGATCAGGCCGTTGACTGAACGGATCAGGCCGTTTATGCCACGCTGCCAGACGCCTTTTAAACCGGAGCCTGTTACTGTCCGGCTGGCAATAGGTGTTTCCGTCAGGGAAAGCTGCACGGTGGCATAATCCACGCGATCTTTCAGGTAGCGGAACTCCGCCGTCAACGCTTCCAGGTCGCCCCGCACGCGGCCGAGTTCCTTTTCAATGCGCAGAATATCTTCCACTGTCTCCGCCCGCTCCAGAATTGCCAGCAGCCTTTCTTCCTGCCTGGTCAGATTGCGGATTCTGGCTTCCAGGTCCACATATTGCAGGGTCACGTCGTCTTCGCCGAGAGAGCTGTTGTTAACTTTACCCAGTTCCTTTATGTCAGCAAGGAATTGTTCCAGCTTCTCCGCAGGAAGCCTGACGCTTATCGACGCCCGGCGCATCTCATCCGCACCATACACCGACGACCTGGCAAGATAGCCCCCCGCCGCTTTGGCCGTGTCTGTCACAGCGGCAAGTGCGGCATCCATGTTTTCCACATCCATGTCAACATGCGCCGTGCGGATCATTTTCTGCTCGGCTGCGGCATAACTGCCGTCGGCAATACTTTTTTGCTCCTCCATAGCATCCTGGTCGTAGTCATCCCCCGCCCCGCGGTAATCACCCTGCGGCGCAGGCGCAACCGCCTCACCCGGAGTCTCCGCCACGTCGGACGCCGTTTTCCCGGCTGCACAGCCGGCAACAAGCATACAGAGCAGGAGTAATACAACCAGGATCCAGTGTTTTTTCATTTCGCCGCCCCCTCATAGATATTTTCAGGTAATTATACCGACGTGCAGCAGAGCCGGAAGTTCCTTACCTGCCGGGAATAGCAGAGCGCGCCAGTTCGTCACAGCGGTTGTTTAAAGGATCACTCGCATGCCCTTTGACTTTGATCCATTCAATGCTGTGCCTCTGCGCCAGCTCCAACAGCCTTTCCCAGAGATCCCTGTTTTGCACAGGCTCTTTTTTACTGTTGAGCCAGCCGTTTTCCCGCCATTTTTTAAACCAATTCTGCCGGAAGGCATTAATCAGGTAGGCACTGTCACTGTGCAGCTTCACCCGGCAGGGATATTTCAGCTGCTCCAGGGCCGCAATAGCTGCCATCAACTCCATGCGCTGGTTGGTTGTGTTCTCTTCGCCGCCCGAAAGTTCCCGGACATGGCCGCCATAGCACAAGACCGCGCCGTAGCCGCCGGGTCCCGGATTGCCGGCACAGGCACCGTCTGTATAGATGATAACTTCTTTCATGGCCCCTCCTTAAGTCCTGGTTAAACTGCCCTGCCGCTGCCTACAGGCAACTGCTCCGCCTGCTGCCCGTCATACTGTTTTTCGTCACTGCCTGCCGCCCTTCAGGCAGCCATGCCTTTCCCTCCTGCACAACCCGGGAAAAAGCGGCGCCGGCTCCCGCTCCAGCAACCGGCATTTACTGTGATACTCATAAAGCTGCAGCAAAAAGGGAAGCCTGAAAAAATAGAACAAAGGCATATGCAGGCTTTATTCTTGCTGCAGCGGCCATTTCCTGCCGCCGGCAGGCGTTTAGAATAAACCAAGAATAAAAACGCAGTGTTCAGCAGATATTTTAACTATCACCATCTGCTCGGAGGCAACATGACAAGCGCATTTTCCATCCTGCGTAAAATTATCCGCCCCAATCCCAAAAAGACAGGCTCTCCGCAAAAAGGCGCCAGGAAGCCGGAAAACGACGATTCCCCGCTCCTTGAGGAGCGCCTGGCATTAATCAAAAACCGGCTGGGAGAAAGCAATGATGTTGTCATCCGCGAGTTTTCCACCGGCAGCACCGGGGTGAAAATGGCCATCCTTTTTATTGACGGCCTGGCCGACAAGCAGCAGATCAACGACGACATCATCAAGCCGCTCTTATCAACGACCATTGTTAATCATTATCCGGAAAAACTGACAGAAAAAAATGCCTTTGACCTGGTCAGAAACAATATTGCTTTTTTCAGTGAAATAAACACCGCCCCAAACCTGACACAGGCCTTAAAAATGGTCCTCTCCGGCGATACCGCCCTTTTTATTGACGGAGAACAAAAGGTGCTGGTCTTCGGCACCCGCGCCTGGGAAAAACGCCCGCCCTCGGAACCGGAGACGGAAGCGGCGGTCCGCGGCCCGCGTGAAGGCTTCACGGAAACGATGCGCACTAATACATCCCTGCTGCGCCGGCGCATAAAGCATGAAAACCTGCGTATTGAAACCATGATGGTTGGCAGGCGGACGGGCACTAATGTGAACCTTGTTTACATCAGCGATATTGTCAACAAGCGCACCTTGGCAGAAGTTCGCCGGCGGATCGCGGCCATTGATACGGACGCCGTCCTGGAATCCGGCTATATTGAAGAATATATCGAAGACTACCCATTTTCCGTTTTTCCGCAAATTGAACATACGGAAAGAGTGGACAAGGCGGCAGCCGCCGTCATTGAGGGACGTATTCTCATTATGACGGACAACACTCCCTTTATGCTCATTGTCCCTACCTCTTTCTTTCAATTTATTGCCGCAGCGGAGGATTACTACGAGCGGCCGTTTATTGCGACTTTTTTGCGGGTCTTGCGCCTTTTTGTCCTCAATATTGCTCTTTTTTTACCGGCATTCTATGTAGCTATCATCACATTTCACCAGGAAATGCTGCCAACACCCCTTTTGCTCAGCATCGCCGCCTCCCGGGAGGGAATACCTTTCCCTGCGGTAGCGGAAGCCCTGGTAATGGAAGGAACCTTCGAGGTTCTGCGGGAAGCAGGCGTCCGGCTGCCGAAAACAGTGGGCCAGGCCGTCAGTATCGTGGGTGGCCTTGTCATCGGTGACGCAGCCATCAGGGCCGGCCTCGTCTCCCCGGCCATGGTTATTATCGTGGCAACTACGGCTATCGCCACCTTTGCCATTCCCGCCTATAACGCCGCCATCAGCATCCGCCTGCTGCGCTTTCCTTTGATTATCCTGGCAGGAGCCATGGGGCTATATGGCCTGATTTGCGGCCTGATCCTGATTCTGATTCACCTGGCGGGGCTGCAGTCCTTTGGTGTACCGTATTTAAGCCCCCTTGTCCACGGTTCTTTCGAGGATATAGTAAAAACATTTACCCGCCCGCCCTGGTTTCTTTTTATCCGGCGGCCGCGCATGCTGGGACTACAGCAGATAAGAAGGCAGGCAACCAACACCTTTGCCCGGAAGCCTGAAGGCAGCACCAGAGAGCTGACACATGAAGATACAGGCCAAGAAGAATAGTACCGGCCAGGAGGAGAAAATGACAGCCAGACGTATTTGCACCGCCATCTTTCTTGTCTTTGTGCTTGTTTCCATCCCAGGCTGCTGGGACCAGCAGGAGATAGAAACGCTGGCCATCGTCCGTGCCCTAGCCATTGACTATCTGCCCGGCCGCCCAGCCCCTTATCTCGTGACAATGGTGGTGTTGCGCCCCGCCGACCTTGTCGGCGGGG
>JAAYMN010000075.1 GCA_012521345.1 Bacillota bacterium
CAGAAGCAGCATCCTTTCATCCAGGCGGTAAAGCAGGCGCCTGTAAACGGCGGGGTAAAGAACTGCTTCCGCAAAACCGCTCTCGTCCGATAAAAAAAGGGTCAGCATTACTCCGCCCTGCCGCAGGCGCTTGCGGGAGCGGGCAAGCGCATAAGCCGCCACCGTTACAGTCTGCCCTGCTTTCACTTCCGGCAGCCCGGCCAGGGGAATGCGCTCCGCTTTTGCCAATAAATCCGCGTACTGCTGCAGGGGATGCAGGGAGAGCATGATACCCAGCGACGCCTCTTCCGCCGCCGCCCGCTCGCGCTCCGTATAGTCCGGCAGGTCCGGCACCTCCTCCGCACCGGACCATTCCCAGAAAGACAGCTGGCCCGGCTGGCGCGCCGTCCACTCCAGGATCCGGTCCAGGACGGCCAGTGCCTGCCTGCGGTTCAGCCCCAGCCCGTCAAAAGCGCCAGCTTTAACCAGGTGCACCAGGGCGCTGCGGCGCAGGGCAGACCGCCCCACTCTCCGGCAGAAATCCTGCAGCGAAGTAAAGGGGCCGTTTTCACGGGCGCGCAAAATGGCGGCCACGCCGCGGCCGCCCACATCCCGCACCAGCGGCAGCGCCGCACGCACGCAGTTTCCTTCCGGCAGGAAAAGGTAACTGCTTTTATTGATTTGCGGCGGCAACACCCTGATCCCCCGCAGGCGGGCTTCATGGACATAAACGGTCATCCCGTAGTAGCCGAAACCGGCCGACAGCAGCGCCGCATAAAACTCCACCGGGTAATGCCGCTTCAGGTAGGCGGTCCAGTAGGAGACAAGGGCATAGGCGGCCGCATGGGCCTTGTTGAAGCCGTAGCCGGCAAAGCGGCAGAGGTAGGCAAAAACAGCCTCCGCCTCCTCCGCCGTCAGCCCCTTTGCCACGGCGCCGCGGACAAATTTTTCGCGGTGGCAGTCTTGCCGCGCAGGCTGGCGGCGTCCCAGCTCCCGCCGCAGAGTGTCGGCCTCGCCGGGCGTATATCCCGCCACTTCACAGGCAATCCGCATCACCTGTTCCTGGTATAAAACCACCCCGTACGTTTCCGCCAGGATGGGAGCCAGGGAAGGGTGCGGGTAGACAGTCTCCTCCAGCCCGCGGCGGCGGGCGGCAAATCTTTCCACCATGCCGCTTTCCCAGGGGCCGGGGCGGTAGAGGGAAAGCAAGTGAATGAGATCTTCCAGCCGGCGGGGCGCCAGCAGGCGCAGGACACGGCGCATGCCGGCGCTTTCCAGCTGGAAGCAGCCCAGGCTCTCGCCGCGCCGCAGCATCGCATACGTTTCCGCATCATCGTCCGGGATGTCCTCCACGGCCGGCGCCTCACCCCGGCGCCGCTTCACCGCCGCTAGCGTATCATGAATAATGGTCAGGTTGCGGGAACCAAGCAAATCAATTTTCAAAAAGCCCATGGTTTCCACATCGTCTTTGTCCCACTGGGTCAGGACTTCGCCGGAAGGCCCCCGGCACAGCGGCGCCGCCTCCGCCAGGTCACCCGCGCCCAGGATGACGCCGCTGGCATGGGTGGAGAGGTGCCGTACCAGCCCCTCCAGCTTTTGGGCGGCGGCAAGCATGGCCCGCGCCTCCCCGTCCTGCAAGCGTTGCGACTGGAACTCGGGGAAGTGGCGCAAGGCGGCATCTATCCCGCCCTGCCCGGAAGTATGGGGCAGGGCTTCCGCCACGGCCGCCACCTGCTGCATGCTTACATCCAGCACTTTTCCCACTTCCCGCACCGCCGCCCTGGCGCCCAGGGTGCTGAAAGTGCTGACCTGGGCCACCCGACCGTCGCCGTAGCGTGTCTTGAGGTAGGCGAGCAGTTCTTCGCGGCGGCGCTGGCAGACATCCAGGTCGATGTCGGGGAAGGCGGCGCGGTCCTCGCTCAAAAAGCGTTCAAAATACAGGCCGTGCTTGAGCGGGTCAATACCGGTAATGCCCAGAAGATAGGCTACAAGGCTGCCCCCGGCCGATCCCCGCCCCGGGCCTACAGGAATTCCCCTGGCTTTTGCCTGGCAGACAAGATCATGAACAATGAGAAAATAGGGCGCCAGCCCCCGGGCGGAGATTATGGCCAGTTCCCGGTCCAGGCGTCTTTCCGCCTCCCGCCGCAAAAGCCCCCTGCGCACCATGCCTTCCCGGCAAAGGCGGCGCAGTGCCGCTTCCGCCGGCTCGCCCCTGTCAAGGCTCAACTGCGGCAGGTGCATCTCCTCCCGCCGGAGGATAAATGAACACTTTTCGGCAATGCGCAGCGTGTTTGCACAGGCCTGCGGGTAGGCCTGCAGGCGGCGCCGCATCTCTGCCGCCGGCAGCAGGCTGTAATCCTTGCCCGGCAAAAAAGCCTGGCGGGCGCCGGCCAGCGGCCTTCCTGTGCGGATGCAGTTTACCATGCGGTAAATTGTGTCTTCTTCCGGCAGCACGTAATGCACATTATGGGTGGCAGCCAGGGGAACCCCCAGGGCCGCCGCCACCTCCGCCAGGAGCCTGTTGCAGCGCTCCGTTCCGGGCAGTCCCGCATCTTCCAGGGCCAGGTAAAGCTCGTCGCAATAAGGGCGCAACTGCTTCAGCAGGCGGTGCGCCGTCCCGGCACGCTGCCCCGCCGCAGGCGGCAGGTTTTCCCCGCAGGTATGCAAAAGCACCGTCAGGCCTTCGCTGCAGGCCGCCACTTCCGCTACGGAAAGCTCATTTTTTTGCGGATGGCTCAACTGCAGGCCGTTTACCAGCTTCAGCAGGTTTTTCCAGCCCTGACGGCTGCGTACCAAGAGAACCGCCGGCAGTCCGTCCACCACCGCTTCCACGCCCAAAATAGGCATAATCCCGCAGGCAAGCGCCAGCTCGGTAAAACGCACCGCCCCGTGCAGCACACCATAATCGGTTAAGGCCACCGCAGGCATGCCCAGCTCCTTAGCCCGCAGGACAAGGTTCTCCAGCCGGCATGCCCCGCGCAAAAAACTGTACTCGCTGTGTACCCGCAGATGGACAAAACTCACAGGCCCGCCTCCTACCAAACATATGTTCGGTATTATTATATCCGGCGGGACCTGTTTTTACAACTGTCTTATTGCTTTCACAAAACGCTGTTTGCAAAAAAACCGCATCATCCTGCACTTTTTCCGCCGTCTTGAGGCTTGGGCGATGATGCGGTTTCGCTTTTAATATTCGATGCCCGGCTGGGCCTTGATGCCGGCCTGGAAATGATGCTTTACCTCCCGCACTTCACTGACAAGGTCGGCCGCTGCCACTACGGCGGGATCGGCGTTTCTCCCTGTCAGGACCACGTTGACATGGGGCGGCCGTTCCCCAAGCAGCGCCAAAAGATCTGTGACTTTAACCAGACCGCTCGCTATGGCAAAATTAATTTCATCAAAAATAACAAGGCCGTATTCTCCGGACATGACGGCCTCCCTGCCCTGCCGGAAAACATTTTCCGCATCCTGGTAATCTTCCGGTGTAAAAGTGCCGTCCAGCACAAAGCGCCCCTCTTGGGACTGGACAACCGTTATATTGGGCAAAAATTTGCGGATTGCCTTTATTTCCCCGTATGCCGGGTCATTTTTCCGGAACTGTACCAGGAAGACCTTTTCCCCGTGCCCGCTCGCCCGCAGGGCAAGCCCCAGGGCGGCGGTTGTCTTTCCCTTGCCGTCCCCCGTGTACACCATCACCACACCACGGCGGCCCGTCATTGTCATCACCCCTTTTCCCGTCCGAGTTCCGCCGCCTGCCGGCATCGCCGCCTTAGTCTGTCCCGAAATCCTCCTGCTGCGGCAGGCGCCTGAAATCTGCCGCAGCGCTGCGGCGGCCTGCAGGCTGCCCGGCTTGTGGACTGCAGCGCCAGTGACTTGTCTGCGCGTGTCCAAGACAGTTCAGGCAGTTCTTGCCCTGCCCCGCCAGCCAATGTCGCTGCGGTAATGGACACCGTCAAAATGGATGGTGCGGACAGCCCGGTAGGCTC
The DNA here is from genome assembly GCA_012521345.1 of Bacillota bacterium. Lineage (GTDB taxonomy): Bacteria > Bacillota > Dethiobacteria > Dethiobacterales > Dethiobacteraceae > DUUE01. The sequence goes on from JAAYMN010000075.1 coordinate 3,966, forward strand.
TCTCCAGGGCGGACGCCAGTGTCTCGCCCCAGGCGGTCACGCCCAGGACGCGGCCGCCGGCGGTGACGATCTTCCCGTCCTGCACGGCGGTCCCGGCGTGGAAAATATAGACATCCGGCATGGCTGCGACTTCCTGCAAGCCGGTAATAACCTTCCCTGTGGCATATTTGCCGGGGTAGCCGCCGGAAGCCATGACCACACAGGCGGCATGCCGGTCGTGCCAGGCAACCATTTCCTCCCTCAGGCTGCCGCTGTTGACGGCGAGCATGATCTCCGCCAGGTCGCCCTTCAGGCGGGGCAGGATCACCTGGCATTCCGGGTCGCCGAAGCGCACATTGTATTCCAGCACCTTGGGGCCGTCCGCCGTCAGCATCAGGCCGGCATAGAGCACTCCCCGGAAGGTAATGCCTTCACGGCGCAGCCCGCTGATTGTTGGTTCCAGGATTTCCCGCCTTACCCGCTGCAGCAGCTCCGGTGTCAGGACGGGCGCAGGCGAATAAGCGCCCATGCCGCCCGTGTTGGGACCCTGGTCGTGGTCGTAGGCGGCCTTATGGTCCTGGGCGCCGTCCATGGGCACCACGCTTTTGCCGTCGGTAAAAGCCAAGACGGAGACTTCCTCGCCGGCCAGGTATTCTTCCACCACAATCCGCTTGCCGGCGGCGCCAAATTCTCCCGCCACCAGCATGCGCTGCACTGCTGCTTCCGCTTCGGCCACTGTCTGCGCCACAATGACGCCTTTTCCCGCCGCCAGCCCGTCCGCCTTGACCACAATGGGCGCGCCTTTTTGGCGGATATAAGCCAGGGCGTCTTCAGCCGCGGTAAAAGTACGGCTTTCCGCCGTAAGGATGCCGTACTTCTGCATCAATTGCTTGGCAAAAGCCTTGCTTGCCTCCAGCCGGGCTGCCGCCGCCACCGGCCCGAACACTTGCAGGCCTTTTGCCTGGAAAGCATCGGCTATTCCGGCTGCCAGCGGCGCTTCCGGGCCGACCACGGTCAGGTCTATGTTCTGCTCCCAGGCAAATTTGACCAGGCCGGCAATGTCGTCCGCCGCGATGTTTACACATGCGGCCAGCTCGGCAATACCGGCATTGCCGGGGGCACAGTAGATTTTTTTGACGCGGGGGCTTTGCCGCAGTTTCCAGACCAGGGCATGTTCCCTGCCTCCGCTGCCCACAACTAATACACGCATCTTAGTCCTCCTGTTCGGCAAATCTTTACACGTTTTCAGTGCTTGAAGTAACGGACACCGGTAAACATCATGGCAATCCCGTGCTCGTCGCAGGCGGCCACTGACTCCTTGTCCCTGACGGAGCCGCCCGGCTGGACAATGGCCGCCACTCCGCCGGCCGCAGCCACATCCACCGTATCCCGGAAGGGGAAGAATGCATCGGACGCCAAAACGGAACCGGCCGCTTTTTCCCCGGCCTGTTCCAGGGCAATGCGGGCGGCGCCGACACGGTTCATCTGGCCGGCACCGATGCTGAGCGTCTGCCCGTTTTTCACCAGCACGATGGCATTGGACTTGACATGTTTGACCACCTTCATGCCAAAAACCATGTCAGCCACCTGGGCGGGCGTCGGCTTGCGCGCAGTAACTGCCTGCCAGCCTTCCGCCGTAACGGGTGTTGTCTCCAATGTCTGGACAAGCAGGCCGCCGGAAACTTTTTTCATATCAAGCATCTCCCGCCTGGCCGGCAACGGGGACGTCAGCAGGCGCAAATCTTTTTTGCGGGTAAGAATTGATAGCGCCTCTTCACTAAATGCGGGAGCGATGATGATTTCCAGGAAAATTTCGCTTAATTTTTCCGCCGTTTTCCCGTCCACAGGGCGGTTGAGCGCCACGATCCCGCCAAAGATGGAAACAGGGTCCGCCTCGTAGGCGCGCACAAAGGCGGTATAGATATCGGTACCCACCGCCACGCCGCAGGGGTTGGTATGCTTGACGGCCACGGCGGCCGGTTCGCTGAATTCCTGCACCAGTTCCCAGGCGGCATGCAGGTCGTTTATGTTGTTAAAAGACAAAGCCTTGCCGTGGAGTTGGGTGCAGCCCGCCACCGTCCCCGGCCCTGCCTGCGGTTCCCGGTAAAAGGCGGCAAGCTGACCCGGGTTTTCCCCGTAGCGCAGTTCTTGGATTTTTTCGTACGGCAGGACAAGCGTCTCGGGAAAAAGCGGCGCCGCTTCCGCCTGCGCCGCCAGCCAGCGGGAAATCAAGGCATCGTAATGGGCCGTATGGCTGAAAGCCTCCACCGCCAGGGCAAAACGCGTCTCCTCGCTGACAGCGCCTCTATCCGCCAGTTCCGCCAAAATGCTCCCGTAGCGGGCGGGATTGACAACAACCGTGACGTGCCGGTAATTCTTGGCGGCGGCGCGGACCATGCACGGCCCGCCGATGTCAATGTTTTCAATTGCTTCCTCCAGGGTGACGTCTTCCCTGGCCACAGTGGCGGCAAAAGGATAAAGATTGACCACAACCATGTCAATGAACGGGAGTCCGTGTTCCTCCATCTGCCTGCGGTGCAGCTCCAGCTCCCGCCGGGCCAGGATGCCGCCATGAATTTTGGGATGTAGCGTTTTCACCCGTCCGTCCAGGATTTCCGGAAAACCGGTAATCTCCGACACACTTTTCACCGGCAGGCCTGCTTCCCGCAGCACGCGCTGCGTGCCGCCGGTAGATACAAGCGTAAAGCCATGCTGCAGGAGCCCCCTGCCAAAGTCGACAATGCCCGTCTTGTCGGAAACGCTTAACAAAGCCAGTTTATCAGTCATCAAGAAAGCACCTTCTTCCCACGATTCTTATTTTCCCACGCACCCAAAGATCTATAGCTTTGGGGTAAAGGCGGTGCTCGATGGCATGAAGCCTAGTCGCAAGGCTTTCTTCCGTATCGTCATCATAGACGGCAGTTGCTTCCTGCAGGATAATAGGCCCCGTGTCCATGCCTTCATCGACAAAATGCACCGTTACCCCGGTTATTTTCACGCCGTACGCCAAGGCGTCCGCCACCCCCCTTGTTCCGGGAAAGGCCGGCAGCAGCGCCGGATGGATATTCATGATGCGGTTGGGAAATGCCCTGACAAAATACGGCGTGACGAGGCGCATGAAACCGGCCAGCACCACAAGGTCAATCCCCTCCGCCTGCAGGCAGGCGACCACGGCGCGGTCATAAGCTTCCCGCGTGGGATAGTCTTTGGGGACAAACACTCTTGTGGGGAGATTGGCTTGACGCGCCCGCTCCAGCGCAAAAGCATCTTTTTTGTCGCTCACCACCAGGCTGATGCAGGCATCCCTGATCACGCCGCTTTTAATGGCATCAATGATAGCCTGGAGGTTGCTGCCGTTGCCGGAAGCAAAAACCGCAATTTTTTTCATCACCCTTCCCCCTTTGCCCTGCTACAGGAAGCGGACACCGCTGCCCTCTACCACTTTGCCCAGGATGGCCGGCCGCTCCCCGCAAGCCTGCAAAACCCGGCAGGCGTTTTCCGCCTCGGCAGCAGGAACGATGCAGACATAACCGATGCCCATGTTAAAAGTCCGGAACATCTCCGCTTCCGCCACGTCGCCCAGTTTCTGGATGAGCGGGAAAATGGGCGGCGGCGTCCAGGCCTGCCTGTTGATTTCTATACCCAGGCCCTGCGGCAGGCAGCGGGGCAGGTTTTCCGGCAAGCCGCCGCCGGTAATATGAGCCATGCCGCGGACCGGCACCCGGGAAAGCAGGTGCAGAATTGTTTTCACGTAAATTTTGGTGGGGGTAAGCAGTTCCTCCCCCAAAGTTTTTCCTAGCTCCGGCAGGTATGTATCAAGACTGAGGGCGGCCTTTTCCAGTAAAACTTTGCGCGCGAGGGAATAGCCGTTGCTGTGCAGGCCGGCGGACGGCAGGCCGATTACCGCATCGCCGGGTAGGATACCGCTGCCGTCCACTATTTTGCTCCGTTCCGCCACGCCGACGGCAAAGCCGGCCAGGTCATATTCTCCTTCCGCGTAAAAGCCCGGCATTTCCGCCGTTTCGCCGCCGATCAGGGCACAGCCCGCCAGGCGGCAGCCATAGGCCACGCCGCCCACTATTTCCGCCACCCGCTCCGGCACCAGCTTGCCAACGGCCAGGTAATCGAGAAAGAAAAGCGGCTCGGCACCCTGGACCAAAATATCGTTGACACACATGGCCACGGCGTCCTGGCCGACTGTATCGTGCTTGTCCAGGAGAAAAGCAATTTTCAGTTTTGTGCCCACGCCGTCGGTACCGGAGACCAGCACAGGTTCCCGGTAATTCCCGGGCAGGGCAAACAGCCCGCCAAAGCCGCCCACATCCCCCAGCACTCCGGGACGGTGGGTGGAGCGCACATGTTTTTTCAGCAGGCGTACAGCCTCATTGCCGGCATCAATATTGACGCCGGCATCTTTATACGTGTAGCCCACAGCCGACACACCCCCCGCCGTTTTCTCCGCCCTCCCGGCAGCCGCCGTCTTCCGCCTCCACCGGGTAGCGGCCACTAAAACAGGCAGTGCAGAAGTTTTCCTGGGGCAAGCCGACGCATTCCAGCATGCCCTCCTCGCTTAAATAGCCGAGAGAGTCGGCACCAATTACCTTGGCAATTTCCGGCACGCTCAGGCGCGCACCGATCAATTCGGCTGAAGATGACGAGCCAACCCCGTAATAACAGGGAGCAACAACAGGCGGCGAACTGATCAGCACGTGCACTTCACTGGCGCCCGCTCTGCGCAGCAATTCCACAATCCGCAGGGAAGTGGTGCCGCGGACAATGGAGTCATCCACCAGTACCACCCTTTTGCCGGCCACTATCTGCCGCACCGGGTTCAGTTTCAGCTGGACGCCCAGTTCGCGTATTTCCTGGACCGGTTTAATAAATGTCCTGCCGATATAGCGGTTTTTAATTAGGCCCATTTCATAAGGCAGCCCCAGCTGTTCCGCCACGCCGGAAGCGGCCGACAGCGAGGAATCGGGAATGCCGGTAACAATATCGGCTTCCACCGGGTGCTCCTGGGCCAGGCGCCTGCCCAGGTTTTTCCTCACCATGTGCACATTTTTCCCGAGTAGGTTGCTGTCGGGGCGGGCAAAATAAATAAATTCAAAAATGCACAGGGCCTGTTTGGCCGACGGCGCAAACTGTTCGAAACGCAGGCCTTTTTTGTCGATGATTACCATTTCCCCCGGCTGGATGTCGCGGAGGAACTTGGCCCCCACGGTGTCAAAGGCACATGTTTCGGAAGCAAGCACATAGCCGGCCGTCGTTTCCCCCAGGGACAAGGGGTGGATGCCGTGGGGATCGCGAATGCCGATCAACGAGTCAGGCGTCATCAGGATAAAGGTGTATGCCCCCCGCAGCCTGGGCAGGATCTTCGGCAATGCCTCCATAATGCTTTTCTCGCCGGAACGCGCTACCAGGTGGGCAACCACTTCACTGTCGGTTGTCCCCTGGAAAATGGAGCCTTCCTCTTCCAGCTCCCGCCGCAGGGCGCCGCCGTTAATCAGTCTGCCATTATGCACAATGGCCAGCATGCCGTTGCGGTAGCGCACCACAAGCGGCTGGGCATCGGCCAGCGTGCTGAAGCCGCTATTGGCATAAAGCACATGGCCGACGGCGATATGCCCCTGCAGTTTTTCCAGCTTGTCCGTCTCGGCAAATACCTCTCCCACCAGGCCCATACCTTTTTCCCCTGCAATGGTGCGGCCGTTGCCAACGGCAATGCCTGCACTTTCCTGGCCGCGGTGCTGCAGGGCATACAAGCCATAGTAGGTAAGCTGGGCCACGTTGCTCCCTGGGGCATAAATGCCAAAAACACCGCATTCTTCCTGCATTTTATCATGTTTTTCTACAGTCAACATCTGTTTACCTCCTGCAGTTGCCGCTTGGTCTCAACAGTTTGCAGGCGCCTCTGCCTGCAAGTCTATTGGTTAGCCGTAAAACAGCTTACTTTTGCAGTTTTTCTGCCAGGTACTCTCTCCAGCCCAGATCCGACAATTTGGCTGCCTTTGCCTCCACTTCCCGGCCCAGGCGGTCTTTATACGCAACAAGCTTGCGCCGCAGCGCCTCATCGGCCGTGCTTAAAATCTGCACCGCCAACAGGCCTGCATTCTTGGCACCGTTGATGGCGACAACGGCCACGGGAACGCCGGGAGGCATCTGCACCATTGCATACAGGGCGTCGGCGCCGCCCAAAGCTTTCCCCAGTACCGGCACGCCGATTACGGGCAGTTCCGTATAGGCGGCCACCACGCCGGCCAGATGCGCCGCCCCGCCTGCACCGGCAATAATCACTTTCAACCCGCGGCCGGCGGCGCCCCTGGCAAACTCCTCCACACGGGCCGGCGTCCTGTGGGCGGACATAATGGCCAGTTCATAGGCAACGCCAAACTCCTCCAGCACTTCCGCCGCCGCACTCATGACCGGCAGGTCTGAATCACTGCCCATGATAATTCCTACAACCGGTTTTTCACCCATATTTCACCCTCCCTCGTGTATGAGCGCGTGGTTGCGTTATTTACGGATTAGTCATGTCTTTGCAACTTTATCTTTCCAACATTAAAGCCCACTTTATCCCGGCGCCTACTGTTCGGCACACGTTAAACCGGCCGAACATTTCCATTGCCCGGCACCAAACCCGCCACTGCTCCTTTCAGCCGGTATCAAAAAGCCCAGCCGGGGTAGGTTGCTGGAGTGAAACCTACCCGACTGGGCTTTTATCCCTTCGGTGTAGCACATAGCGTGCCTGCGCCACTTGGACCTGCCCGCTTGCACGGCGGAACCCTAGGCGCACTTTCCCCCGTAGTCAGATAATTTACGGTTATCTGGTAGAAACTTTCAGGCCATATCCCTGAGATTATACGAGTGGATTCAGTTCACCTTAAGATTATCAAATTTGCCACAGCCTGTCAATATAACCCAATCTTTCTCCTGCAGCCATTTGCAAAAGCGCTCACTTAGTTTTGACCGTTTCCTTGCGTTCCCTGCGTTGAACCAGATAACGCTGCCAGGCAACTTCTGTTGGTTCCATCTCCATGAATTTTAAATACTTCTTAAAAACACCCACAAACTTGCCTGTGAGGTACATGGACAACACAGTCCCGATGCCGATCGCCAAAATCTTGCGGGTAAACAGCAATGAAATCACGAAAGTAATGACGACCCAGGTAACATCGCCCACGATCTTTACCTTGTAAAGCTCTATTCTAAACCTGCTGCTCACCGCCCTTAAGAAGGCATCCGGAGGAGGCAGCATCAAATCCATGCTTACGATCATAACAATGCCCAGGGCCGTTAAAATAATGCCAAGCAAGCAGAATATTGCCCTCAGCCAGATCGCAGGTTCTGCAATTGTGATAAAGGACATAAAGAGATCCAGCAAAGCCGAAAAGCCTAAAGTTAACGGGACCTGCAGAATTATCTTCAGCGTAATTTTGCTCCAGATAACAACCTGAAAAAGAACGCATAGCAGGTGAAAAGCAAAGGTCATAGGGCCAAAGGTAAAAGGTGTAATGAGAGAAAGTATGTAGGGAACGGCACTGAGGGGGGAAATCCCCAAATCCGATTTGGCCAGCATGACAACTCCCCAGGCCATCACGACCAGTCCGCAAATATAGATTGGGGTTCGCTTCTGCAAGTTAATACCCGCAACACCTCACGATACATCTGCAAATTCTTTACCGAGCGCTTCTTCCGCACGGTCAGGGCATTATTGCTTTTACAGGCATGCACCAATTTCCGCTGCCGGCAGGATTTAAGGCAACATTCCGGGAGAAACGCGCCTGTGTCAACCCGTCTTATCCCGATATACACATTTTATTGCACCTTTCCTTAACCTGTCAACGAAAATGCCAAAAACATGTCAAAAGCCCGGCCGCAGCAGGCTCCTGGTGTAAGCCTGCCCGGCCGGGTTTTACTCCTTGCTGAGCATATTACCCACCACACCACCCGGACTGCCTGCCGCACAGCGGAACCCCGGGCGCACTTTCCCTTGTTAACAGACTGTGGCTCTCTCTTCCTTTCTTGCCATATGCACTGAAAGCGCCGAGGCAAAAGCCGCGATGACATGCAGGATGGCAAGCAGCCACGAATCAGCTCTTGCTTCACCAAAGCCAAAAGTTTTACTGCAGTCCGGAGAATAATAATCGCTGCGTTAATATTTGTAGGACTGGACAAAAGCCGTTTGCATCAGGTTGAGGCCGTAGCGTGACTGCAGGAGCGTGTTGAGGCTGGCTCCCGACCCGAAAGTAATTGCCAGAAGCAGCGGCCTTTGGCTGAAGCCTTTCAGTTCGCTGTCCAGGAGAAAATGATAAAAGCAGTATAAAGCCGATGAATGCAGTGCCGCCTGCAAAAGCAGGTGGTTGAGCCTGCCAAGGACATCCCGGGCGTAATAAAGCAGCCAGGCAGTAAAAGCCCAGAGACCGCCTACCAAAAGCCCGCCCCCGATGCTGTGCAGCAGGACAAAAACATCGCAGGGCAAAGCTGCAAGCAGGAAGCCGTAAAAGACAAATGAGCCCAGGATTTTGGCCGGCAGCTTTTTGCCCATGCTCGTTTTAGCCAGTTCGTCAAGCACTTTCTTCCAGAGATACATGTTAAAAACAATTCCTGCGGCAAACAAAACGGCGGCTGGCGTGTTGGCAGCACCGCTGTCCAGGGTGACTTTCCCCAGCCAGCTGAGCGGATACATAACCAGGGAAAATGTTTCCGCATAGCACCTGGCAACAAGGACAAGCATGGTGAGATTGTACGCAAACGCCAAGATATACAGCCGGGAGATAACGAGCAAACTTTCCATCATTATTTCCCCTCAAGCTTCTCCTTCCGTATGCTCCTTGTCCGCCAAGCAAACCTTCAACAACAGTTTGCTGAAACCTGGGCTGTACCGGCTGTGACCCCTGTCTGGAAATGAATTTAGTTTCCTGTGTATAAATATAGCACTGGCAAAACGGAAAAACAAACCATAAATTTCCATGCGATTTCAAGGTCTCACACAAAAAACCCTTTTTCCCGCACCTTCGACGGGATCAGCCGCCGCTGCAGCGGGACAGTGCTTTTGCCTGCCCCTTGCTTATTATATATGCCGCAATGCCTGCAGAAAGGATAAAAAATAACGGGGAGCCCTGCCGGAGACAGTCCCGGCGGCTCCCCTTCAGCCTTTATTCCCATTCAATAGTGGCAGGCGGCTTGGCAGTAATATCGTAAACAACGCGATTGACGCGGGGGACTTCCCTGACAATCCTGTCGGAAATTCTGGCCAACAGGTCGTACGGGAAGCGATACCAGTCGGCAGTCATGGCATCTTGGCTGGTCACCGCCCGCAGGGCAATGGCATAAGCATATGTGCGGCCTTCTTCCGTGACACCGACCGAACGGATGTCAGGCAGGATGGCAAACGCCTGCCAAAGCTCGCGGTACAGGCCATAAGCCTTAATTTCCTCCAGCAAAATGGCATCAGCTTCACGTACAATCTCCAGTTTTTCCCGGGTCACTTCACCCAGCACGCGCACGGCAAGGCCCGGGCCGGGGAAAGGATGGCGCCAGACAATCTCCTCCGGCAGCCCCAGTGCTTCCCCGACCCGGCGGACCTCATCCTTAAACAGGTATCTCAGCGGCTCAATCAGCCTGAATTTCAGGTCTTCCGGCAGGCCGCCCACGTTATGGTGAGTTTTGACCACCGCCGCGGCGGCAGTCCCGCTTTCTATTACGTCAGGGTAGACAGTCCCCTGGACCAGGTAGTCCGCATTGCCGATTTTCGCCGCTTCCTGTTCAAAAACGCGGATAAATTCGGCACCGATAATTTTGCGTTTCGCCTCCGGGTCCCTGACGCCGGCCAGTTTGCCAAGAAAATGCTCCGTGGCATCCACGGCGGTTACCTGCATGCGCAGGCGGTCGCAGAAAAATGACAGCACCTGCTTCGCTTCACCTTTGCGCAAGAGGCCGTGATCCACAAAAATGCAGTGCAGGCGGTCGCCAATTGCTCTATGTACAAGAACCGCAGCCACAGAACTGTCAACACCGCCCGAAAGCCCGCAGACGGCATGAGCGTCGTCGCCGACAGTCTCCCTGATCTGCCGGACGGCATCTTCAATAAAGGACGCCACGGTCCAGTCGCCCGCCAGCCCCGCAACCCGGAAAAGATAATTCTGCAGCACCGCCCTGCCAAAGGAAGAGTTTTCCACCTCCGGGTGGAACTGGACGGCATAGAACTGCCGCTGCGTATCTTCCATGGCTGCCACCGGCGCCTCCGGCGCCGAGGCGCTGACGGCAAAACCGGGCGGAACCTTCGCCACCAAGTCTTTGCAGCTTAGCCTGACGTTTATTTTTTCCTCCAGGCCGGCAAAAAGCCCGTCCATTTTCCTGACAGTCAGCACCGTTTCCTCCAATTCGCCCCGTCCGGCACCACGGACCGTTCCCCCCAGATCTTTGGCCATCAGCTGCATGCCGTAACAAATGCCCAGAAGCGGGATGCCAAGCTCGTAGATGGCAGGATCGACTCCGAGTGCAGCCTTGTCATAAACACTCCCGGCATCGCCGGCCAAAACCAGCGCTTTCGGCTGCAGCGCCTTCACCTCATCAGCCCGTGTGTTGTGCGGCAATACCTCGCAGTAAACATGCAATTCCCTGATCCGGCGGGCAAGAAGCTGCGTGTTTTGACCGCCGAAGTCAAGGATGAGAACCATTTCCCGTGGCAAAATTTTGCACCTCCTGCCGGCCCGGGCAGTTGCCGGCGGCAGCTGCCGCCAGGCCGTTTGCTTCATCGCAGAAAAATTGCTAACGTTTATTTATTATAGGCAAAAAGCGGGAACACCACAAGCAGCTGCGAAAATTTTCCCGCAGTTTTCTTACACCCGGCGCTATCCGGCAGAGATCCTCCGTTGTTCAGCGCGCAGCACGGAGGATGAGCAGGCTGATTTCCGCCCGGGACAGAAAACGGACAGGCGGAAACCCTGTCTGACCGATACCCCGGGAAATATAAAGCCAGCCGTTTTGCTCCCGTATCAAGCCTTCCACATGGGATTTGGGGAAAAGGCGCCCCGAGGCTGTTGTCACGGCGCCAAGCAAAGGCAGTTTAATCTGGCCCCCGTGGGTATGGGCGGTCAAAGTCAGCGCCACTTTGCCCAGCAAGGCTTTTTCACCCGCCATAACCGGTGAACTGCCGTAAATAGACGCCGGTTCAAACCAGGTTGGAGCATGGGCCAGTAAAATAATGGGGCAGGCGGACGCCTGCGGCAGGGCGGCTTCCAGGTTTGCAAAGCCGGAATAAGGGTCGTTCACGCCTGCCAGGACTAGTGTTCCGCCATTTTTGCGCACCAGTACATGCCTGTTTTCCAGTACTTCCACGCCGGCAGCGCGCAAAGCGGCGGCAATTTGCGGCCAGTTTGTCCTGTGGTCGTGATTGCCGCTTACAGCATAAACAGGGGCGGCAGCCGTCATCACTTCCAGCAAGGGATAAAGGTTGTAAACTTCGTCCGCCCTTTTGTCAACAAAATCCCCGGTCAGCACAATAATATCCGGGGCGGCTGCCATTATTTGCTTTGCCACGGAACTGTCCCTGGCAAACCGCCGCCCGTGAAAATCGCTGATCTGCAAAATGCGGCAGCCGTCCAGAGACGCAGGCAAATCGGATATTTCCACTTCCGTTGTTTCCATTTCAACGGCATAAGTGTCCACCAGAACCTGTGCAGCCAGGATCAGCGGCAAAAGCAGGGCCGACCGCAAAAGCCATTTTTTCACCGCAAACACCACCTCCTCCGGCTGCTTTTTTTCTCCCCCCGCCTGCGGGATACCTGCCGCCAAACAAGAAAAAAGATACCCCTGCCCGGAGTATCTGCAGTATCTGTGCTTAATGTTTTTGTTTTTTTATTCTTCCGCAGTGGCAATTGTCCGGTATTTTTCCGTCAGCGGCTCCATCACAGCGGCAAACACCTCGTTTTCATAGTCTTCCACCCGGCCGCCGTCGGCCAGTTCCACCAGCAGCGGATCCAACGGGACCGCCCCCAAAAGCGGCAGCCCGTATGCTTCCGCCACCTGGCCGCCCGCACTTGGGCCAAAGACATAAATTTTTTCCCCGCAGTGCTGGCAGGTTACATAACTCATGTTTTCCACCAGTCCCAGCACGGGAATCTGCATTTTTTGCGCCATCACAATTGCTTTTTTTACCACGCCGACGGCTACTTTCTGCGGCGTTGAAACCACCACCACACCGTCCAGCGGCAAGGACTGCATGATGGAAAGCGGCACATCCCCGGTACCCGGCGGCAAGTCCACCAGCAGGATGTCCAGCTCACCCCAGACCACATCCGTCCAGAAACGTCGGATTGTGCCGACAATTAACGGCGCCCGCCAGATCGCCGGCATATCTTCAGCCCCCAAAAACAGCTGCAAAGACATGATTTTTATTCCTGTTCTGCTTTCCGGCGGCAGCATGCCCTCTTCGCTGCCCCGGGGCTTCGCCTTCACACCAAACATCTGCGGAATGGACGGGCCGGTGATGTCCGCGTCCAGAATTCCCACTTTCAGCCCCGCCCGTCGCAAAGCTACGGCCAGGAGTGCCGTTACAGACGACTTGCCCACGCCGCCTTTGCCGCTCAGCACAGCCACAACCCGGCGGATTTTGCTGCCGGGTGTGCCGGTCCATTTTTCCGACTGCAACTTTCCTTTTGCCTGTTCCATCTCTTTCCCTCCCGACTTGCGCCGGCTGCCCGGCACTCATACATTCTTATTATTCTGCCGGTCCGGCGGCCTGATACATCACAAAGCCGCGCAAAAAAAAACGCTCTGTGCTATTTTATCATGCCCGGCATTGTTGCTTCTCACGCTTGATGCGAAAAAATCTCACGCAACATGAGAATGCATAAATCGATGCATAAAACTTCTTGAGGAGAGGGGTTGCCTATGGGTAAGGCCCCCTCTCCTGTCACTTCATAGGCGGTCCCAAGCCGCCTTTTGGCTGCTGTTAACGCGGTGACATAAGGCGTTAATTAGGCGTTAACGCC
>JAAYMN010000076.1 GCA_012521345.1 Bacillota bacterium
GGCGTTAACGCCTAATTAACGCCTTATGTCACCGCGTTAACAGCAGCCAAAAGGCGGCTTGGGACCGCCTATGAAGTGACAGGAGAGGGGGCCTTACCCATAGGCAACCCCTCTCCTCAAGAAGTTTGATGCATCGATTTATGCATTCTCATGTTGCGTGAGATTTTTTCGCATCAAGCGTGAGAAGCAACAATGATAAAGACAGCACGGCAAGGTTGTGATGATAGTGAAAAAGCTTGTGATCGGACTTGTGGCCCATGTGGATGCGGGCAAAACAACCCTGGCGGAAGCTTTGCTCTATGTGAGCGGCAAAATCCGCACTTTGGGCAGGGTTGATAAAAGGGATACCTGCCTGGATCATTTCGGACTGGAGCGGGCCAGGGGAATTACCATCTTTGCCAAACAGGCTCTCCTGACTGTGGCCGATTTGCAGATTACCCTGCTGGATACCCCGGGTCATGCCGACTTTTCCGCGGAAATGGAAAGGACGCTCCAGGTGCTGGATTATGCCATTTTGGTAATTGATAGCGCCGAAGGCGTCCGGGGGCAGACAGAAGCTTTATGGCGCCTGCTGGCCAGGTACCGGCTGCCTGTTTTTTTATTCATTAACAAAATGGACCACATGCACAGCGAGAAGGAGAAATTGCTGGCGGCAATAAAAAAACAGCTGCATGACTGCTGTCTTGTTTTCGGCCGGGACAGGGCGGGGGATTTTTTTGAGCAGGCGGCCATGTGCGACGAGGAATTGATGGAAGCCTACCTGGAAACGGGAGAGATAAAAACGTCCCAGCTGAAGGCGGCCATCAGGGAGCGGAAGCTGTTCCCATGCTTTTTTGGCTCCGCTTTAAAGCTGGAAGGCGTGGAGGATTTGCTAAAAGGTTTGGCGCAGTATGCCGACATGCCTGCCTACGGTGAAAAGTTTGCCGCCCGGGTGTTTAAAATCGGCAGGGACGACCAGGGGAACAGGCTGACTTACCTGAAAATAACGGGAGGCAAACTGAAAAGCAAAGACTTTGTCACCAATGGAGTCTGGGAGGAAAAGGTTAACCAGATTCGCGTTTATTCAGGGCAGAAATACGAAGCGGTCAGCGAGGCGGAAGCAGGCACAATCTGTGCGGTTACAGGGCTGACGCAGACAAAGGCGGGCGATGGCCTGGGAGAGGAAAAAGCGGCTTTTGCCTCCATGCCGGCTCCTGTGCTGATTTATCGGCTTTTGTTTCCGGAAGGCTGCGACCCCCGGGCGATGCTACCCAAACTGCGCCGGCTGGAAGAGGAGGAGCCGGAGCTGCATCTTGTCTGGGACAGTGAGCTGCAGGAGGTGCGGGTGCAAGTGATGGGCGAGGTGCAGCTTGAAGTCCTGCAAAGCATGATTGAAACGCGCTACGGGGTGACAGTTTCTTTTAATACTGGCGGCATTGTTTACAAAGAGGCTGTTGCCGGTCCGGTTGAGGGAGTGGGGCATTATGCCCCGGCAGGTCATTTTGCGGAAGTGCGGCTGCTTTTGGAACCGGGCGAGCCGGGCAGCGGCCTGCAGTTTACGGATGCCTGCAGTGAAAATGTGTTGAGTAAAAACTGGAAGGATGTGCTTTTAGCCTGTCTGCGGGAGACAGAGCATAGGGGCGTACTGACGGGTGCGGCGCTTACGGACACAAAAATTACCCTCGTTTCCGGGAGGGTACATGCAAAGCTGACAACGGAAAGGGACTTGTGGGAGGCGGCCCGCCGTGCGGTGCGCCAGGGGCTGATGGAAGCAAAAACGGTGCTTTTGGAGCCGTATTATGCCTATCAGCTTTATGTGCCGGAAAAAGCGGTGGGACGCGCCCTGTCCGACATTGAGAGAATGGGCGGCAGCTGCCTGATTTCCCGGATAGAAGAGGGGACGGCGCTTTTGGAAGGAAGCGCCCCGGTGGCGGCCATGAGGAACTACCAGCAGGAGGTGGCCGCTTATACCGGGGGAAGCGGCAGGCTTTTCTGCCGTGTCGAAGGGTACGGGCGCTGCCATAACGCGGAAGAGGTTATAGCCATGGCCGGATATGAAGCGGAAAAGGATACAAAAAACCCGGCAGGCTCCGTTTTCTATGAAAACGGTGAAAATATCCTGGTCGGCTGGGAGCAGGTGAAGCACCGGCTTGCGACGGTTTACGGCCGGAAGGGAAAAGACCTGCCGGCGACCGGCAAAAAACAGGGAGATGAGGCGGAGCGGATAAGCCGGGAAGAAATTGAAAGGATTTTTCAACAGACCTTTTATGCGAACCGGAAAAAGAAAATTGCACGCAGGCGGCGGAAAACTGCATCCGACGGCAGCTATCGGCCTGCTTCCTCCGCAGGCAAATTCAAGGTTGTCTCGGGGAAAATACCCGGTAAAACTGCGTACCTCCTGGTGGACGGCTACAATGTTATCTATGCCTGGCCTGAATTAAAGGAGCTGGCAGAGGAGAACCTGGAGGCGGCAAGGGTAAAACTGCTTGATTCTTTAAGCAAGTATCAGAGCGTGCGGGAATGCAGGATTATTGCCGTGTTTGACGCCTACCGCGTCCCGGGGCACCGGGAGGAGATCTTCGACTATGACAAAATCCATGTGGTGTTTACCAGAGAAGCGCAGACGGCGGACTATTTTATCGAAAAATTTACCCACACGAACCGGGAAAAATACAATATTGCCGTGGCCACTTCTGACAGCCTGCAGCAGATGATTATCAGGGGTGCGGGCTGCAAGGTGCTGTCCGCCCAAAAACTGCGGGAAGAGATTACTGCCGCCAATGAAAGAGTGATGCGGGACTTCCGGGCAGGGCAGGCGGAAGACAGGCACAAACTGCAGGCAGCATTGTCCCCGGAAAAGAAAAGGCAGCTTGAGGAGTTGCTTCAGGAAGAATAAGTATTGATACATGCCCCCGCTAAAACAAGGATAATGCCCGCCAGGCTTAAAAAATCCGGGATTTCATGCCAGAAAATCAAGCCGAGCAGCGTGGCAAAAACTGTGTTGGCATACAGGTAGAGGGAAAGGTCGCCTGCTTTGCTGTATCTGTATGCGCACGAGAGCAGCCATTGCGATATTGTCGCGGCAACGCCGGCTGCCAGCATGCTGCCAAGCTGCGGCAGCGTCGGCGCCTGGAAACGGCTGCCGAGCATAAAAGGCAGGCTGACCAGGCTGGTCATGCCGGTATAATAAAAAACAATCATGTCCGGGCTGTCCGTTTTACGCAATTCCCTGATTACAACATGGGATGCTCCGGAGAAGATGGCAGAAAGCAGGCCTGCCAGTGCCGGGAGCAGCGTATAGCCGGCAGTGGGCTTGCTGACAAGAACAACTCCTGTGATGGCAATGGCCGTTGCCAGCCACTGTTTGGCGGATACCTTTTCCTGCAGGAAAAGCAAGGCTAAGATAATGGTAAAAAACGGGCTGACCTGGTTTAGCAAGACGGCATTGCCCAGGGGGA
>JAAYMN010000077.1 GCA_012521345.1 Bacillota bacterium
GATGTTAGGACCACCGGGGATCTCCCCGCCAGCACTTCCCGCTCCGCCAACTTGCCCAGTTTGGCGAAAATGCGCTGGGCAACCTGCGGCTCCAGGACAGGAAAAGCACCGTGCGGTGTGACCGTAATGGCATCGAAAATTTTTTGTTCCAGGGCCGCGTCAAGAGAAATAACGTGCAGCCGGCCGTCTGTTGCATACAGGTTGCACAGTGTGCGGGCCAAAGCCTGACGGACATATTCCGTCAGGGTATCGGCATCCCGGGTTGTGCGGGCATGATCCGCCAGCGTCTCAAAGATTGTTACCAGGTCACGAATGGGAACCCGCTCCCGCAACAGATTCTGCAAAACCTTTTGAATTTCTCCCACGGTCATGATATCGGGCAGGAGTTCCTCAATGACTGCGCTTTGTTTTTCCCGCACAAGCTCAATCATTTCCTTGACTTCCTGTCTGCCTAAAAGTTCATGGGCATGAGCCTTAATGATCTCCGTCAGGTGGGTGATAATGACGGTTGTGGCGTCAACCACTGTATAACCGGACATTTCCGCTTCTTCTTTCTGATCCGGTGCGATCCAGATAGCAGGCAGGCCGAAAGTCGGTTCCTTTGTGGGTTGCCCGGGCAAATCCAGTTCATCACTGTCAAGCGGGTTCATTGCCAGGAAATGGCCGGGACGCACTTCCCCCTTGGCAATAACATTGCCTTTTAGTTTAAATGTGTAAGTATTGGGCGAAAGCTGCAGGTTATCACGAATGCGGATGGGCTGCACCACGATGCCCAGTTCCAAGGCGCACTGGCGGCGGCAGGCTGTAATCCGCTCCAGCAGGTCGCCTCCCTGGGCGCGGTCCGTCAGGGAGATCAGGTTATAGCCGATCTCTATTTCCAGCGTCTCCACCACCAAGAGGTTCATGACATTTTCCGGCTGCTGGACCGTGCGCTCCGGCTGCACGGCCTGCAGGGCGCGGCGCTCTTTTTCCTCTTTCTCTTCCTGCATTAACGTGTAAGCGGCAAAGCCGGTGGCCAAAGCAAGAGCAAAAAACGGGAAAAAGGGAATTTGCGGTATAAAGCTTAAAATCAGCAGGATGGCGGCCGCCAGCGCCATGACCCGTGGAAAGCTGAACAACTGGCGGGATACTTCCTCACCGAAGCTTTTCTCAGAAGCGCTGCGGGTGACAAGCATGCCCGCGGCCGTGGAAACCAAAAGGGCCGGAATCTGCGAAACAAGACCGTCACCCACGGTCAGGGTTATGTAGCGCTGAATGGCCTCGGCGGCAGGCAGGCCTAGCTGGACCATGCCTATAGCAAAACCGCCCACAATATTGATGAGCGTAATGATGATGCCGGCAATGGCATCACCGCGCACAAACTTGCTGGCACCGTCCATAGCTCCGTAAAAGTCGGCTTCCGCCTGCAGTTCCTGCCGTCTTTTGCGCGCTTCCTGCTCCGTGATCAGGCCGGCGTTGAGGTCCGCGTCTATACTCATTTGTTTTCCCGGCATGGCATCCAGGGTAAAGCGGGCCGCCACTTCCGCCACACGCCCGGCGCCGTTGGTAATAACTACAAACTGAATCACTGTAATAATCAGAAAAATAATCAGTCCGACCACGTAGTTGTTGCCGGTGACAAAACTGCCAAAGGCGGCAATGATGGCTCCGGCCTCGCCGCGGCTCAAAATCAGGCGGGTGGAGGAAATATTGAGCGCAAGGCGGAAAAGCGTCACCACCAGGAGCAAGGAAGGGAAAACAGAAAATTGCAGTGTGTCGGTGGTAAAAAGTGTTAAAAGCAGGATCAGCAAAGCAGCGGCAATGGAAACAGTCAGCAATATATCCAAAAGCAGCGGCGGGATGGGAATGATAATAATCATGACCACTGCGATTACCGCGGCAGCAATAATTACGTCCGCATTATGCAGCACTTCCTGCCAGCCGCGCCTGGCATCCACTCTTGCCATAGAATCCTCCTCTCCACTGCTTTAATGTTGGCGGCGGTAAATGACAGCCAGGATTTCCGCCACCGCCTGGTACATTTCCACCGGGATGGCCTGTCCGATTTCAACCTGGGTAAAAAGCATCCTGGCTACAGTCTTGTTTTCCACGATGGGCACATGATGTTCCTTTGCTTTTTCCCGGATGCGCCGGGCTACAACTCCGGCTCCTTTGGCCACCACCACGGGCGCCTCATCCTCGCCGTCCCGGTAACGCAGGGCCACGGCCAGCTCTGTCGGGTTCGTAATAACCACTGTAGCCTGCGGAATACTTTCCATCATCCGGTGCATGGCCAGGCGGCGCATTCTTTCCCGCATGCGGGACCGGACCTGCGGATCGCCTTCATACTGTTTCAGCTCTTCTTTTACTTCCTGCCGGGTCATCCGCAAGTTCTGCAGATGTTGCCTGCGCTGAAAGACATAATCGGCCACGGCCAGGGCAAAAAAGGCAATCCCCACCCGGATGGCCAGGCCCAGGATGAGGGAGCTGGCCGTTTCCCAAACCTGCGCCGCGTTTTGGTAAAGTGAAAGCAAAAGCACATCCAGCTTCTGTTTGACATACAGGTAGGCAACCGCTCCTACCAGGACCACTTTCAGGAGTGACTTCACCAGATCGAAAAGGGCTCGCCGGGAGAAAATCCTTTTAAAGCCTTCCACCGGGTTGATGCGGCTTAACTGCGGTTTCAGCGGTTCAGTGGCAAAGATGAAGCCTGACTGGACATAATTGATAATAATCCCGGCCGCCACGGCGGTAAGAAAAATAGGGAAAGTTACAACAGCAAAATCCCAGGCGGCTACTCTTGTCAGCCCGCCCACCGCCTCACTGCCGGGAGCGAATGGAGGAAAACTAAGGTAGCGGGCAAGCATTTCCTTGAGGTAGGAAAAGAGGAAACCGCCTGCGGCGGCAAAGACCGCCGTCAGGGCCAGCAGGTTGGCGGCTGCAATCACTTCGCCCGATTTAACGACCTGTCCCTTTTTTCTCGTCTCCTCCAGGCGCTTGGGGGTTGGCTCTTCCGTTTTTTCACCGTCGGCAAAGAGCTGCAGGTTCAGCCGCCCGGCGGGAGCTAGAAAAGGCTGAACAGAACGGACAGGTTTTGGTGCATGTTGCCAAATACCGTCTGCAGAAACTGTGCTATGTAAGGCATAATTAAGTAAACGACCAATAAGGCAACTCCCACCTTTAACGGCATCCCAACCATAAAAACATGCAGTTGGGGCACAGTTTTGGCAAGTAAACCCAAAGCCAGGTCGCAGAAAACCAACACCAACACAACCGGCATAGCCAGCTGAAAAGCCAGCATGGCCATCTGGGAAAAATAAGCAGTAAACTGTGGAAAGAGTTCGGGACGCAGCACCGCGCCGCCCAACGGCACAAGCTCCGCACTGCGGGCCAGTGCTGCCAGCAGGTAATGATGCCCGTCAATTGTCAGGTAAAGCACCAGGGCAAAGTATTGATAAAACTGGGCAAAAAGCGTAACCTGCGTCCCGTAGACGGGATCAAAGAGACTGGCCGAGGTCAGCCCCGTCTGCAGGTCAAGATACTGTCCGGCCACGGTGGCAACTGAAAAGAAGAAAAGGGTAAAGAGGCCGATGGTCAGTCCAACCAGTACCTCTCCTGCCACCATCAGAAAGTATGACAGGAAATGTGTCGGCAATTCTGCAACAAGCGGCCCGGTGGCACTGAATACCAGATAGGCTGTCATGGCGGCTAGGCCGGTTTTTAGCAGCACGGGGACCCGGACACGGTTCAAAAAGGGCAGCAGGACAAAAACGGCGGTAAAACGGACAAACAAAAGCAGCAGAGTAGTCCATTCCAGACTGGTCATCTAAATGCTACATCCCGTAGGTGCCAAGCTGTGCAAACAGGTTGGCGGTGTAATTTACAATTGTAGTCAGCATCCAGCCGCCAAGGACTAAAAGCCCCAGCAAAATGGCAAGGATTTTGGGGACAAAGGTAAGCGTCTGCTCCTGAATTTGTGTCGTGGCCTGAAAGATGCTGATGACAAGGCCAACGATCAGGCTTATAGCCAGCAGGGGGGCCGCCAGGTAAAGGGTGGTCATCACCGCTCCCCTTGCTATGGTCAAGACATATTCAGCCGACATGCGACCCCTCCTTTATAGAAAGCTTTCCACCAGCGATTTCACCACCAGGTGCCAGCCGTCCACCATCACAAACAGCAGCAGTTTAAAAGGCAGCGAAATCATCACCGGCGGCAGCATGAACATTCCCATGGACATAATTGTACTTGCCACAACCATATCAATAATCAGAAAGGGAACAAAGAGCAAAAAGCCCATTTGAAAGGCTGTCTTCAATTCGGAAATAACGAAAGCGGGAACCAGAGCGCTAAAGGCAACGTCATCCTTTGTTTCAGGCCGTTCGGCGCCGGCAATATTGAGAAAAAGGGCCAAGTCTTTCTCCCGTGTCTGCCTGAACATAAACTCGCGCAAGGGCCGGGTGCCGGCCTCCCAGGCTTCCTCCTGCGTCATCTCCCCAGCCAGATACGGCTCAAGCGCCGCAGTTTTTATTTCGCTGTAAACGGGAGACATGACAAAGACGGTGAGAAAAAGGGCAAGGCCGATAATAACCTGATTCGGCGGCGTCTGTTGCGTGGCAAGGGCGTTGCGTAGAAAAGAGAGTACAACCACAATGCGGGTAAAAGATGTCATTAAAATAAGAATGGCAGGAACAAGCGACAGTACTGTCAGCAGGGCCAAAAGCTGCAGTGTGCCCACCACTTCCTGCGGCTCGGTGGCAGTGCCCACTTCAATGTTGACATTGGGCAGCGGCAGGGGCTGGGCCGTCGCCCGTCCGGGGCACAGGGCACAAAACAAAAGCAAGAGCACAAGGCATAGTATGTATTTACCTTTCATCCCGGCTACCCACTTCTTCCTCTTGCTCCTCACGTCTGTCTGCAATCCGCCCCCAGGACATAAACTTCTCTTTGCTTTTTTGCAGGAGCCCGGCAAAATCAGCCGCCCCGATCGTGGCGGGCTCCGTGGCCACAAGCTCTTCACCGCTGATTTCCGCCAGAAAGTCTACCCGGGTTGGAGTGACACCAAGCAGCAGGTAGCGCTTTCCCACCTTAACCAGGCAGAGTGATAGCCGTGCACCAAGCGCCAGACGTTCAACTACACGCAAATTTGCGCGGCTCCCCGGACGTCGTCCGGCAAAAAGCGGAAGCAGGTAGCGCGTAAAAATGAAAAGCAGGACCAAGACAAAAACCAGTGATACCATTATCTGGAGAAAGGCCTGAAAATTGTCCACGTTCTCACTCTTTTCCGGTTTTGGCGGCGGCGGCCGCTGCAAATTCGGCAACACGGCAACCAAAATTTTCATTGATCACCACGACTTCACCTGCAGCCAGCGGCTTGCCGTTAACTAAAAGCAGGGCATTTTCTCCTGCCAGCCTGTCCAGTTTAATAATGGAATCCTTCTGGAGGTTGAGTATTTCCCGTACAGTCAGCTTCGTCCGCCCCAACTCCAGGGTAAGTTTCACCGGGATGGAACCGAAATAAGCCAGTTCCCGTTTTTCAGTGCGGCCTGCCTGCGGTGTCAGTTCAGGGAATTCAATATTTTTAATTTCATGTTGCTGCTGACTGTGCTTGGGCATTTTGGTTTCATCCGCAACGGTGCCGGGCGCAGCTTCCGGCTCAGGTTGCTGCATTTTTTTCATTAGCTCGTCAATTTCCGCCTGTGATAAAAATGCTGAACTCATACGCCCTCCGCCTTTACTGTACCAGGAAGTCGGTAAAATAGATTTCTTTAATCACACCGGTTGTAAGGATAGTATTGATCTTGCTTTTCAGCTCGCTGCGCAGCGATTCCATACCGCCGTTTTCTTCCAGGTTTTCAGCCGTACGCTGCCGCAATGTCAGGATAATCAAATCCCTGATTTGCGCCTGGCGCTGTTCAAGTTCTTTTTGCATTTTTTTGTCCTCATAAGTCAGTACCAGCCGGACTTTCAGGTATCTCCTCTGCCCGCTGTCCGCCAGGTTAACGGTATAGTCTTCCGGGCCAAAAAGTTGACACTCGCCGTCGGCAGGCTGCTTGGCTTGTTTCTGAAGAGGCAGTGTATATAACGGCTGGCCTGACAGCATATTAAAGGCGAGCAGTGCAGTATTAAGCAGCACGATGACAAGCAGGATAATAACAAGTATTTTCATACCGTTGCCGCTTTTTTTTGTTGTGGTTTCGTTTTCACTCATTAGCCCCGGCCTCCTTATCCAGCAAATTGACATTGGAAATAACGATGTTGACCCGGCGGTTACGGGCGCGGCCTTCAGCCGTACTGTTGTCAGCCACAGGATGGTATTCGCCGTAACCGGTAGCAAGGAAGCGTTCCGGGGCAATATGGTAGCGTGAAATTAAATAGCGCACCACCCGGACCGCCCTGTCGACGGACAATTCCCAGTTGGAAGGATATTGCGGCGTATTAATGGGAACATTGTCCGTATGCCCTTCCACAATAATCTGATTGGGGACACTCCTGATAATGCCGGCTACTTTCCGCAGCACTTCCTCCGCCTCGGGTTTAATATCCGCCTTGCCTGAATCAAAAAGAATATTGTCCCGGATTTCCAGGATAACACCTCTGTCCTCAAGGCGAGCGCTGATGGTAGCTTCCAGACCCTGCCGACGCAGGTACTCCTTCACTGCTTCGTATGTAAGGTTAATGTTTTCTTCCGGATCGGGTTCCACGGGTGTTACATCCGGATTAGGGTCAGGCGTCTGGTCCAAGATGCCTTCCTGCCCAAGAAAAGTCATTTGAATCGAGGCGAAAATCTGCTGGAACTTTTGTATATCAATGACGGAATAGGAATACAGCAGAACAAAAAAACATAACAGGAGTGTGACCATATCCCCGTAAGTTGTCATCCATTCCGGTGCGCCGCCGGAAGCAGGCGGCTTTTTGTTCAGCAATTTACGCATGGTCATACACCATCTCTTCATTGCTGCCGCTTTCTTCTTTTTGTTTTCTTTCAAGCTTCTGCCGTTCACCCGGGGAAGCAAAGGCTTTCAGTTTTTCCTGCAAGATCCTGGGATTGGTCCCGGCCTGAATTGCCAGTACACCCTCAATGATCGCCATCCTGATAGTGCTTTCCGCTTCACTGCGGATGGAAAGCTTGCCCGCCAGGGGAATAAAAAGCAAGTTGGCCAGCAGGGAACCATAAAAAGTGGTAATCAGGGCAACTGCCATCCCAGGACCAATGCTGCTGGGGTCGTCCAGGTTGACCAGCATCTGGATCAGGCCGATCAGGGTACCGATCATACCAAAGGCAGGAGCCAGTGATCCCCAGGTGCGGAAAACATCCTGGCCCAGGCGGTGCCGGGCAGCCGTAGCTTCAATTTCTGTTTCCATAATGTCCCGGATTGTTTCCGGGTCCAGCCCATCAATGACCATCTGCATGCCGCTTGCCAAAAACTCATCGTCCAGCTGGGCAAGGTCATCCTCCAGCGCCAAAAGTCCTTCCCGGCGCGCTTTCTGCCCCAGAGCCACAAAGATTGAAATATATTCTCCGATATCTTTCACGTCTTCCAGAAAAGCTTGCTTGGTAACCTGGAAAACCATCTTTATTTGTGGCACCTGGAAATTGATCAACAGGGCGGCAAAAGATCCGCCCACAGTAATCATGAGCGAGGAAAAACTCCAAAAGATGACTAGGCTGCCTTCCATGGCAATAGCACCGAGTACCAGGGATAGTCCGAGGACTATCCCCAGTACAGTCATAAGATCCATGCGTTTCTGCATGCCAAAAAACCACCTCTCGTTATTACCGCTTCAGGTTTACTACTTCCTGGAGCAATTCGTCAGATGACGTAATCACCCGAGAATTTGCCTGGTACGCCCGTGTTGTTGTAATCATTTCCGTAAATTCATATGAGAGGTCCACATTGGACATTTCCAGGGCTGATGTTTCTATGGTTCCGCGGCCTTCGCTGCCCGGGGCGCCCACCCGTGCCATGCCGGAGTTGGCAGACATGATATACATGTTGCTGCCTACTTTTTGCAGCCCTTCCGGGTTGGGAAAAACCGCCAGGGCAATTTGCCCCAGTTTCTTAATCATGCCGTTGGTATAAATACCATTAATAACACCCGTTGTATCTATGACAAAGCTCTCCAGCTCGCCTACCGGGAAGCCGTCCTGGTAATTGGCCTGGGCGGTACTGCCCACCTCGGGGTCGGCCACCAGCTGCGTGAGGCCGCTGAAATCCAGGGTGATATTAAGATTATTGACACCGACACCGGTCATATTAGCCTGTACATTGCCTTGAGTGCCAGATTGCGGCGCACCATCAGTGTTAAAGACAATAGTGCCGCTGTCGGTACTGGCGATGGAATTTCCGCTGGCATCCTTTATCGCCACTGACCAGTTCCAGCTGTTGGTGGCAGTTTTCGTAAAGGTCAGCGTCAGGGTATAAACCCCGCCCTGGGAATCATAGACCAGCACATCCGTGGTGTGTGTGCCGCCCGTGGCAAGCGCAGCATCCAGGTTCCCGGCGAAGGTAATATTTTCCGTCGCTTTGGCTACATAATCCTCGCCGAGGGGGATGTTGAGCGTCCCCAGCGGGTTGGCAGTGTTAATTTCACCCGCGGCATCCGCCATCCAGCCCAAAAGCTTGACGCCTGTGGCGGAATTGACCAGCTCGCCGTTGGCCGCCCGGGAGAAGGAGCCGTCACGGGTATAATAAGTATTTGCCCCGTCAGTGACCACAAAGTAGCCGCTGCCCTGGATGGCCATGTCGGTGTAGTTCCCCGTATACTGCGGGCTGCCCTGACTGTGAATGGTATCAATGGCAGCCACGGTCATTCCCATGCCAACCTGGGCCGGGTTGGTCCCGCCGCGGCCTTCCAGGGGAGCGCTGGCGCCGCGGAGAGTCTGGCTGAAAATATCCTGGAAGCGAACACGGCTGGACTTAAAAGCAACAGTGTTCACATTGGCAATATTGTTGCCGATCACATCCAGCTTCACCTGGTGGTTGCGCAAACCGGAAACAGCAGTAAACAAAGATCTTTGCATTTTTTCGACCTCCTTTTTCTCTTTGGCCGCTTCTGTCGGTCCACGGCCGGTGGCTTCCTCCAAGAGGTCCAGCCACTTTAGCGGATAATCACCGCGCTGTCAATGTTGGTAAAAACATGTTCCTTCAGGTCATCACCGCTCATGGCGGTAATGATGGTTTTGCTGCCCACATTGGCTATCAGGGCCAGGTTGTTGTACAAAAGCAGCGAAGAACGGGCACCTTTTTGCGCCGCCTGCTGCATGGCCGCGCCAAGCCGCTTCAGGTCGCCTTCTCCCAAGGCAATGCTCCGCTCCTGCAGGCGCTTGCTGGCATGGGCGGAAAAGCGGACACTTTCGCCGGAGGCTGCCAGCTTGTCCGCCAGCACCCGGGCAAAGTCCTGCTCCGCCCGCTGCATGCCCGGCCTTGGCGGCAGCGAGGCTCGTTTTGCTTCCGTCCGGGCCGCAGGGTATGCCTGTCCCGTGATTTTGTCAATGCCCATTAAGCCCCACCGCCTTTTGTCACTTTCAGTACATTCTCCAGCGCAAATGTCTTCCCGTTAATGACAAGCCGCGTCTGCCCGCCGGCAAATTCCACCGCTGTTACCGTCCCCTTCACCTCCTGCCCGTTCTCATCAAGGGCGGTGACCAAAAGGCCCAGATAAGCCGGAGCCAGGCTGCGGGCATCGCCCTGCAGGGCAAGCAGCTTTTCTACAGTGCTGTTCAGGTTCTGCATCTGCTCCAGGGCGGAAAACTGCGCCAGCTGGGCGAGAAAAGCGTTGTTATCCTGCGGGTTCAAAGGGTCCTGGTAGCGCATTTGTGTCACCAAAAGCTGCAGGAAGGCGTCTTTACCCAGCTCCTGAGCGGCGCCGGTTTTTTTCTGCGAGCTTTGTTGGCTTGTGTTTGCCCGGTAAGCAGCCGTAGCTGCAATTTTCGTCACTTTTTCCACCTCCTCAAAGCTCAGGCCAATAAATTTACCCTGCCTGCCTGCTCAATCGTCTCCATCGCGTCGCCCGCCGCCTGTTTTTCCTGCACCGGCTGCCGCCAGTGGTGACCTGTCTGCCAGGACTCCGCCTGCCGCCCGGGATTCTGCTCCTGTCCCACAGTGACGCTGAACCCTGCAAGCGTTACCTGCTGTGCTTCCAGGCGGCGGCTGATCTGGGGCAGGGATGCATCAAGCAGTTCCTTGACCTGGTAGCTGTCTGTCACAATTTTCGCCGTCAGCCGGCCTGACTCCAGCTTCAGGCGGATTTCCACCTCTCCCAGCGTCTCGGGCCTGAGACGGACATAGAGCTTCTGCTCGCCGTCTTTACGGACGGAAAACTCGATTTTTTCCAGGATCTGCTCCAGTATGTCCGCATACAACCCGGCCCGGTCACTCTCCCCGGGGGCCTCCGGCGCTGCTGCCGGCGGACTGCCACTGTCTGCGCGGGCGGCATGAACCGCCTGTGTCGTCCCGGCCTGCTGCACCGCTTTACGGTTCGCTGCCAGCAGGCTTTCCGCCATATTCGGCCGGATTGTCCTTCCCGTTTCACTGGCGGCCGCTTTTTCCGGCAAGGCTTCCTGCCTGCCATCCGGCGCAATTACAGTATCTTTTCCTGCTGCTTCTTCGACTGCTGCTTCTTTCGCAGCCTCCGACCGTATCGTCAACACAGGCTGCCGCTTCAGCTCTGCTTTTGCCGCCGGCGGGGGCTCCGCCTGCTCTCCTTTGGCGGCTGCAGCTAAACTGTCTGCAAATTGCGCTGCGGGCGCTATTGCCTCTGTTGCCGCAAAAGCCTCCGCCGTCACTGTCGGTACTGTCTTGACTGCGGGCTCTGCAGTCTCTGCCGGTGCTGCATCCAGCACTGACGGAACTGCCGTCTCCGGCATGAACGTACTCTCGGGCAGTGCTGCAATCTCAGGCGACACCGTACCTGTTGGCAGCATGGCACTTTCCGGCGGTTGTACATTCCCAGACGGTCCTGCGGCCGGTGGGGCTGTCAGTATACCGCCCGATTTTTCCGTCGCCAAGCCTGTCGCAGCAATCCCGCCTGACTGGGCTTTTCCTGCCTGTCCTGCCAGCGCCGCCGCCAAAAGCAGCTTCTGCGCAGCCAGGGCATCAAATCCGGACTCCTGCTGCCCTGCACCCGCTACACCCGGCATGCTACACGCGGCCAGCATGGCCAGCAATGACTGCTCCATCAGGCAAGCGCCAAGAACATCCTCTTTCCTGTCCTGCAAGGGTTCGCCGGCAGGTGGGGAGGCACCATCTTTTTCCAGCGCAGCTTCTCCCTGCAATGACAGAAGCTGCGTACCTGCCGGGAAAGCCTGCTGCAGCAACAAGGCAAGCAAAGCGGCAAACCCGCCTGCACTGTCCCCGCGGTGCCCGCTTTTTGGCACAGCCGTCGCTAGGCACGTCAATTCCGGGGCCAAAGCCCATGTCACGTTCATCTTTCTCACCTCCTTTCATTGCTTTGTTCTGTATTTCAACTGTGCGTGCGGAGAAAAACCGTCCGCGCCAGTTCATCCATGAGCTGCTGTTCCTTGCGCTCCTCCTCCTGCAGGTACTGCCGCTCTGCTTTCTCCCGCAGCTTGTCGAGAATTTTTCTATCCCGCATCGCTTTTTCCGTCCGGCGCTGCTCCTGGCGCAGGCAGGCTTCCTTTTCCTTTAATTCCTGCCGGCTGTGCCTGAGGCGGTCTGTCAGCACGCCTGCCAGCTCACTGGCCATGAGCAACTGCGGCAGGTCAAGCTCCGGGGTCTGCAGCCCGGTATATTCTTCCTGGCAGCGGAAGAGTGCATCCTGCACCTGCTCCACTACCTGCCGGGCGTGCTCCCTTTCCAGCAGAACCCCTGCCAGGCGCTGCTGCGCCAGCTCTTCCTGCTTTTTACGGTAATCAAGAACTTTTTGCAAAGAGAAAGTATACATACGCTCACTCCCCGGCAAAAAGTTGCTGTAATTTTGCCAATGAGTCTTCCCAGGCTTCCGTTTCTTCAATCCCCTGGCGCAGTAATGCCTGCATTTTATCAATGTAGGAACGTGCCTCATCCAGGCGCGGATTGGTACCTTCCACGTAAGCCCCGATGTTGATCAGGTCTTCCGATTCCGTATAAGTGGCCAGGTAATCCCGGAAAAGCCCGGCCAGCCGGTTGTGCTCCGCATCTACCAGGTCGGTCATTAAACGGCTGATGCTGTGCAGAATATCAATGGCGGGAAAATGGTTTTTGGCAGCCAGATCCCGGGAGAGAACAATGTGTCCGTCCAAAATGCTCCTGACCGCATCAGCAATAGGCTCATTAAAATCGTCGCCGTCCACCAGCACGGTGTACAGGCCGGTAATGGAGCCGCGGCTGGAGGTGCCGGCCCGCTCCAGCAGGCGCGGTAAAAGCCTGAAAACGGAGGGAGTATACCCTTTGGTGGCAGGCGGTTCGCCGATGGCCAGACCAACTTCCCGCTGGGCCATGGCCAACCGTGTTACCGAATCCATCATCAGCATTACATTTTTGCCCATATCGCGGAAATATTCTGCAATGGCCGTTGCCACAAGCGCCCCCTTGATGCGCAAAAGGGGCGGCCTGTCTGAAGTTACGGCCACAACCACGGAACGTTTAAGCCCCTCCAGTCCCAGGTCGCGTTCAATAAAATCCAGAACTTCCCGGCCCCGTTCCCCGATGAGCGCAATCACATTGACATCAGCTTCACTGCTCCTGGCAATCATGCCCAAGAGGGTGGACTTTCCCACGCCGCTGCCGGCAAAGATCCCGACACGCTGCCCCTGGCCGCAGGTCAGAAATAAGTCAATCGCCCTGATCCCTGTGGGCAGGATTTTTTTTATCCGCTTTCGCTCCAGGGGGTTGGGCGGGTCTTTCTCCACCGGGCATAAAACTCCGGGACCGGTAACAGGCCCCCCGTCCAGCGGCTGCCCCAGGCCGTCCACCACCCTGCCCAGAAGGGACGGGCCCACTTTCACGGCAAAAGCTTTGCCCGTCGGGTATACCGCACAGCCGGGGTGGATTCCCTGCAAGTCGCCCAGGGGCATCAGGAGGGCGCTGCCGTTTTTAAACCCCACTACTTCTGCGGCGACCGGCTCGGCCTGGTTATTCGCCTCTATGAGGCAGACTTCCCCAATAAAGGAACGCAGCCCGCGCACCTCAATGGTCAGCCCCACAACCTGTGTCACACGCCCGGCGACACGCACAGGGGAAAAATCCGCCACAACATCAAAGTAAGGTGCCAGGTCCAGTTCAGCCATCATGCTTCACATCCTGCAATAATTGCTGCAGCTTTTCCAACTGTTCCTGCGGGTTGCATTCTATAATACTGTCGGCTGTTTCCAGCCTGCAGGTGCCGCGCGGCATGGCCGCATCCTCCAGAATGAAACAGACTGCCTTATCCTGCAATTTTTCCTGCCATCCGGCAAGCTGCGCCCGGCAGACAACAGCATCATCGGGATGCAGGCGGATCAGGATTTCACCGCTTTCCGCCAGGGACAAGAGGGCGGAATGTACCATGGCGGCCACTGCTTCCGGATGCTGCTGCAATTCGGTTTGCAGAAGCTTCTCGGCAATCCGGACAGCCAGCCGGACCACCTGCCCTTCAACCCGGCCCAGCATCTCCCTGCGTATCTCCCTGGCTTCCGCCAGGAGACGCTCGGCCTCCTCCACAAGCTTTTTCCGCTCCGCCTCCGCGGCTGCAAGCCCTTCCTCCCTGCCGGCGGCAAAACCGGCTTTTTCGGCTTCCGCCCGCAGTTTTTGCACCTCTTCTGCCGCAGCGGCCAGCATGGCTTCACATTCAGCCTTTGCCCGGGCCAGCAGGTCTTCACATTCAGCCCGTGCGGCGGCAAGCAAGGCTTTTGCTTTTTCCTCCGACTCGCACGCCGCCTCCCCTCCCTGTAGGTCAGGTTCCGGGGAGACTTCGCGCGCCGGCTCCCTGGGCACAACAACCAGCAGGGGCAGCTGCAAACAATCTTCCTGACAGGCAACACTTTCGCCTTTAATAATCCTAGACAACAATTGCATCCTCTCCGCCTCGAGAAATAATAATCTCACCGGCTTCATCCAGCCTGCGCACCACACTGACAATCCGCTGCTGTGCCTCTTCCACCTCGCGCAGGCGGACAGGCCCCATAAACTCAATATCTTCACGCAGCATTTCTGCGGCACGCTTGGACACATTGCGGAAGATCCGCTCCCTGACTTCTTCGCTGGAGCCTTTGAGCGCCATGGCCAGGTCTTTTTGGTCAACTTCGCGGATAATACGCTGGATAGAAGCATTGTCCAGAGAAATGATATCTTCAAAGATGAAGAGGCGTTTACGGATCTCGTCAACCAGTTTGGGATAGTCGACTTCCAATTCCTCGAGGATCAGTTTTTCCGTGCCGCGGTCCACATTGTTCAAGATATCAACCAGAGCCTGAATCCCGCCGGCCACGGCATAATCCTGCTGCACCATGGAAGTGAGGCGATCCCTTAGCACCTTTTCCACTTCCCGCAGCACTTCCGGCGAGGTTCGCTCCATCACGGCAATACGGTGGGCAATATCAGCCTGCTGCTCTTCGGGCAGGCTGGACAGCACCTGTGACGCCTGCTGTGCGTCAAGGTAGGAGAGAATGAGGGCAATAGTCTGGGGATGCTCGTTGGCAATCATGTTGGTAAGCTGCTTGGGGTCAACTTTGCGGATAAACATAAAGGGTTTGATTTGTTGGGCATCCCGCAGTTTTTTAATAATTTCATGGGCTTTCTGGCTTCCCAGGGTTTTTTCCAACAGCGTCCGGGCATATTCAATCCCGCCGTCCAGCATGTATTTCTGCGCCTGGTTAACCAGCATGAATTCTTCAAAAACTTCATCGATAAGAGAAACTTCCACCTTTGACGTGTTGGCTATCTCCAGCGAAATTCTTTCAATATCCGCTTCATTGAAATGTCGCAGAATTTTTGCTGAAATAGTCGGCCCCAGGGCCATCAAAAGGATGGCAGCTTTTTTAACGCCACTTACTTTACCACGCACAAACACAGCCCCCTACTCTTCGCTTAACCATGCCCGGATCAGGAAAGCGGCCGTCTCCGGCTCCTTTTCCGCCAGCTGCCGCACGCGCTTGCGGAGCTGGCTTTCTTCGCTGGCCGCTTCTATGGCAACCAATTCTTCTTCCTCTGCCGGAGCGGGAACTTGCGGTACTTCTGCCGGCTCGCCCTCCGCAGTACGTTTCCGCCTGCCGGCCAGCAAACGCAGGCCAAAGATTAACACCAGCAAGGCGGCCAAAGCATACACGCCCATGGTAATATACTCCCTGATGCGTTCTCTTTGCTCGGCGGCGGCAAATTCTCTTTCTGCCTCTTCCGCCAAAGAAGTATCAAAGTCCATACCCGAGACGCTGATGCTGTCCCCGCGTTCTTCCTGATAGCCGATAGCAGCCGCCACTGTCCGTTCAATCTGCTCGATTTGCTCCCGTTTCAACTGTCCCGCCTTCGTGTTGAGCACAACGGCTGTATGCAAACGCTGCAAGCGCCCGGGCGCCATTATCTGCTTTTCTGTTATTTCATTCAGTTCATAATTGGTTGTTTCATCAGTCCGCTCGTAATCCACTTCTCCCTGCGAGCTTTCAACAATATAACCGGGAATATTGCTGTCCGTACCCGCTTCGCCCGGCTGCAGCGCACCGCCGGTGCTTTCCCAGGTTTCCTTGGTTATTGTCTGGCTGCGGGGCACGCCTTCCGTGCCGAAAGTAATCATGGTTGTTTCCTGCGAATCAAAATCGAGTTCAGCAGTAACCATGGCAATGGACTGGCCAGGTCCCAATACCCTGTCCAACAGCCGCTGCAGCCGTCTCTCCAGTTCGGCTTCAAACTCCCGGCGCACGGCAAACTGCCTGCTTGTGGCATCCGCCGCCTGTCCGGCCGGATCGATCAGGCTGATATCGCTTAAAAGGTTGCCCTTGGTATCAACAATTGTCACATCTTCAACTTTCAGGTTTTCCACGCTGCCGGCCACCAGTTGCATAATCCCCCGTATTTGAGCCTGGTCCAAGGAAGCATACGGTTTCAACTTTAAAACAATGGAAGCGGATGGGGAGACAGATTCCCGAATAAACAGGCTTGGTTCCGGCAGGGCCAGATGGACGCGGGCCTGTTCCACTTCCTCAAGCTGCACAATCGTCCGCCGCAATTCCTCCTGCAAAGCCCGCTGGTAGTCCATGCGCTGGCTGAAATCAGTCACACCCAGTTTCGTCTGGTCAAAGAGCTCAAAGCCTGCGCTGCTGCCAAGCAGCACGCCTTCGCTGGCCAGCTGGATCCTTAATTCGTAAACCCGATCTTCCGGGACAAGGATGCTGCGTCCTTCCTGGCCAAGTTTATATGTAACTCCCATGTCCTGCAGCTTCTTGCTGATCCTGCCGGCATCCTCCGGCTCCAGGTCGGCAAAGAGCGGCGCAAACTTGGGACGTAAAAGTGCCTGTCCCACGAAAATCAGTATCAAAAGCACGGCAACAATGAGCAGTAACACAGAAATTTTACGCTGCAGGCTCATCTGCCCGATTTTCTCCCGCCACTGCTGCCAGATGCCCGGGGAGTGGCTCGCTTCCGCCACAGTCCTTCACCCCCTTACGGAAACTGGTTCGATCCCTTCAGGTCTAAATCTGCATGCGTGCTATTTCCTGGTATGCTTCAATTACTTTGTTCCGTATCTGGACAGTTAACTGCATGGCAAGCATGGCCTGCTCCACGGCAATCATAACCTGGTGCACATCTTCCGCCTGTCCGTTTGCCAGCTGCAGCGCTGCCTCATCCGCCTTGACCTGCAGCTTGTTTACCCCGTTCAGGGCATCTTTCAGCATATGGGCAAAATCGCCATCTCCCGCCTGCACTTTTTCCTGCATCTGCGTTTGCTGCCAGGCAACCGGTATGTAAGGATTAAGAGCTTCCGTTATCATCTCTTCTCATCTACCTCCTGCCAATTTCCAGCGCTTTCAGAAACATGCTCTTGGCTGCATTTAAAGCTGTGACATTGGCTTCGTACGACCTGCTGGCTGTAATCATATCCACCATTTCCTGCAGGATATCCACATTGGGATATGCTACATACCCGTCCTCATTGGCATCAGGGTGCTGCGGATCATATTCCAGACGCCCTTCAGTCCTGTCAACTGTAATGGCAGCTACTTTCACACCTCGCCCGGCTCGACCCGCCCGGTCCAGCACTTCGGCAAAGACGGCACTTTTGCGGCGATAGGGGCCGCCCTCTGCCGTCCTGGTTGTCCGGGCATTGGCAATGTTGCCGGCAATGAGGTCAAGCCTGAGCCTTTCCGCCGTCAGGCCGGAAGCAGAAGTCAGCATGGATGAAAACAAAGACATTTATCAGCCCCTCCCTTCCGTTATCACATATCTTAAGAGGCTAAAGCGCCTGTTTAAAACATCCGCCGCCGCGTTGAACTGCAGCTGGTTCATGGCAAGGAGCGCCATTTCCCGGTCCACATCCACATTATTGCCGTCCGTGCGCATGGTGCTGCTTGTGTCTTTCACTACACGGTAGGCAATCTCTTCCGGCTGCCTGCCCGACAGGTGGTTTTTGTGCGTCCGGGCAAGAGGCAGTTTGGCGCCCGCCCGCTTAAGCTCCTCGGCAAAAACAACCTCCTGACGCTTAAAACGCGGCGTATTCACATTGGCCAGATTATGTGCATAAACGCGCTGCTTTTCCGCGGCCATATCCAGGGTTTGCTGCAAACGCAGCACAGCCGTGTCCGCCCACAACCCGTTCATGTCCTCACCTCTTTCGCATATTCTCTACAACAAACAAAAAACTCCAGGTGTCGGCCTAGAGTGACTTTAGGACCGGCAACCCAGCCGCCATAACCTTTACGGTTTAAGGCCTGTGGCTTTGCGCCCCTGCCTTTCGACAGGTTTGCCCTTGGAACATCCTTTTTTTCAATTTTAACTGCCAGTTTTCATCCGGCAGAAACAGCGCGACAACTTTCCTACTTTACCAACATTTCCCACAGGTTTAGCAACAATATTCGCTAAAATTTGTGAATTTCCTGCTTAATTTTCAATTAAAAAAGTTAGTAAACACTAACTTACTGTAGAATCATATATAAAAAAGGCGGCTGGGATATTTTCCTAACCGCTTATAAATAATAGTCGAGCAAGCATCCGACATCCTGCCGCACAGCACAAAGCAGCGTACCGGCCTTGGCGGAAGGCAGCCGGGCAATAAGCCTGCCCGAACTTTTTTCCGCCACCACAATCATTTCCGGGTCTGCTTCATCAACCAAAAAAAGCAGATCCAGTCCCTGTCTCCCGGCGGCCGCATTCAGCTCTTTAACCAGTGCCGCCGGCCGCTTGCCGCCGCGCTTCTTTTCTTTTTTTCTTTCCTGTTCCCCGCCGGTAGCAATGACCACCTGGTCCGTTTCCTGGACTGACTTCTGCTTCACTTTTTCCTGGATGCGGTTAATGACAACCGGATCCACGCCCTGAACACGCATACGTTTCCTCTCCTGCAAAAAGCGTCATGCCGCCTTGATACTTTTTTATCGGCAAAATGGCGGCCGACTTTACCGCCGCCGCCCGCAAAATCCCGCTAAAGTTTCTCCCCGTTTGTCCGAAAAAAAGGATAAGAAGCAAAAGGACCGAGGTGAGAAAATGAGAGTCGAACCGAACATCAACTATCGCGGCTTTGAAGACATGAAGACATACAGGTTGTGCAGGCACGTGACGCACGGGTTAAAACCATGCCCGAGCAACAGCCCCGGCCGGAGGAGTCGCAATATTCACTGCAGGAAATCGAAAAAGCAGTCGGGGGAGGTAAACAAAACTACCGAAGCTTTCAATATCGGCATACGCTTTAAACTGCATGAGGGTGCGGGCCGTCTTATGCTGGAGGTGATTGACCTGGAGACCAATGAAGTCATTAAGGAAATTCCGCCCAAAAAACTTCTGGATCTGGCGGCCGGCATCAGAGAAATGATCGGTTTGCTGCTGGACGAGAAAAAATAGTAACAGGAGGGGGATTATGCTGACAAACCCTTATCAGGCATATCAACAGAGTATGGTTGGGACTGTTTCTCAGGAACAGCTTGTCCTCATGCTGTACAACGGTGCGCTACGCTTCCTGAAACAGGCCCAGAAAGGCATTATGCAGCATAACATCGAACAGACACACATCAATCTCATCAAAGCACAAAATATCCTCAGCGAACTGATGATGAACCTGGACATGAGCCAGGGTGAAATAGCGGCAAACCTTTATAACCTTTATGATTACATGCACCGGCGCCTGCTTGATGCCAATATTAAAAAGGATATGGCCCCGCTGGAAGAAGTGGCGGGCATGCTCTCCGAACTGCGCGACACCTGGAAAACAGCCTGCCGTCTGAAATAAAATTATGCACGATGGCCCCTGCGCCATCTTTTTTTTGCTTTTGCCTAAAGATAAAGCGGAAGAGGCCGATAAAAAAGTCAGAGAGAAAAAGCGGAGGGATCATTATGGAGCAACAGCTGTCCGTCATCCTGCAAAAAGAATGCAGCCTGCTTGCGGAGCTTAAACAAAACCTGCTTTTGGAACAGCAGGCACTCCTGGAACGCAGCGCTGAAAAGTTGCACACCCTCTGCCACAGGAAAACAGAGCTGGAAAAATCGCTGCAGCAGCTGGAAGCGGAGCGCCTCTTGCTCACCGGACAGCGCAGCCTCAAGGAACTGGCAAAAAATCCTGAACAAGCCGAATTGCTTGAGCTTGGCGAGAAGCTAAAAACGCTGCTGCGGGAAACCCGGGAACTGCAACAGGCAAACCTGCTTTTAATCAAATGCGAACTAGCCGTCTGGGAGCAAGTGCAAAACAGCCTTTTCCCCCAAATCAAGTCCTATACGGCCACAGGAAGCCTGGAAAAAGAAAAAACAGAACTCGGTCTTATTGTCCACCGTGCATAAATGCCGCAAGGAGGAATACCATGTCCACTTTTTTTGGTCTAAATATTGCCCGCCTGGGAATGCAGGCACAATTGAAAGCACTGGAAGTTACCTCCCATAACATTGCCAATGCCAATACTCCCGGCTTCAGCCGCCAAACGGCCCATATGGTTCCGACAATGGCCGTCTCTTATGCCAAAAAAGGCATGCTGGGCAGCGGCGTGATTGTGGATGAAATTAAAAGGATCCGCGATTCTTTCCTGGATCGGCAAATCCGCCATGAATTGCAGACACTGGGCCAGTGGGAGGCGCGCAGTACTTATTTAAGCCAAATCGAACAGGTCTTCCTTGAGCCTTCGGAAAGCGGCCTCAACTCCGTTATCAGTACCTTCTTTGAAAGCTGGCAGGAATTAAGCCTAAACCCGGAAAGCTCTTCCGCCCGCTCCGCCCTCATAGAAAATGCCAACTTCCTGCTTAATTCCTTTAAGCACACTTATAACAGCCTTGCCACCATCCGCGACGACATTACAGTCAATATTGAACTGAAAGTCAAGGAAATCAACAGCCTGGCTAAGCAGATCAGCGACCTGAACGAGCAAATTGTCCGTCTCTCGGCCCGCAACGACTATCCCAACGACTTGATGGACCGCCGCGACCTGCTCATTGAACAGCTGGCCAAAATTATCAATATTTCCACCGTAGAAAACGCCAACGGCAGCATCAGCATCAACATCGGCGGCCGTGCCCTTGTCCACGAAAATACCGCCTATGAAATCAAAACGCTGACCGGCGATACGGAAAACGGCTGGCCCCAAGCCCCCAAGATTGTCTGGGCAAAAGACGAGCAGCCGCTGTATATCGGCAACGGCGAACTCTACGGCCTCATCCAGGTCCGCGACCAAAACCTGCGTGCCTACATGGAAAACTTTGAAAGCCTTGTCTGGGCAATTGTGGACAGCGTTAATGCATACCACCAGCAGGGCAGCGATCTGCACGGCAATGCCGGTATTCCCTTCTTTGATATTAAAGGTGACCATATTTTAAGTATAGTTGTCAATCAGGAAATCATAGACAACCCGGACAAAATTGCCGCCGCAGCAGCTACCACGCCCGACAACCCCCTGCCCGGCGACGGCAGCAACGCCGTCATTATTGCCCAATTGCGCAACGTGCGTTTCACTGTGAACATGGCCGAATCGGACCCCCGGCAAAGGTTGAAGGAAAATGCAAACGGCTCCACCACCCTGGAATTCTTCTACCGCGATCTCATTGCCGGCATTGGTGTCAACACCCAGGAAGCCAACCGGATGACGGAAAACCAAGAATCCATGGTGGAGTTGCTCACCACCCGCCAGCTGTCCGTCTCCGGCGTCAACCTGGATGAAGAAATGGCCAACATGGTACAGTTCCAGTTGTCTTACCAGGCTGCAGCCCGCCTGGTTACCACACTGGACGAGATATATAACACCTTAATTAACGAAATGCTGCGTTAAGAAGGGAGGCGGCCTAGATGCGTGTCACCCACAGGATAATAGCCAATACTGTCATTAAAAATATCAATGCCAATCTGACCCGCATGAACCGTTACCAAAACATGCTTTCTTCCGGGAAAGTCATCTCCAAACCATCCGACGACCCGGTAAAAATTTCCCGCATTATGGGCTATACCACAGAACTGCAGCAAAATAAACAGTACCAGCGTAATATTGACGCAGCCCAGTCCTGGCTGGAATCAACGGAAAACGCCCTTGCCGGCATCAACGACGTCCTGCAGCGCGCCCGGGAGCTGGCCGTCTCCGGCGCCGACGGCACCAAGCCGCAGGAAGCCCGCGATGCCATAGCCATGGAAGTGGACGAACTGATAGACGTCCTGTTACAGTTGGCCAACACCAGCGTAGGCGGTCGCTACATTTTTGCAGGCTATAAAACAACCTCCCTGCCTTTCACCCGCGACAAATTCCAGCCGCTGCCCGCAGACAGGGTCGCCTATCATGGAGACTCGGGTGCACTGCGCTGGGAAATAGCCCCCGGTGTTACTGTAAAAGGCAACATTGACGGCCAGACCCTCTTCATGGATACCGGCATCTTCACGCACATGGAAGAACTGATTGACGCCCTCAGGAACAACAATGACGGTGAAATTAATACAGCTTTGGACAATCTCTCAAAGAGCATTGACGACATCC
>JAAYMN010000078.1 GCA_012521345.1 Bacillota bacterium
AGATTTGTTCTAGGCAAGAGAGAAGAGCGGCGGCAGCCGCTCTTTTTACCGCAGCGAGCCCGTAAATTGACCCCTGAAAGACGGTTGTGATATAATCTGAAAGAATTCCGAGCGCAAGCTGCCGCCGGCGCTGCAGAGGAGGAAAGAGGAAATGGCAAAACAAGAAAAAGAATTTGTGAAGGAAATTACACCTCAAAGCGAGGATTATTCCCAGTGGTATCTGGATATAGTCCAAAAAGCGGAGCTGATGGACTATTCTCCTGTTAAGGGCTGCATGGTGATCAGGCCCTACGGCTATACCCTGTGGGAAAACATGCAGCAGTGTCTTGACCGGCGGATTAAAGAGACAGGGCACCGCAATGCCTATTTCCCCCTCTTTATTCCGGAGAGCCTGCTGCAGAAGGAAGCGGAGCACGTGGAGGGATTTGCCCCGGAAGTGGCCTGGGTAACCCACGGCGGAAATGAAAAACTGACGGAACGCCTGGTGGTGAGGCCCACTTCGGAAACCATCATCTGTGAAATGTATCGGCGCTGGATCCAATCTTACCGCGACCTGCCGGTCTTAATCAACCAGTGGTGCAATGTGGTGCGCTGGGAAAAAGTAACACGGCCTTTTTTGCGCACTTCGGAGTTCTTGTGGCAGGAAGGGCACACCGCCCACCGCACGCAGGAGGAAGCGGAGGCTGAAACGCTGAAAATGCTGGATGTTTACCGTGATTATGTGGAAAACGACCTGGCGATTCCCGTCATTGCAGGCAAAAAGACGGAAAAGGAAAAGTTTGCCGGCGCCATGCACACTTATTCCATTGAAGCGCTGATGAGTGACGGCAGGGCGCTGCAGGCGGGGACTTCCCACAACCTGGGGACGCACTTTTCCACCGTTTTTGATATTACTTTCCTCGACAGCGACGGTGAACTGAAATATGTCTGGCAGACATCCTGGGGGACATCAACAAGGCTGGTGGGTGCCATCATCATGGTGCACGGCGACGACCGCGGCCTGGTGCTGCCGCCGAAAGTAGCCCCCACACAGGTCATTGTGGTGCCCATTGCGCCGAAAAAAGCGCGTGAGACGGTGCTTAAGAAAGCGGCGGAGTTGACGGAAGACCTGAAAAAAGCCGGCATCCGGGTGGAAATGGATGACAGGGAAGAGTATTCACCCGGCTGGAAATTTAATGAGTGGGAAATGAAAGGCGTGCCCCTGCGGCTGGAGCTGGGGCCGCGCGACCTGGAAGCGGGGCAGGCGGTTCTGGCCCGCCGCGATACCGGTGAAAAAGAAGCCGTGGAACTTGGCAGTCTGAAAACAAGGGTGCCCGAGCTTTTGGCGGCGGTCCAGACCAATATGTTTAACAAAGCGCTTGCCTTCCGGGAAAAGAATACCCACCGGACCGACGATTACGAGGAGTTTAAGGAAATCATTGCCGAAAAACGCGGGTTTGTTGTTGCCGGTTGGTGCGGACAGGAAACATGCGAGCTGGCGATTAAAGAGGAAACAAAGGCGACAATCCGCAACCTTCCCTTCCACCTGCAAAATGAAAAGGCGGAAAAATGTGTTTACTGCAACGGTGAGGGAAAGCATCTTGCCTATTTTGCCCGCGCGTATTAGGCAGAAGGTTCCGGAGGCGGGAAATGAAAAGTAAAAAAGAACTGCGCAAAGAGGTGCTTGCCAGGCGCGACCGCCTGTCCTGGGAAGAAGTGAGGGCAAAAAGCGAAGCCATAGCGAAGCGGCTTTTTGCCCTGCCCGCCTATCAGTCTGCCGGCACCATCATGTATTTTCTCAATTTTGGCAAAGAAGTGCAGACACTGCAGTTTGTACCCCGCACTCTTGCGCACGGCAAAAAGGTGATAGCCCCAAAGACGGTGCCGGCAACAAAGGAGCTTGTGCTTTCGGAAATCCGCGACCTCAAAAATGATCTGGCGCCGGGAGTGTGGGGAATACCGGAACCGAAGGCGGAAGCGCTGCGCCCGGTGGAGCCGGAGGCTGTTGATTTTGTCATTGTGCCCGGAGTGGCTTTTGACCCGGCCGGGCGCCGGCTGGGTTACGGCGGAGGGTATTATGACCGTTTTTTCCCGCGTCTGCGCCGTGATGTCCCGCTGGTGGCCCTGGCTTTTGAAGTTCAGCTGGAAGAGGAATTGCCCGGGGATCCCTGGGACTGGTCTGTAGATATCATTATTACGGAAAACCGCGTTCTTAATTGCAAAGATAAAAAGTAAAGCGGGGCGACCGGACAATTCCGTCGCCTCCGCCTGTTTTTATACCGGTGTATAGGCAAAACCTTGTTTTGGGGGTTGAGGATTGCCTAAAAGCGGTATTATGCCGGTAGAAGTGTCCCTTGATAAATAATCAATTTAAAATAAAAATTTTTCAGACAGCAGGTATTTTTATTTTAAAATTCGAATATTTAAAACATTATTATACAATCTGGAGTGATGGCTTTTGGAGTTGACTAAAGTTGTAATAATCGGTGCAGGTGAAGAGGGCGTAGCAGTCTACAGGGTTTTGCGTGATATCACAAACGTGAAAATCCTTGGCATCGTAGACCGCAATACCAGTGCGCCCGGGATGAACCTTGCACACCGTGACAAGGTTGCCGCTACCAGTGACATTACAAAACTAATAACAGCAGAACAGCCTGATGTGGTTATTGTGACAATGCGAGATCCCAATATCCTGCAGCATGTGGCGGAGTTGGAAAAACGGGGTGTTTCTGTCCTGGAAGCCACAAAGGGCAGTTTATTGCTGACAATAATAAAATCCAAAGTGGATAAATTAAAGCTTTTAAGCGAACTCTGGACTGTGCTGAATTCCGTTAAAGAAGGAGTTGTCATTGCCAACAATTCCGGAGTGATAACCTATATTAACCCTGCTTTTGAAAGCATAACCGGCGTTCCGGCAGACCAAAGAATCGGCAGTAATATTTTTGAGTTTGCACCGCATGGCGCCCTTGCCCAGACGCTGATCAAACAGAAAGCGGTGACAGGCTACCGGACGAAAGTGGAAGAAGCGGATGTGGTGGCCAATGCCGCTCCCATCCTGGTGGACGGAGAGGTGGAGGGCGCCGTTGCCACCTTTCAGCCTGTTACTGATATCCTGAAACTGATGGACGAATTGCAGCGCAGCACAACCATCATCGAGAACCTGTACGCCAGGATTGATCAGATGTGCGGGGCACGCCAGATGTTTGACGATCTGATCGGTACAAGCAAACTTTTTGCTTCCTCCGTGGAAATGGGCAAATCGGCGGCCAGGAATGACCTGCCCGTTCTGCTTTCCGGCGAGCCGGGGACAGGAAAAAGCATCTTTGCCGAAGCAATTCATTTGGCCAGCTCCAGAAGGCATAGGACATTCATTAAGGCCAGCAGCACCGATTTGCCGGAAGAATGGCTGGAAGATGAGCTTTTCGGGCATGAAAAGGGCGCTTTCCCTGGTGCAGTCAGGACCGTCCTGGGGAAAGTGGAGCTGGCCAGGGGAGGAACACTTTACCTGGAGGATATTGCCGGGTT
This sequence comes from Bacillota bacterium, assembly GCA_012521345.1. Taxonomy (GTDB): domain Bacteria; phylum Bacillota; class Dethiobacteria; order Dethiobacterales; family Dethiobacteraceae; genus DUUE01. The sequence goes on from JAAYMN010000078.1 coordinate 3,505, forward strand.
TAACAAGTATGTACAGAAGAAGCTTGTCATGCTGCTGCGCGACGGCGTTTACCAGAGGGTAGGCGGGGAAGAATTACTGCATGCCAATGTCCGCATTATTGCTTCGACCAGCGTTGATCTTAAGGCACGCATTCAGGAAGGCCTTTTCAGCGAGGAGCTTTATAACCTGCTGAAGGGCGTGGAAATAACGCTGCCGCCGCTGCGGAAGCGCCGGGAAGACATCTTGCCGCTGGCCAGGCACTTTATAAACATGCTCAACCGCAAGCTGAACAAGCAGATAACGGAGATTACGCCGGACGCCAAACAATTGCTGGTAAACTATGACTGGCCCGGCAACGTGGATGAACTGAAGGATTTGCTGGAACGAGCCATTGTTCTTACCAGCGGCAATGTCCTGGAGGCAAGGCATTTAACTCCGTTTATCCCGCAGGCCGGTGAGGGGGTGCTGGGTCTTGGCACGGAAATCATGCCTCTGGACAAGATGGAGCAAATTATGATCAAGGCAGCCCTTTCCCACTATGGCGAATCCCTGGAAGGCAAGAAAAAGGCTGCCCAGGCTTTAAACATCTCACTGGCCACTCTTTATAACAAGTTGAAAAAATACAAGGCAAACATTTAAGCAATCCTTGCAGTTGAGGTGATTTTATAACCGTGGGGGTGTTTACTTGTTTGAGCAGAAAGCACTAAAAGCATTACAGGTTAAAAAGCAGCAATGGGAGAAGGATCTGGCGGCCCATGGCCGGAGTGTGCCTTCATTCAGGAAGCACGTCGCAACTGCTTCCGAAATCACCATTTCTCCCCTTTATACACCGGCGGATCTCGCTGACTTTTCCTATGAGGAAGAACTTGGCTTCCCGGGAGAATACCCCTTTACCCGGGGCATTACTCCTTCCATGTATCGCGGCCGCCCCTGGACAGTGCGGCAAAACTTGGGTTTGGGCAGCGCCAGTGAGCTGAATAAACGATTTCATGAACTGCTTGCAAATGGCGTCAATTATTTCCCCATTGCTTTTGATTTGCCGACGCAAATAGGATACGATTCCGATCATCCCATGGCTTACGGTGAAGTGGGCCGTGTTGGTGTGGCCATAGATTCCCTTGCCGACATGGAAATTCTTTTTGCCGGCATTCCCCTGGATAAAGTAGTAACCGCTTTAATGATTTCCGCACCTGCACCGATTATTATGGCCATGTATCTTGTACTTGCCGAAAAGCAGGGAGTTCCCTGGGACAAGCTGCAAGGCATCATCCAAAACGACATTTTAAGAGAATACGTGGCCCGCGGAAATTATATTTACCCGCCCGAGCATTCACTCCGCCTGGTTATAGATTTAATAGCTTTTTGCGCAGAACAGGTACCTGAGTGGCATCCCCTCTCCGTATCCGGCTACCACATCAGGGAATCGGGCGCCAATGCCGTGCAGGAGCTGGCTTTCACGCTGGCCAATGCCATTACATATATCGTTGCCGCACAGCAAGCAGGGCTGCAGGTAGATGCTTTTGCCCGCAAGATAATCTTTCACTTTAGCTCTCATGCTTATTTTTTCGAAGAAGTAGCCAAGCTGCGGGCGGCCCGGCGCCTGTGGGCCAAAATTATAAAAAGCCGTTTTGGCGCCCAAAACCCGGAAGCTCAAATGATGAAGCTGCATGTAGAAACGGCCGGGTCAACACTGACGGAAAATTTTCCCGATTTAAACGCCATTCGTGTCGCCTACCAGGCCTTGGCTGCCGTCTTGGCGGGAGCGCAGTCGTTGCAAACGACTCCCCGTGACAGCATGTCTCCCCTGCCCAATGTGCAGGCGGAACTGGTGGCTCGCTACACGCAGGAGCTCTTGGCCCATGAGACAGGCATTATGGACACTATTGACCCGCTGGGCGGCTCTTACTATGTTGAGTCATTGACCAATGAAATAGAAAAGAAAGCGGTAGAACTGATTGCCAAAATTGAAGAACTGGGCGGTATGGTCAGCTCAATAGAAAACGGTTTTATCCAACAGGAGATAGAACGCAGCTCATATGAATGCCAGAGAATAATTGAAAGCAAGAGATTGCTGGTTATCGGCAGAAACATCCATCTGGAAAAACAGCAGCCGCCGCGCTACCTGCCGGAAATAAACCCGCTGTTTGCCGAACAGCAGCTAACGGCTTTGAAAGTGTTGAAAAAAGAGCGGGACCAGAAAAAAGTGGCTGCTGCGCTGCTGGAGCTGCGCAGGGCGGCACGGAACCCGGAAAACATTATGCCTGCCATCCTTGAGGCAGTAAGGGCTTATGCCACAGTGGGGGAAATTTGCGGCATCTTAAAAGAAGTCTACGGCGAGTACCGCTGCCCGGGCGGCAGCATGACGGATGAAGGAGAGCGGCCGGTGAACACGGAGCAGGAAATCCGCGTCCTGATAGCCAAGGCGGGGCTGGACGGGCATGACAGGGGTGCAAAAGTTGTGGCCAATGCACTCCGTGAAGCCGGGATGACTGTCTTTTACACCGGCCTGCACCAATCGCCTGAAGAAATTGTCAGGCTCGCCCTAGAGAAAAAAGTTCATGTTGTGGGGATCAGCACGCTGTGCGGCGCCCATATGCAGGTGTTGCCTTCCATACCTTTGCTTTTGCGCGAAAAAGGAGCGGAGAATGTTCTGGTGATTGCAGGCGGGGTTATTCCGGAAAAAGATATCCCCCATTTAAAAAGCGTAGGAATCGCCAACATCTTTCTTCCGGGAACAAATACACATGAAATTGTCAGTTATATCAGGGAAAAAGTAGCAAGTACAGCAGGGCAGGGAAGTTGCTGCGATTAGTTCTGACATGCATTTTGGGAGGTGTCGCTTTGGAAGAAAAAATCAAACTGTTGCAGGCACGCAGGAAGCAGGCCGAAATGGGCGGAGGACACGAGCACATTGCCGTTCAGCACCAAAAAGGCAAAAAAACGGCAAGGGAACGCCTGGCACTGCTGCTGGACCCGGGCAGCTTTGCCGAACTCGATCTTTTTATCCGGGCCGGGGGTGATAGCGGGGGCGACAGTGCGACAAATCCCGGGGAAGGGGTGGTGACAGGTTTCGGGACAATTGCAGGCCGCCCTGTCTGCATCTATGCCCAGGATTACACAGTTGCCGGCGGGTCGCTGGGGGAGGCGCATGCCAAAAAAATCTGCAAAGTTATGGACATGGCCTTAAAAACCGGTGTGCCGTGCATCGGCCTGCATGATTCCAGCGGTGCCAGGATTCAGGAAGGTATCAGGGCATTAAACAGTTTCGGCGAAATTTTTTGCCGTCATGCTCTTGCCAGCGGTGTTGTGCCGCAAATCTCTGTCGTCTTGGGGCCGTGTGCCGGGGCTGCCGCCTATGCTCCCGCCTTGTGTGATTTTGTTTTAATGGTGGAAAAGACGGGCTGCATGTTTGTCAACGGCCCGCAAGTCATTAAGGCTGTCACCGGGGAAAACATTGTCTTGGAGGAACTGGGCGGGGCCGTGCGCCACAGTCAGACAACCGGCATTGCCCACCTGCGGGCAAGCAGCGAGGAGGAATGCTTGCAAAAGCTGCGGAAGCTGCTTTCCTTCCTGCCTGCCAACAACCTGGAGGACCCGCCTGTGGCAGAAGCTAAGGAACCGGCCATGGGAGCGGAAGATATGGTCCGCATCCTGCCTGATGACCCGGGCACGCCGTATGATGTCCGTGACATCATCAGGCGTGTGGTGGACGGCAGCGAATTTTTTGAAATACAAGAATATTTCGCCGCCAACGCGGTTGTTGGTTTTGCCCGCCTGGGCGGCCGCAGTGTGGGCATAGTGGCAAACCAGGCAAAAGTGCTGTCCGGCGTGCTTGATATTGATTCTGTGGATAAAATTGCCCGTTTTGTCCGTTTTTGCGACTGTTTCAACCTGCCGCTTGTCACCTTTGTTGATGCGCCGGGCTTCCTGCCCGGGGTGAACCAGGAACATGGCGGCATTGTCCGGCACGGGGCCAAGGTGCTTTATGCCTATGCCGAAGCCACGGTGCCGAAGCTTGCGGTGGTGCTGCGCAAAGCATACGGCGGCGCCTACATTGCCATGAGCTCCCGTTCCCTGGGAAGCGATCTTGTTCTGGCCTGGCCCACTGCGGAAATTGCCGTTATGAAACCTGAGGAAGCGGCAAATATTATCTACCGCCGGGAGATTGAAGCGGCGGACGATCCTGCCGCTGAGCGGGAAAAGAGAATCAGGGAGTACAGGGAGCGTTATGCCGGCCCCTATTTTGCCGCGGCCAACGGTTTTGTGGATGCGGTTATTGATCCCAGGGAAACGCGCCTTTATCTTTTGCAGGGACTGTCCATGCTGGCTGCCAAGCAGGACGACCGGCCGCGCAAGAAACACGGCAATATGCCGCTTTAGAGAAGGAAGCCCCCCGCGGGGCTTAATTTTTACGCTTTCTGTTTTTGGCCCTTGACTTTTGCCTGCGACAATGCTAATCTAATGTCTATACCAGCATGGCAAATACTGCTATAAAAAGCAGGCAGTGACGGGGAGAGTAGGCATGCCGGAAGGCAAGCGAGCCGGGGATGGTGGAAGCCCGGTCCGGAAAGCATGTTGAAGCGCACCCCTGAGCCGCGTACCGAACAGTTGAAGGCCAAGTAGGATACGCCGGGTTTGGCCCGTTACAGCCGGTCCGTATTGTACGGGTAAAGTGGGCTGCAAAGCCAACAAAGGTGGTACCGCGAGATAACCTCTCGTCCTTTCGGATGGAGAGGTTTTTTAGTTATCATGTGTAAATCAAAAAAAAAGAAAAACCGGGCAGGTGGTATGAAATGCTAAAGGCGGCTATTGTTGGTGCGACAGGCTATACTGGCCGGGAACTGGTCTCAATCCTGCTTTGTCACCCCAAAGTGCGTCCGTTCTACCTAACTTCCGACAGTTTTGCCGGCAAGAGCATTGCCGAAATTTACCCGCAGTTTCGCGGCCGATGCGAGCTGACCTTGGAAAAACTTGATGTGGAGAAAGCGGGGGCGTGTGATATTATTTTTGCCGCCCTGCCGCACGGCACGTCGCTGGATGTGGTGCCGCGCCTTCTGGCAGCGGGCAAAAAAGTGGTGGATTTGAGCGGTGATTTCCGTCTGAAAGATGCGGCGCTTTACCCGCTCTGGTACGGCTATGAACACAGGCAGCCTGCCTTGCTTACCGAGAGCGTTTACGGCCTGCCGGAGCAGAACAGGGATGCCATCCGCAAAGCCCGCCTGGTTGCCAATCCCGGTTGCTATCCCACCAGTGTGCAGCTGCCGCTGATACCGCTGCTGCAGGCCGGCCTGGTGGAAGCGGAAGACATCATCATTGATGCCAAATCAGGAGTATCCGGGGCAGGCCGGACGCCAAAACAAGCATATCATTTTCCGGAATGCGCCGAAAATTTCAAAGCTTACAAAGTTACGGGGCACCAGCATACACCGGAAATTGAACAAGGGCTCTCAGCGGCGGCCGGCAGGCAGGTAACACTTTTATTTACACCGCACCTGGTACCCATGATCAGGGGGATTCTTTCCACCATGTACCTGCGGCTGAAGCCCGGGGTTGATGCGGAGGACATAACGGCCCTCTACAGGAAGGTTTATGCCGGTGAACCGTTTATCCGCCTGCTGCCCGAACCGTACCTGCCGGAGACAAAAGACGTGAGCGGTACCAATTTCTGCGATCTTGCTTTCCGGGTTGACGGGCGGACCGGCCGGCTGGTGGTTATTTCCGCCATTGACAACCTGGTCAAGGGGGCAGCCGGCCAGGCTGTGCAGAATATGAATATAATGCTGAACCTGCCTGAAACTGCAGGCTTAATCTAAGGGGGTGGGCTGATGAAGTTCCGTAAAGTTGAAGGCGGTGTAACGGCCGCCAAAGGCTTCAGTGCGGCGGGAATTTCCTGCGGCATCAAAAAAGAGGGGAAAAAGGACCTGGCGCTTTTGTATTCCCACCGACCGGCGGCAGCCGCCGGCATGTTTACCAAAAACCGTTTCCAGGCAGCGCCGGTAATCGTTACGCGCAGGCATCTTGCCAAAGGCAGCGCCAGGGCGGTTATCATCAACAGCGGCAATGCCAATGCCTGCACCGGCGAGCAGGGGCTGGCCGCCGCCCGGCGGATGGCGGAACTGGCGGCTGCCCCGCTGGGGCTTTTGCCTGAGGAAGTCCTGGTGGCATCGACGGGCGTGATCGGTGTTCCGCTGCCGCTGGAAAAAATAGAAGCGGCCATTCCCGCCCTGGTGGGAGAGCTGTCCCCCGCGAAAGGGCAGGAGGCGGCGGAAGCCATCCTTACCACCGACCTCGTTGTCAAAACTGTCGCCTATCAGCTGGAAATCGGCGGGAGGACAGTCACGGTGGGCGGAATGTGCAAGGGATCGGGAATGATTTGTCCCAACATGGCCACCATGTTAAGCTTTATTACCACGGACTGTGCCATTGCCGCACCCCTGCTGCAAAAAGCCCTGAAGTACACTGTGGAACGTTCCTATAACCTGATTACTGTGGACGGCGATACCAGCACCAATGACATGGTTTTGGCGCTGGCCAACGGAGCGGCGGGCAACCTGCGCATTGCCGGCGAAAATGAAGATTACCACCGTTTCCTGACGGTGCTGCAGCGGGTGAATACGGAACTGTCCCAGAAAATAGTCCGGGACGGCGAAGGAGCGACAAAATTCCTGGAAGTCACAGTCAAAAACGCCGCTTCCTTTGCGGACGGGAAAAAACTGGCCATGTCCGTTTTGAACTCCAACTTGGTGAAAACTGCTTTCTTTGGGGAAGATGCCAACTGGGGCCGGATTGTGTCCGCCCTGGGGCAGACGGATGTGCCTTTTGACCCGGCCAAGGTGGATGTTTTCCTCGAGGACCTGCAGGTGGCGGCAGGAGGCCAGGGAGTGCCTTTTGACGAGGCGCAGGCGGCCGCCATTTTGGCCCGTAAAGACATTAAAATCCTGATCGACATGCACCAGGGAGAGGAAACGGTAACAGCATGGGGGACGGATTTAAGCTACGAGTATGTACGTATTAACGCCAGCTATCGCAGTTAGCGGAGAAGGGGGAGAAAAAAGTGACAAGCGAGGTAAAGGCATTAATCGACAAGGCCAAAATCCTGATCGAAGCCCTGCCCTATATACGTACCTTTGCCGATAAAACCTTTGTTATTAAATACGGCGGGCATGCCATGGTGTCGGACGAACTGAAAAAATCGGTGATGATGGACATTATTCTTTTGAAATATATCGGCATCAACCCCATTGTGGTCCACGGCGGCGGAACGGAAGTGACGCAGATGCTGAAGCGCCTGGGCAAGGAAACTGTATTTGCCAACGGCCTGCGGGTGACGGACGCGGAGACCATGGAAGTGGTGGAAATGGTCCTGACCGGCAAAATCAACAAGGAAATAGTCAGCCTCATTAACCGGCACGGCGGCAAAGCGGTAGGCCTTTCGGGCAAAGATTCCAACCTGCTGGTTGCGCGCCGCCGTCCACCCGAACGGGTCAGCGGCAGCGACGAACTTGTCGACCTGGGCTTTGTGGGTGAAATTGTCCGGGTCAACCCTGATGTAATCCATTCTCTGAGCCGTGAAGGCTACATTCCTGTTATCTCTTCCATTGCGAGCGGCCCGGACGGGGAAAGCCTGAATATCAATGCCGATCATGTGGCCGGGGAGCTGGCAGCCGCCCTGGGGGCGGAGAAGCTGATCCTTTTGACAGATGTGGAAGGCATTTTTGCCTCGGCAGACGACCCCTCAACCCTGATTTCCTCTTTGCCCAAAGATCAGGCGCTGGCCATGATCGAGGCGGGCAAGATCAACAAGGGCATGATCCCTAAGGTTGAAGCCTGCCTGACCGCCCTGGAGCATAATGTAAAAAGAACGCATATTATTGACGGACGTCTTCCCCATTCGCTGCTGCTGGAGATCTTTACGGACCACGGCATCGGGACCATGGTTACCGCGTAGGTATAAGGAGGGAAGAAAATGGATACAAAAGAGCTGGCGGCAAATTATATTATGAACACTTACAACAGGCCGCCGGAAACCACGCTTTATCTGACACATGGCCGGGGGCCGTATGTCTTTGATGAGCACGGCAAGCGCTACCTGGATTTCGTCAGCGGCTTGGCCGTCAACAGCCTGGGACACTGCCACCCGCATGTTGTGGAGGCGATCTGCAAGCAGGCAGAGCAGCTTATGCATGCCTCCAACCTTTACTTTACCGAACCGCAGGCGCGCCTGGCAAAACGCCTGGTCGAAAATTCCTGCGCGGACAAAGTCTTCTTTTGCAACAGCGGCGCGGAAGCCAACGAAGCGGCTATCAAACTGGCCCGCAAATACGGCAAGAAGTACCGTCACCCCGACGCCCATGAGATAATTACAGCCACCCGTTCCTTTCACGGCAGGACCCTGGCAGCCGTGACGGCAACGGGCCAGCCCAAGTACCATCAGGGGTTCGAGCCCATGGTTTCCGGCTTCCGGTATGCCGAATTCAACAACTTGACTTCCTTTGCCGGTCTTGTGACGGAAAAAACCTGCGCCATCATGGTGGAACCGGTCCAGGGGGAAGGCGGCGTTTATCCGGCAACCGCCGAATTCCTGCAGGGGCTGCGGAACCTGTGCGATAAATACGGCCTGCTTTTGATTTTTGATGAAGTGCAGTGCGGCATGGGACGGACAGGGAAGCTGTTTGCCTATGAGCATTACGGGGTGGAGCCGGACGTTTTTACCCTAGCCAAAGCGCTGGGCGGGGGACTCCCCATCGGGGTCATGGCCGCCAGAGACAGGGCGGCAGACATTTTTGTGCCCGGCGACCACGCTTCCACTTTTGGCGGGAACCCTGTTGTCTGCGCCGCCGCCAATGCGGTGCTTGACCTGCTCACTGCCGAAGGCTTCCTGGAGAATGTTGCCCGCCTCGGCGCCTATTTCTGCCGGAGGCTTCTGGAATTGAAACTTCCCGGCCTCGTGGAAGTGCGGGGGCTGGGACTGATGATAGGGGCTGAATTTGACGGCGATGCCGCCCGCGTGGCCGGCCTCTGCCAGGAAAAAGGCCTGCTGGTAAATTGCATCGGCGGCAAAATACTGCGTTTCCTGCCGCCGCTGATTGCCACGCCGGCAGAAGTGGATGAGGCGCTGGCGATCTTGCAGGAAGCATGTGCACAGGCCATGAAAGCCTGAGGCGGCGGGGCGGCAGGAAACAGTATTTTAGCGGAGAATATTCCGGCATACTTTCAATACGATGCAAAAGCCCCGCTGTCCGTGGTTTTGCCCCGGAACGGGGCGGCGGCGAAAAGAAAGGATGAGCAAAGTGTCCGGTTTCAAGGGAAGAGATTTTTTAACCGTGAATGATTTTTCCCGGGCGGAACTTTTTGAAATTCTCAACTTTGCGCAGGAACTGAAAGCCGGGCCGGCAGCCGGCAGCAGGCTGCTGGCAGGGAAAACCCTCGGGATGATTTTTCAGAAGTCATCAACCAGGACGCGCGTGTCCTTTGAGGTCGGCATGTATCAACTGGGCGGCACGGCCCTGTTTTTAAGCGCAAAGGACCTGCAGATCGGCCGCGGCGAACCGGTTAAAGATACCGCCCGCGTCCTCTCCCGCTACCTGGACGGTATTATGATTCGGACTTTTGAGCACGGGGAAGTGGAGGAACTGGCTGCTTATGCCACCATCCCCGTCATTAACGGCTTAACCGATCTATTGCACCCCTGCCAGGCAATGGCCGATATGCTGACCATCCTGGAAAAGAAGGGAAGATTGCAGGGGCTGAAACTGGCCTATGTGGGCGACGGCAACAACGTGGCCAATTCCCTGCTTTTGGCCTGCAGCATCCTGGGCCTTGACATTGCTGTCGGCTGCCCCAAGGGCTACGAGCCGGACGGGGAAGTTTTGGCGAGCGCCTGCGCCCATGCCAAAGCAAACGGCACGGAAGTGCTGGTGACAGAAGACCCGGTTGCGGCTGTCGCAGGCGCCGACGTCCTCTACACGGATGTCTGGGCGAGCATGGGGCAGGAAGAAGAACATGCAGCTCGCGTGCGCATTTTTTCCCCCTACCAGTTGAACAGCGAACTGGCCGGGCACGCCAAAGCGGACGCCATTGTCATGCACTGCCTGCCGGCGCACAGGGGAGAGGAAATCACGGAAGAGCTGCTGGAAGGCCCCCGGTCGGTAGTTTTCGAACAGGCGGAAAATCGCCTGCATGTGCAAAAGGCAATAATGGCCAAGATTATGTAAACAATTTATACTCTGCCGATAAGCAAAGGAGGGATTGGTATGAAAAAAATTGTCCTCGCCTACTCGGGCGGCCTGGATACATCCGTTGCCATTCGCTGGCTGAAGGAAAACTACCAGGCGGAGATTATTGCCATGTCCGCCGATGTAGGACAGGGGGAAGAACTGGCGCCGCTGAGGGAAAAAGCGCTTGCCTCGGGTGCCAGCAAAATCTACATTGAAGATCTCCGGGAAGAGTTCATGCGTGATTTTATTTTCCCCTTGCTTAAATCCGGCGCCCTTTATGAACAGCAGTACCTGCTGGGTACCGCCATTGCCCGGCCCGTCATTGCCAAGCGGCTGGTGGAAGTGGCGGAAAAAGAAGGGGCTGACGCGGTGGCGCACGGTGCCACAGGCAAAGGCAATGATCAGGTGCGCTTTGAACTGACCGTCAAAGCCCTGGCGCCGCATTTGCGCATTATAGCTCCCTGGCGGGAATGGGAAATCAGGTCGCGTGAAGATGCCATTGATTACGCTAATAAATACGGCATTCCCATCCCCGTGACCAAGGACAAACCCTACAGCATGGACCGCAACCTCTGGCACATCAGTTATGAAGGGGGGATCCTGGAAGACCCGGCGGTTGCGCCGGACAAAGACATGTTTCTGCTGACGGTGGACCCGGAGGATGCGCCGGATACGCCGGAATACGTGGAAATTGGCTTTATCGCCGGAGCGCCGGTTTCTGTCAACGGCAGGGAGCTTGCCCCGGTGGAGCTTTTGAGCGAACTGAACACAATTGCCGGCCGCCACGGCATAGGCCGGGTTGACATGGTGGAAAACCGCCTGGTGGGGATGAAATCCCGCGGCGTGTATGAAACCCCGGGCGGCACGCTGCTTTACTTTGCCCACAGGCAGCTGGAATCGCTGACCCTGGACCGGGAAACGATGCATTTTAAGGAAATGGCCGCTGTCAAATACGGTGAACTTGTTTATTACGGACTGTGGTTTACGCCGCTGCGCGAAGCGCTGGATGCTTTCATCAACGTTACCCAGAAAAACGTTACCGGTTCAATTCGCCTGAAACTGTACAAAGGCAATATTACAGTGGCAGGTCGCACCGCCCCGCGCTCTCTTTACCGGGAGGACCTGGCCACCTTTGGCGCCGATGCGGTTTACAACCAGCGCGATGCAGAAGGCTTTATCAACCTCTTCGGCCTGCCGCTGAAAGTACAGGGATTACTGGCGCAAAGCCTGAAAAAGCAGGTGTAAACGTTGAAACTGTGGGGAGGAAGATTCAGCAAGGAAACGGATGCGCTGGTGGAAGCATTTACCGCCTCCATTGCTTTTGACAGGCGGCTGTATGAGGAGGATATCCGCGGGAGCATGGCGCATTGCAGGATGCTTTTTGCCTGCGGTATTATCAGCCGGGAAGAAGCGGACGCGATCCTGCGCGGCCTGGAAGAAATCCGGGGAGAAATTGAACGGGGCGAAATGGAATTTACCGCCGCTCTGGAAGATATTCACATGCATATTGAAAAACGCCTGATAGACAAAATCGGTCCCGTGGGCGGGAAGCTGCATACCGCCCGTTCCCGAAACGACCAGGTGGCGCTTGATCTGCATCTTTACGTGCGCAGGGAGATCAGGGAAACGGTAGAGCTCATTGCCGCCCTCCAGGAAACCCTGCTTGACGTGGCTGAAAAGCATACGGATACGGTCATGCCGGGCTATACCCACCTGCAACGGGCACAGCCGGTAACTTTTGCCCATCACCTGCTTGCCTATTTCTGGCAATTGCAGCGGGACAAGGAGCGCTTCCTGGATGCATATAAGCGTGCCGACTGGATGCCGCTGGGCGCCGGCGCCCTGGCCGGTACCACTTTCCCCATCAACAGGGAGATGGTACAGGCGGAACTGGGCTTTGCCCGGCTTTATGAAAACAGCATGGATGCCGTCAGTGACAGGGACTTTATTCTGGAGTACCTGGCCAGTGCTTCCCTGCTCATGATGCACCTGAGCCGCTTAAGCGAGGATCTCATTCTCTGGAACTCCCAGGAGTTTGGCTTTGTTGTCCTGGACGATGCCTTTACCACCGGCTCCAGCATCATGCCGCAAAAGAAAAATCCCGATGTGGCCGAGCTGGTCCGCGGCAAGACGGGGCGCGTTTACGGCCACTTGCTGGGCTTGCTTACAGTGCTGAAAGGCTTGCCGCTGACCTATAACAAGGACCTGCAGGAGGACAAGGAAGGACTTTTTGACACTGTCGACACCGTTAAAAATTGCCTGGTGCTGTACACCGCCATGCTGAAAACGCTGGAAGCAGACAGGGAAAAGATGTATCAGGCCGTGGATGGGGATTTTGCCAGCGCCACCGATCTAGCCGACTACCTGGTGCGCAAGGGCCTGCCTTTTCGGGAAGCCCATGCTGTGGTGGGCAGGCTGGTGGGCAAATGCGTGGCGGAAAAACGCCGCCTCAAGGACCTGACGGTGGAGGAACTGCAGGCGGCAAGCCCGCTCTTTGCCGCCGATGCCCTTGACCTGCTGCCGCCTGAAGCCTGTGTGGCCGCCCGTACTTCCCGCGGCGGCACCGCGGCTGCGGCAGTGCGGGAACAATTGCGGAAAGCCAGGGAGCTTCTGCAGGAAAACAAATAATGCGAGGGCTGCAGCATGGCATGTTGCTGCAGCCCTCTTTCCGTGTCTTTTTTGCTCCCGTGTTTTTCCGTCGGTGTGCCGGTGTTCTCAAATGTTGCCGGCCATAACTGCCGCCGCGGCTGCCGCCTGTCCTGCAAACCACCCCACGGAGGGGCGGCTGTGTCTTGTGTAAATGCATAAAAAGGACAAAGCGTCGTATAATAATTTTGTTCTCTGAGAAGGAAAATGAGGAAAATATAGATAATGCAAGAAAAACAAGCATATATTTAGCTATTTGCGCATAATTGCTGAAAATTGCCGTAATACTCCTGCTTATCCGCTTGCGTTCCGCAGGTATATTATATAACATTACAAGTGGTGAAAATTAGCACTCGCAACCTTAGAGTGCTAACAACAAGATATCTACATAACAAAGGAGGTTTATTTATGAAAATTAAACCCTTAGGTGATCGCGTGGTCATCAAACCCCTGGAGGCTGAGGAAAAAACGGCCAGCGGCATCGTGTTGCCTGACAAGGCCAAAGAAAAGCCCCAGGAAGGAGAAGTTATGGCAGTCGGTACCGGCCGTCTGCTTGATAACGGGACCCGTGTAGAAATGGAAGTTGCCGTGGGCGACCGTGTTCTCTTCTCCAAGTATGCCGGTACGGAAATTAAAATCGACGGTGAAGAATACTTAATCATGCGCCAGGATGATATCCTGGGCAAGCTGGTTTAGGCACATATTCCATTTTAAAATAAGGAGGCAGAGACACTCATGGCAAAAAATCTTTTATTTAATGAAGATGCGCGCCGCGCTCTGGAAAGAGGCGTTAATAAATTAGCCGATACCGTAAAGGTAACCCTTGGCCCCAAAGGCCGCAATGTTGTGCTGGAAAAGAAATTCGGCGCACCCCTGATTACAAATGACGGCGTCACCATCGCCAAGGAAATTGAACTGGAAGACCCGTTTGAAAACGTGGGTGCCCAGCTGGTAAAAGAAGTTGCCACCAAAACACAGGATGTGGCCGGTGACGGCACCACTACCGCTACCTTGCTGGCTCAGGCCATCATCCGTGAAGGGATAAAAAATGTTACCGCCGGAGCCAATCCCATGGAGGTCAAGCGCGGGATTGAAAAAGCGGTCAATGCCGTCGTTGAAGCCATTAAAGAACAAGCCCGTCCCATTGAAACCAAGGAAGCAATCTCCCAGGTTGCCGCCATTTCGGCAGACGATACCAGTGTGGGCGAACTGATTGCTGAAGCCATGGAGAAAGTCGGCAAAGACGGCGTTATTACCGTAGAGGAGTCCAAAGGCTTCACCACCGACCTGAAAGTGGTGGAAGGCATGATGTTTGACCGCGGCTACATTTCTCCCTACATGGTCACGGATACGGAGAAAATGGAAGCCGTCCTGGAAGAGCCTTACATCCTGCTGACAGACAGGAAATTAGGCAATGTGCATGACATTCTTCCCATCCTGGAAAAAGTTGTGCAATCCGGCAAGCCCCTGCTGCTGGTAGCCGAAGATGTGGAAGGCGAAGCCCTTGCCACTTTGATTGTGAATAAGCTGCGCGGAACTTTCAATTGTGTTGCAGTGAAAGCTCCCGGCTTCGGCGACCGCCGCAAAGCCATGCTGCAGGATATTGCCATTCTGACAGGTGGACAGGTCATTTCCGAAGAATTGGGCCTCGAACTGAAGAATGCCGATCTGTCCATGTTGGGCCGTGCCCGCCAGGTACGTGTTTCCAAAGAGGAGACTGTTATTGTTGACGGTGCCGGCAGCCCTGAAGAGATCAAGAAGCGTATTGCCCAGATCCGGATCCAA
>JAAYMN010000079.1 GCA_012521345.1 Bacillota bacterium
CTCTTTATCATTATTATCACCGTCAGCATCCTGGAGCTTTTCCTCATTTCAGGCATCAGCCGCAACTACTATAAAAGCCTGGAAGATTCCCTCAGGCAGCAGCTGCAGACGGCTGCCGAGCTTTATGACCGCTATTTCGCCGACGCCACCCTGGAGGAAAACATCATTAATAATGTGGACCTGTTCTGGAAGCAGGCTACCGCCCGGGTGGAAATAATCGGCATGGACGGCCGCGTCCTGCTCAATTCCCACGGCGCCATAACCGGGGATGCGGCCCCCGATGTCTCCGCCGCCCTGGCGGGACGGGAAGCCGTCTGGACCGGCCCCCTGGGCAAGGAAAGGGTCATGGCCGCCTCCCGCCCGCTCATGTCCGGCGACACCCAGGTGGGGGTGCTCCGCTTTGTGGCCTCCCTGGAAGAGGTGCATGCGGAAATCAGGGCAGTTGCCGTCCGCTACTTGTCTTTTGGCGGCCTTGTCATCCTGCTTACCGCCCTTGTCAGTATCCTGCTGGCCAATACCATTACCGAGCCGCTGAAAAAAGTCACCCGCGCGGCCGAAGAAATGGCAGCCGGTAATTTTTCCGCCCAGAGTACATACAGCTCCCGGGATGAAATCGGCAGGCTCTCGGCCACGCTTAACTACCTGGCCAGCGAGATCGTTAAAAAAGAACAGCTGAAAAACGAATTCATTACTTCCATTTCCCACGAACTGCGCACACCGCTTACTTCCATCAAGGGCTGGGCCGTTACCCTGAAAGAATATGAAAACCAGGAGTTCCTGCAGGACGGCCTCAATATCATTGAAGCGGAAAGCGACCGCCTCACCCGGATGGTCAGTGAACTTTTGGATTTTTCCCGTTTTATCTCCGGCAAAATCACCCTGGCCAAGGAGCAGGTGCACCTACCCACCCTGCTGGAACAGCTGCGCATCCAGCTTGCCCCGCGGGCACAGCGCCAGCAGCTTGCCTTTACGGTGGACCCGGGCGACACAGGCACCATTGTCAGCGATGCCAACCGCCTGAAGCAGGTTTTTATCAATCTCCTGGACAATGCTTTCAGGTTTACCCCGCCCGGCGGCTCCGTCTCCCTGACCGCCGCCATCTCAGGAAAGAATATTGTCTTTACGGTGCGCGACACGGGCTGCGGCATTCCGCCGGATGAACTGCCCCGGGTCAAGGAAAAATTCTATAAAGGCAAATCCAGCAAGTCCAACAGCGGCATCGGGCTCTCCCTCTGCGATGAAATTGTCCGCCTCATGCAGGGCACCCTGGAGGTGCAGAGCACAGTAGGCGAAGGGACAGTGGTGACAGTGACCCTGCCGCAAAAGGATGTGAAAAACGATGAGTAAAAAGCTCCTCCTGTTTTGCTGCCTGCTGCTTTTGGCACTTGCCACAGGCTGCGTGGGACCGAGTCCGGATTTTACGCTCCGCGTTACTCCGCCCAAAAGCGACCTTCCCCTCTCCGGCACCTGGCAAATAGCCGGCCTGCTTGGGGAAAGCGAGGCAGTGCAGCCTTCCGCAGCGGCATGGGTTGGCAAAAAGCTTTATTTTACCGCCGACTATGCCCTCCTCGACACCTACCTTTTGCCGCGCCCCCGCTACCAGGTTAAAAAAATGGACAGTCAAACTTACCTGGTACATAACCCCGCCTTTCCCGCTGCCGTCTCCCTGCCGGTTGAGGTAACAATCATTACGCTTACCGACAACCGTCTTTTTACCTGTGAACTGCTGCCTGCCGGCACGGAAGAGCTGATCCTGCAGCTTTTCGGCAGCAGCTACACCGCCCGCCGGCTTTCCCCCGCCGTGAACCCTTCCGTGCTGAACACACCGGGCATTGCCGACATTACTTCCCTGGAAGATGATGCCCCGCAAAGCAACAAGCGTTCCGGCATCCTGCTGGGACTGCGCGCCGCGGACGGCGGCTGCCGCACACTGTGGCTGGCAGCGGAAGGTCTGCAGCTAGCCCCGCTGCTTGAAGCTGAAGGCATTATTTTCCCCCGGCGCAGCGGCTTTTACCGCCTGGAAACGGTCATCGTCCAGGCAGGCAATAACAGCGAGGAACTGCTTTTTGCCACCCCCCTCTTCTCCTCGCAAAAAGAGCGGGAAGAAAGCCCTGAAATACAGGCTGCGGCAGTGCAAAGCGGCACAGTGACACGCAGCGTTACCTACATCGGCAACGACTATGTTTCCGTGCTGGAGCAAAGAAAAACGTCCCCGGGGGGAGACGTAAAAGAAGAATACTTCCGTATTTTTGCCGTGGATGCCCTGCCGGCCGCCAAGGCGGTTACTCTTCCCGACCTGATGGACAGCCCCGACGGCACCCTGCCTGTATCCGCAGCGGGAAGCGGCCGCCAGGAAAATCTTTTTGCGGAAGGGGACAATGTAGGCCTGGCAAGGAACAAGGGCTACTGGGTCTTCCAGGGGCGCACCGCGTCAGGGGAAACCTATCCCCTCGGGCTGATTCCCCCGGATCACGTGGTTTTTTACAACAAGCTGTCCGTTCCCTGGCCGCGCATTAAAAATAAAGTCCCCCGGGCAACGGACGCCCTTGCTTCCCCCAATGACGACCTGGCACTGGTTTTCACCCCCTGCGAAATCCTGGTCTTTGCCGTCAGCGACCGGTCTCTTGCCGGTTCCCCGCTGCAAAAAATCCCCCTGCAGCCCGGGGAGGAAATCATCATGGCGGAATGGGCTCTGGGGCATTATGTGGCAAACTGGACGGAAACGCTGCAGAGCATTGTCAACCCGGAAACACCCCACAGTATGGCAAATGAGGAGGTGCAGCCATGAGCAAGCCGCTTATCGGTATTCCCCTGGGCGACCCGGCCGGCATCGGACCGGAGATTGTGGTCAAGGCCCTGCTCAACCCAAAAATTTATACTTGCGCCCGGCCCGTCGTCATCGGCAGCGCCGCAGTGCTCCGGCAGACGGCGGAAATACTGCGGGCGGACATTAAAATCAACACAATTGCCGCGCCTAAGGAAGGCAATTTTGCCCCCGGCATTGTCAACCTGATCGACCTGGCAAATATTGAGCCCAAAGACTACCGGCACGGCACGGTAGGGGCGGCAGCCGGCCGCGCGGCGTATGAATACATCCGCACCGCCACGGAACTGGCCCTGGACGGCCAGCTGGCAGCGCTTGCCACCACCCCCATCAACAAGGAAGCCATCCGGGCGTCAGGCATTGATTTTATCGGCCATACAGAAATGCTGGCCGCCCTGACAAAGACAGAAAACCCGCTCACCATGTTCCAGACAGGGAACCTGCGCATCTTTTTCCTCTCCCGCCATCTTTCCCTGCGTGCCGCCCTTGAACTGGTGACAAAAGAAAATATCATCCGGACGGCGGAGCAGTGCCTGCAGGCGCTCGCCAGGCTGGGCTTTGCCGACGGCTGCCTGGCCATAGCCGCCCTGAACCCGCACGGCGGCGAACACGGCCTCTTCGGCACGGAAGAAATGACGGAAATCGCTCCCGCCGTGGAAGCCCTGCAGGCCCGGGGGCTTAACGTAGAAGGGCCAGTCCCGGCCGACTCAGTTTTCCACCTGGCCCGCACAGGCCTTTATGACGCCGTTCTATCCCTCTACCACGACCAGGGCCATATTGCCGCCAAAACGGCCGACTTCGACAGAACCGTCTCCCTCACCCTGGGGCTGCCTTTTTTGCGCACATCCGTCGATCACGGCACCGCTTTCGGCATTGCCGGCAAGGGCATCGCCTCCGCCGTCAGCATGGAGGAAGCCATCATCCAGGCCGCCAGCTACTGCCCGCACTACCGGCCGTAAGGCCGGTTATTTTTAATTAAAATAATGAACTGGCGTATACGACGAGAATGAAGTACAAGTTTTTGTAAATAAAATACGATAATTATTCACACGCGAAATATTTACCCATTTCATTAAAAACATGGGTATTTTTTTCATATTTTTACCCAAATTATATTGAAAGAGGAAAAGACTACCCATATAATGTGATCATAGTAGTTATAAGGGGAAATTTGTATGGCTGAGGTAAAGCTTTTGCCGCCTGATGTAGAACTTGAAACAAAGAGAGTATTGAAACAGCTTGCCAGATCCCATAGAGCGCTGGCAGAGCTGAAAGGTTTTGCGGGCATGATACCAAATCAAAATATCCTTATAAATGCCGTAACCATTAATGAAGCCAAAGACAGTTCTGAAATCGAGAATATTATAACCACACATGATGAACTGTTTAAAGCAATGTCACAAGAAAATTACAACAATCCGGCAGCAAAAGAAGTTGCAAATTACAGAACTGCCCTTTGGCGCGGCTATGAACTGGTAAAGGATAAACAAGCTTTAACGGTCAATCTGATAATCGAAATCCAGCAACTAATTGTGAAAAACAGTGCAGGAATAAGAAAACTTCCGGGTACCGTCCTTAAAAATGAAGAAACGGGAGAAGTGCTATACACCCCCCCAAGCGGTGAAAAGGAAATAATGCTCCTGCTGGACAACCTGGTGAAATATATAAACGAAGATTATGACAATATTGACCCGCTTATTAAGTTGGCGGTTATTCATTACCAGTTTGAAGTGATACATCCGTTTTATGACGGCAACGGTAGAACAGGCAGAATTATAAATGTATTGTATCTTATCCTGAAAGAATTACTGAACAATCCAATACTTTATCTCAGCAAATATATAATCCGGAACAAAGCGGCATACTACAGACTTTTGCAGGAGGTACGGACAAAGGGCAAATGGGAAGAATGGATACTGTTTATACTGGACGGTATAGAGCAGACTGCGGAAGAAACGTTGCTACTTGTAAAGAGAATTAATACTGTCGTGGAACAGACAGCCAAAGACATCAAAAACTTGTTGCCTAAAATATATTCAAGAGAACTTGTAAACTTACTTTTCTTTGAATTTTATACCAAAATTGCATACCTGGAAAAGGGATTAAATATTACAAGGAAAACTGCCTCAAACTATTTATCATTGTTGGAGGAAAAAGGTTTCCTGGAATCTTATAAAATTGGCAGGGAGAGAATATTTTTGAATAAGCGATTATTTGAAGTTGTACAACAAGCCGGCACAGAAAAATGATAATGTGGCAAAGCCTGTACTTAAGATGACCGCTGGTTGAGAAGGATAATCTTCTTAACATGCGGCACTTTTTTTATAAATATTGTTCTGACCCCGGTGTACATTGTTGCGTAGATGGGAAAGACGGGAGCAAAACAGTTGCTTCCCTTAGGCAAAAAACGAATGCTCTCAGCAGAAGTTACCCTGCGGTTGATTTTTTCACCCGGGATTAACCACAAATCCATTGTTGGCCTATACTGCCCGACGGTATAATAAAAATTGAGGTGATGAACATTAAAGTGATCAATATTGGCAAAACCATCCTCAAAAAGCGCCGCGAGAAAGGTTTGACCCAGTCGGACCTGGCAAAATACATCGGCGTGTCCAAAGCTTCGGTTTCCAAATGGGAAACCGGCCAGAGTTATCCGGACATCACTTTTCTGCCGCAGCTGGCAACACTTTTTAATATCAGCATTGATGAGCTTGTGGGTTACGAACCGCAAATGAGCAAGGAAGATATTCGTAAATTGTACCTGAAATTATCCGCTGACTTTACTTCCAAACCTTTTA
Organism: Bacillota bacterium; assembly: GCA_012521345.1. GTDB lineage: Bacteria > Bacillota > Dethiobacteria > Dethiobacterales > Dethiobacteraceae > DUUE01. Next base: position 5,623 of record JAAYMN010000079.1, read on the forward strand.
CTGAAGTATTGGAGTCCTGCCGCGCTATTGTCAAAAAATATTACTCCTGCTTTCCGCTGTTATTCCAAATCGGAGCACTGCTTGTAAATCACAGCACGGAAGCAGGCAGCAGGGATCAAACCTTGTCTGTGCTGGTGGAAGCCAAAGAGCTGTTTATACGCGTCAAAAAGGAAAGTGAAGACGCGGAGCTGGTCCAACTCGCTTTGCACATGGAAGCCCTATGCGTCTTGCTGATGGAAAAGCCAAATGAGGTAATCGACCTGCTGGAAGGAACAAGCAGGAAAATTATTTCCGCGGAAGCGCTGCTGGCCTCAGCCTATCAAATGTCAGGCAAAACGAATGAAGCCAAAGCTATTTTGCAAGTCGGCATCTATCAGTACCTGATTGCTCTTTTGGGAAGCCTGACCGATTATCTCACGCTTTGTGCAGGCGAGCCGGAGCAGTTTGCCGAGACGATGAAGCGGGCCAATGAAGTTGCTTGTGCTTTTGACTTAGAAAAACTGCATCCGTCGTTGCTTGCGAGACTCTACATCATTGCTGCCCAAGGGTACACCATGCTTGGCAATACAGACAAAGCCCTCGAGATTCTGGAAAAATACGCCGATCTTGTCACCGGAGATATCTATCCCTTGCAGTTAAAAGGAGACACTTATTTTTATCTCTTGGACCAGTGGATTGAGGAGCTGGACCTGGGAGGTGCCCTGCCCCGAAACGAAAAGATTGTCCGCAGGCTCATGGCCGACGGGGTAATAAATAACCCTGCGTTTACAACATTGGGCGGCACAAGACGCTATCAAAGGATTGTGGAAAAACTGCAAAAAAGCTGTCGGGACCGGGAGTACTTATAAAGCATGTGAAAGCAAGGATAGATGAAGTAATTAAGGCCTTAGGCAGGGAGGATCGTGCCATGGATTTGGCTATGTTAAGAGAATATTTGCCCCTTCTTATACCGCTGGTTATCTTGCAGTTTGCGCTTGGCATTACTGCACTCATTCATGTGCTGCGCCATCCCGCTTACCGTTTTGGGAACAAAGTAATGTGGGTTATAATCGTCGTCTTTATACAAATTATCGGCCCCATCATCTACTTTACGCTGGGCAGGGGTGAAGATTGAATGGGGATACTGGAAATTAACCAACTCCATAAACGCTTTGGTCAGCATGAAGTGCTGAAGGGACTGGAGATGGATGTTCCGGAACATTCCATCTTTGGTCTTGTGGGGCAGAATGGCGCAGGCAAAACAACAACAATGAAAATTATCCTCGGCTTATTAAAACCGGACAGTGGAAGTGTAACCGTGTGCGGTGAAAAAGTTGCGTACGGCGAAACAAAAACCAACCGCCATATAGGCTTTCTTCCCGATGTGCCGGAGTTCTACGGGTACATGACTGCCAGGGAATATCTTAAGCTGTGCGGTGAAATAACCGGACTTTCGCAAACCAAAACAAAAGTGAGGAGTGAGGAATTACTTGAACTTGTGGGACTAAAAAACGAAAAAAAGCGTATTGGCAGCTTTTCCAGAGGCATGAAACAGCGCCTAGGCATCGCACAGGCTCTGCTGAATGAGCCAAAACTCTTAATTTGTGATGAGCCGACATCATCGCTTGACCCCATCGGCAGGAAGGAAATACTGGACATTCTCCTTGCGGCGAAAGGGAAAACAACCGTCCTGTTTTCAACCCATATTCTGTCGGACGTGGAAAGAATCTGCGATCGAATTGCCGTGCTGCATGGCGGAAAGCTTGCACTGTACGGCACGCTTGCGGAAGTTAAACAGCGTCACAGATACAACGGGTTTGTGCTTGAATTTGAAAATGTTGAAACAGCCGCCATCTTTGCAAAAAGCAAGGAGTTGCAGCATCCGTCCATTAGCACGACGCGTAGCGGCAACACCGTCACTGTACTTTTGACCGGCTGCGATCTGGACGGACATTTTTTCCTGGATGTATTGGCGCAAAAGCGGATTGTGCCGTTAAAGTTTGTAGCTTTGGAACCAACTCTGGAAAGTCTCTTTTTGGAGGTGGTCCAATGACTGGCTACCTGGCATTTTTAAAAAAAGAGATCTTTGAATACGCAAAAACTTATAAACTGCTCATTCTGCTGGTTGTCTTTGCCGTTTTCGGCATCACCAATCCGCTTGTCGCAAAACTATTGCCCGAAATTCTTGGCAGCCTGGTGGCGGACGGCATTACTATTACAATGCCAAAGGCCACAGCTTATGATGCCTGGACGCAGTTTTTTAAAAACGCAACGCAAATGGGCTTAATTTTAACGGTGATCCTTTTTAGCGGTGTTTTGTCCTCCGAGCTTTCCAAGGGAACGCTTGTCATCTTATTGACAAAAGGATTGTCCCGGACGGCGGTCATCCTGGCCAAATACACCTGCATGGCTCTTCTCTGGACGGCAAGTATTGCACTCTGCTTCGGGCTGACCTATGTTTACACGCACTATCTCTTCCCGGCTGACAAAGTATCAAATCTGCCGTTTTCCGTGTTCTGCCTCTGGCTGTTTGGCATGTTCCTGCTGGCAGTATTGCTGCTTTCGGCCGTCCTGACAAAAAGCAGTTACGGTTGCCTGCTTCTAACAGGTGCAGCCGTGGTTGCCTGCCTGCTTGTGAATATCATCCCCGCCGCGCACCGCTACAATCCCATTTCACTGGTGACCGATAAAATGGGGTTAATTAAAAATACCATAGCAGTATCTTCTCTTTTCGGCGCTGTCTTCATCGCTTTTCTGCTTGCATTGCTTTTTGTGTCGCTGGCAGTCTTGATCTTTCGTAAAAAACAATTATAACCGGCTCATGCCACATGCAAATGCACCGAAAGAAAACGCGGAAGGAGCTGCTCCTTCCGCGTTTTCAGTGAACCGCCAAATGCCCGGCAAGCGCCGCCACACCCGTGTTTATTTAAGGTTTTCAACCATTCTGGTGGCAATCAGCAGCGCCTGCTCACGGGTTGCGTTGGCGTATTGGACGGCCTCTTCTGCCGGGGTGGTATTCCTTGGAGCGAATTTATTGCCCCCGACGCCTTTAATGATGTTGTTGGCAACCATGAAGTACACGCTGTCCTTTGCCCAGCTTGAAATTTTATCGTCATCGGCAAAGGGGGCGGGTTTTTCATAGTTTAGCTTGAAATTGCCGTCGGTTTCAAGGGTCCAGCCTTCCATGGTAACCTTCTTGTAGGCGCGGGTCAGCATGGTTGCCGCCTGTTCGCGGTTCAGAAGCTGGTTTGGCGAAAAAGTGGTGGGGCTTGTGCCGTTGGTCAAACCAAGGTTAAAGGCTTTCAGAACCTCCGGGTCATTGCAGTCGGTGAAGGGATTTTCGGCAACCGGCTGCGCTTTTGTCTTGCCGAGGTTTTCATAAACCTTTACACAAACAGCCGCAAATTCGGCGCGGGTAATAGGCTTGGTCATATCGGCGCCCATCAGGGCATCGGGAATAAGACCCCAATCCAACGCCTTTTGCAGTTCCGCAATTGCCCAGGACGATGCTTCGCTCCACGCCTCGGTGGCTGCAAATTTGCTGAAATCTATATCCGGTGAGCCGATGCCCTCTGAAAGGTATAAAAACGGTTCCCACTCGGTTCCTGCCGAGAGCACGATGCCATAGTCATAGTCCTCAACATATCCCTGGGCCGAGGCGCGTACGGCATTGAGTCCCGGTACTGCTTCAAAGGTGAATTTCCCGCCATCGTCAGTGGTGACGGTGGTACTGGTGCCCAGCAGGCGGACGGTAGCATTTTTTGCCCCGTGGACATAGCCCGAAAAACGTCCCTTGAAAATATTTTCATTATAGTTGATTAAAAGCTTTACAAAGTCCACGGCAAAACCGTCGCCGACGCCCGTTGTTTCATCTATCTTGATTTCCAGCCTGCCGGACGCTATTTCATTATAAAAGCCGGACGGTATAATTGCCGAGACGATATAACAGGTGGGGCCGGTCTGATCGACATGGTTTAAAAGCTCGGCAACAAACGGTGCTTCCTTGCCGTTAAGGGTGACTGTAAAATTGCTTCCCCACATCAATGCCTGGAAATCGTCAATGCATAACTGCAGCAATGCATTTCTTACCTTTATGCCGGAAACGTCATAATCCAGGGCAACGGTCAGCGCGCCCCTCGCACAGGCATAATTCTCTCCTTCCTCGAGCCAACTGTAATAATTGTTGGAATAGCCGTCGGAGGCGGAACCGGTCTCCTTGCTGCCAACATAAATACGGTCGGTGCCTTCCGGGTCAAGAGGATCCTCTTCCCAGGGAAAGTTGTGACTGTGTTGATCAATTGCGGTAAAAGGATTGTAGCTGTACTCGTCAACAGCATACTCGTCGTTGCACGCATCAATGTCGCCGACACGAACCATCAGCTCGGCTTCGCCTGTTCCCTTGAGTACTACTTTTTTACTGCTCCAGTCTCCGTTGTTTGGATCGGAGTAAGCGAGGGAAGATGCCGACAGAAGCGAGAAAATAAGGATCATGCAAAGCAACAAAGCAAGTCTTTTTCCTCTCATGAAACATACCTCCACTAAATTTGTTTTTCGGGGACTGACGACCAAAATCCCCTAAAAATCTTAAATACTGCTGCATATATGTTATAAAGCCGGCAAACAAAAATATATGGCAGATATGCTTTTGTTTAGTACAAAAAAAATTTTTTATTAAAAAATTGATTTGGATATTGACAGTTTTAAAACAAAATGTTAGAATCCTTACCAATGGCAGGAATACAGGGAGGGGGGAAACATGAAAAAACAGGCTGAACATATTGCCGACCTTGTGGGCATGCTGCCCGTCTTTATCGGGACCTTGCTGGACGATATTGAAATATCCACTCCATACAAGCTGAGCGACAGCGAAGAAAAAACCCTCATGTTCCTGCACCATCATGAAGGCTCCCCCATGACCACATACAGCAAAAAAGTTGGCCTCTCCCGGGGCTCCTTTACCGGCGTGGTGGACCGCCTGCAGGAAAAGGGCCTTGTGGAGCGGGCGCCCGTCAGCTGCGACCGGCGCAAATATGCCTTAATACTGACCACGGCAGGTAAAAATGTGGCCAGGGACATTGACAACCAGTTTAAACGCCACATTGCCGCCAAGATGACGCTGCTTCCGCCCAAGGAGCGGGATAAGCTGGCCGCAGCCCTGGAAACAGTCATTGCAGCAACCGAGATGCTCACGGCCGGAAAGGAAGGTTAATCATGCAAAAAACACAACATCTATCAATCGGGCAGGACAGGATAGACATCCTGGAAAACATGCCAATCAATAAAGCAATCTGGAAGCTGGCGCTCCCCACCATGGCGGCCATGCTTATCCAGGTAATCTACAACATGACCGACACCTTTTATATCGGCAAGCTGAACGACCCCAACATGGTGGCGGGCATTGTCATCACCATGCCCATTGTTTTTATCCTCCAGGCCTTCGGCAATGTTTTCGCCGTAGGCGGCGCTTCCCTCATTTCCCGCCTTTTGGGCAGGGGGGAGCGGGAAGAAGCCGGTAAAGTCTCCGCCACCGCTTTCTGGACAGCTGTCTTGGTTTTCATTGTCGTCGGTACCATCGGCCTGATTTTCCACCGTCCCCTCCTTTTCCTCTGCGGCGCCAGTCCCAATACGATCGGCCCGGCCGCAAGCTATGCCCTGATCATGCTCGCAGGCACCCCCGTTATCGGCCTGCAGCATGCCCTAAGCGGCCTGCTGCGCTCCGAGGGGGCTACCAAGGAAGCCATGATCGGCATGATCTCCGGCGGCCTCCTGAACATCATCCTGGACCCTGTTTTTATCTTCGGCCTTGACATGGGCGTGGCCGGCGCCGCCATCGCCACCGTTATCGGCAATATCTTCGGTTTCTGCTACTATCTCGCTTTTTACCTCCGCAAAAAAAGCCTCGTTTCCATTTCCCCCAAGAAATACAGTTTTAACCCTGACATTTTCAAAGAAATCCTCAAGATCGGCGTCCCCGCTTCCTTTGGCATGGCGCTGCAAAGCATCGGCGCCACCCTGACCAATGTGGTTGCCGCAGGCTTTGGCGACAATATTGTGGCGGCCAACGGCGTAGTGATACGCGGCACCAACATTGCCTTCATGGTCACCATAGGCCTGGCCCAGGGCTGCCAGCCCCTCATGGGCTATAACTACGGCGCCAAAAAATATAACCGCCTCGTTGCCACCATCAAGCGGGCCATCACCATCGGAACAGTCATGGACATCTGCTTTGCCGTCCTCTTCTACTTATTGGCCGATATTTGGATTCGCGTTTTCATCAACGACCCGGAAGTAATCTATTACGGTGTCCGCATCCTTCATGCCCTGGCTATTGCCCTGCCTTTCATGGGCATCCAGCTTGTGCTCATGAACATGTTCCAGTCCCTGGGCAAAGCTGTTGAATCTCTCATCATCTCCGTCGGTCGCCAAGGCCTTTTCTACATCCCGGCCCTCTTTCTTTTCAGCAGGCTCTGGGGCTTTAACGGCTTTAGATTTTCCCACGCTTTCGGCGACATTGCCACCACCTGCCTTGCCATCATCTTGTTTTTCCGGTTGCGCGGGCAGCTTGCAGCGATAAAGGACAAACCGGAGGAGGAACCCCTCCAGGAAGAGCCGGCCTACAGCAACTAAAAAAGCGGGAACACCCGCTTTTTTTATGCCCGCAGGCCGGCCCCGCCTCTCCCCGCCAAGCCAAAAGAAAAATATGCGCAAGCGCCCCGGCAGGATAGTCTTCTGCCCTTAGCGAATAATAGAGAAGTCCTGTATCATGCCTGATACAGGTGTACCATACCTGAGACAAGCGTACCACCCAAGCAAAAGGAGCCGCGAAGATGAAAGTAATGCACCTGATCAGCGGCGGGGAAACGGGAGGCTCCAAAACCCATGTCCTCTCCCTGGTCAAGGAACTGCAAAAAAGTACGGATGTCACCCTCATGTGCCTGATGGCAGGCGCTTTTTACCGTGAAGGCCAAGCCATGGGACTTGACATCCGCACCCTCAGGCAGGAAAAAAGATACCAGCTGCACGCCGTCCGGGAGCTTTGCCGCCTCCTTGTGCAGGGCGGCTACACCCTCCTGCACTGCCACGGCCCCCGGGCCAACTTTATCGGCGCCCTGGTGAAAAAATTTTACCGCATCCCTACCCTTACCACCATCCACAGCGATTTCCTGCGGGACTTTGCCCACAACTTCTATAAAAACAAGGTTTACACCACCCTGAACACCTGGGCCCTGAAGACTTTCGACGGCTATCTCGCCGTATCCGAAGACTTCAAGGAGATGCTGGTCGCCCGCGGCTTCCCCGCGGAAAAAATCACCGTCATCTACAACGGCCTTGATTTTGCCGCCCCGCTAAAAACCGTCACCCGGGCTGAATTTTGCCGGAAATACAACCTCTCCCTGCCCGAGAAAGCCAAAGTGGTAGGCATGCTGGCCCGCCTGCATCCCATCAAGGGCCACGAAGTCTTCCTTGAGGGAGCCCGGCTCATTGCTGAAGCGGTCCCTGGCGTCCACTTCCTGGTGGGCGGCGACGGCGCAGAGCGGGAAAAACTCCTTGCCCTGCGGGACAAGCTGGGCCTCAAAGATATAGTCCACTTTGCCGGGCACGTAAGTGAACCTTTGGCCTTTATGCAGGCCATCGACATCAACGCTTTAACCTCCTACAGTGAAAGCTTCCCCTTTGTGCTCCTGGAAGGAGCCCTCCTCCGCAAGCCTACCGTCAGCTCAGAGGTGGGAGGCATCGCCAAACTCATTACCCACGAAAAGACGGGCATGCTTTTCCCGCCCGGCGACGCGGCCGCTTTTGCCGCCCACACCGTCACCCTCCTGCGTGACAACGCCCTGGCCAAAGAAATGGGCGAAAAGCTTTATCACCACGCCAAGGCCAATTTCTCCCTGGCCGCCCTGGCCGACGTTCATCTGCAGGTTTATGAACAATACGCGAAAGGAAGGTAGTAAATGAAGCTCCTCGATGAAAAAGGCAGATTGTTTGGTCTCATCAACCTTATTGACTTGCTGGTTTTAATCCTGGTGGTTGCCGTCCTGGCCGGCGGCGCCTATAAACTCACCCGGCCGTCCGGCTCCGGGGCAGGCGCCGCGGGCGAGAAGGCAACCGTCTTGGCGCTTGTCTCCAATGTAAGCCAGTATACCGTGGACGCCGTCACAGTAGGCAGCACCGTCTACGACCCCACCTCCAAGGGCCACATGGGCAAGGTCACCAACGTGGAAGTAGTCCCCCACCGGGAGCCGGTGCCAACGGCCGACGGCCGGGTAGTCATGGCCGAGGTGCCGGAGCGCTTCGATATCTTCCTCACCTTTGAAGCTGTTGTCACCGTCACGGAAACCGCCGTCCGCTGCGCCTCCTACGACCTGCGCGTCGGCGCCACCGTCACCCTGGGCAGCCGTGATTTCATGGTCAGCACCACCGTTTTGCGCGTCGACCTCTAAAAAACCTCCCAAGCCAAAGGAGGAAACCGTCCATGTACGCTCACAGCCTTACCGGCAGGACACTGCATAAATTAGCCCATCTGCTGGACAACTGCTTCCGGGGCAGCAAGCTTGCCGCCCTAACCGACAGGCTGTCCGTCAAGCTCTATACAATTTTTGCCGCAAGCCGCCTGGCACAAAGCCTCTGGTTCCGGGACGTGTCCCTTCCCGCCTGGCGGCACAGCCTGCTTTACCGGCTCTTTTCCCTTTGCCAAAAGCTCATCAAAAAATGCCTTTTTTTCTTTTCCCGCCTCATGGCGGACGCCCTCCCCCAAAGCATTAGCTGCCGCCTCTACAGCTTTATTCTTTCCCGCCCTTACCTGCTTTTTCTCCTTTTAGGAGCACTGGGCATACTGGCTTTCCCCATCCTTTCTCCGCTCAAAGCCCTGGCGCTCCCCGCGGCAGCCGCAGCCGCCCTCCTCATTATCCACAAGCCCACCTTTGGCCTCTACCTTCTCGCCTTCAGCCTGCCCCTCGTCCCCAACGAGGCGCTGCTGCTCCTGGCCATCCTGGCATTTGCCTCTTTTCTCTTCCACCGCCTGCGCACGGGCAACCTAGCCCTTTTGCCCCTCGCCATCGAACCCGCCCTTGTCCTCTACCTGCTCGTCGCCGTCGTTGCCACCCTGGCCTCCGCCACCTTCACCGGCAGCCTGCGCGACTTGGCCATCTGCATCTGCTCTTTTCTCGTTTTCTTTGTCCTCATCAACCAGCTGCAGACAAAAAAAGAGCTGCACACCTACCTGAACTTTGCCCTGGCCGGCGCCCTCCTGGTCGCCCTCTACGGCATCTACCAGTATATCTTCGGCGCCCCCATGCAGTCCGGCTGGGTGGACGCCGCCCGCAGCCCCCAGATCAGCGTCCGCGTTTATTCCTTCTTCGGCAACCCCAATGTGATGGCCGAGTACCTGATTCTCATCATCCCCTTCGGGATAGCGCTCTTCTTCTGTACGAAAAACTTCTTTTTTAAACTCCTCTATCTCGGCACAACCGGCCTCCTGGCCCTCTCCCTCCTGCTTACCCTTTCCCGGGGAGGACTCCTGGGGCTTTTGGTCGCCCTCTTTGTTTTCGCCCTCCTGAAGGACAGGCGAATCATTATCCTGCTTTTCATCATCCTGCTTTTAGCGGCCGCCGTCATGCCCGATATGTTCATCCAGCGCTTCGCCTCCATCGGCAGCCCCCTGGATTCATCCAACGCCTACCGCTTCACCGTCTGGAAGGAAACTATCCAGATGATAAGAGACTTTCCCTTAACAGGAGTGGGCCTCGGCTACCAGGCCTACCAGGCGGCCTACCCCTACTACATGCTGGACCGGACCAAAAGGCCCTACCACAGCCATAACACCTACCTGCAGGCCCTGGCCGAGACGGGCCTCATCGGCTTCCTCGCCTTCGCCTGGCTCCTTGCCGGCACCGCCAAAAGAGGCCTGCAGGCCTTCCGCCAAGGCAATGACACCTACCTGAAGCACATCATCATCGCTTCCCTCTCCGCCCTGGCCGGCATCCTTACCCAGGGCATGGGCGAGGTAATCATCTACCTGCCCAAGATCACCATGCTCTTTTGGCTGACTGCTGCCCTGGTCTTCCTGGCACTCAAATTAGACAAAAAAGGTGCGGCCTGCTAAGCCGCATCCTGAATAAAAAGCAAGGGCTCGCCGCCCTTGTTTTTTTCTTACCCATCAAACTCCTCGGTTCTCCCGTACTCCAGGATATCGGCAATCCTTTTGCTGGCCAAGCCGTCGCCGTACGGGTTGCTGGCCCGGCTCATCCTCTCATACTCCTCCCCGTCCTCCAAAAGCAGCCGGCACGCCTCGTAAATCCGCTCCTCCCCCGTCCCCACCAGCTTCAGCGTCCCCGCCGCAATCCCTTCCGGCCGCTCCGTCGTCTCCCGCATGACAAGCACCGGCTTGCCCAAACTCGGCGCCTCCTCCTGGATGCCGCCGCTGTCGGTCAAAACAAAATGCGACCTGGCCATAAAGTTATGGAAATCCACCACTTCCAAAGGCTCTATAAGCCTGATCCGCTCGCAGCCGGAAAGCACCTCCCCCGCAATCTCCCGCACTTCCGGGTTCAGGTGGACAGGATAAATGGCCTTCACGTCAGGGTAGGCCTCCACCACCCGCCTGATGGCCCGGAACATCCGCCGCATGGGCTCTCCCAGGTTTTCCCGGCGGTGCGCCGTGATTAAAAGCAGCCTGCTGCCTTTTGCCCACAAAAGCTCCCTGTGGCTGTAATCCTCCCTAACAGTAGTCTTTAGCGCATCAATGGCCGTGTTGCCCGTCACATACACCGTCCCGGGCTTTTTGCCTTCCCGCAAAAGATTCTCCTTGGCCGTAGCCGTCGGCGCAAAATGATACTGCGCCAAAATCCCCACCGCCTGCCGGTTGAATTCTTCCGGGTAAGGCGAAAAGAGGTTGTATGTTCTCAGCCCCGCCTCCACGTGCCCCACCGGCACCTGCAGGTAAAAGCAGGCCAGGGCAGCGGCAAAAGTAGTGGTGGTATCCCCGTGCACCAGGACCACCTCGGGCCGCACCTCGTTTATTACAGCCTGCATCC
>JAAYMN010000080.1 GCA_012521345.1 Bacillota bacterium
CCGCAGGGCCGGCAAAACAGGCTTTGCCGGCGGCGTTACGGCGGCGGCGGAAGGAACAAGTTATTTTGAAATTGAGCCTGTCCCTGACAGGCGGGGCAACAGCAGGGGCAGGGACGGGGTGGTGCTGGCCTGGGAAGAGCAGGCAAGCTACACCGTATCCCTGCCCGGGACATTCTGCAGCCAAAAGCTGCCGGGCACCCCCGCCGTTTTAAGCTTGTCCCTGGCCGTTCTGGGACAGGATGGCCCGGTGGACAGGCGCGGGGATAACCCGCCGCAGATGCAGATAGAAATAGAAATAAAAGCAGGGGCGGCTGTCCGCCTGCCCCTGGAACGCTTCCTGCCCGTCCCCTCCCCGGTTTACACGCAATATGGCAAAATTGCCCTGCTTGACCCGTATTTCCGGGACGGCAAGTACAGGACGGCAACTGAGCCCATCTTTCAGAGCTTTGCAATTCCCCTGGATACTTTTGCCCACCTTGACCCCGCCTTTAACCCGGCGTTAATCAGCCGGATCACACTGCACTTTTCCGGCGGCCCGGGCAAAATCATGCTTGACGGCATGGGGTTTTACTGTACTGGGAACCGGTAGAAGCCCGGCTCTCTACATCTTCATGGAGGAATTTATACTGCGCCTGGTAAAGCTGGAAGTAGCGGCCCCTTTGTGCCAGCAGTTCCCGATGGGTGCCAGTTTCAACTATGCGGCCGTCCTCAATGACAAAAATTCTGTCCGCATTGCGGATAGTGGAAAGCCTGTGGGCAATGACAAATGACGTCCTGCCGGCAAAAAGCTTGTTCAGGCCTTCCTGGACAAGCTTCTCCGTCTCCGTGTCAATGCTGGATGTTGCCTCGTCCAGAATGAGAATCCTGGGGTTGGCGAGCAGGGCTCGTGCCAGGGCGATTAACTGCCGCTGCCCCATGGACAGCCGTGCCCCTCTTTCATTGACGTCGGTATCGTAGCCTTTTTCCAGCTTCATGATAAAATCATGGGCGTTGACGGTTTTGGCGGTATTGATCACTTCTTCATCCGTGGCATCCAGCCTGCCGTAACGGATGTTGTCCTTGATGGTGCCGGAAAACATGAATGTGTCCTGCGTCATGACTCCCATCTGCCTGCGCAGCGACTCCAGGGTTACTTTTTTGATATCGTAGCCGTCTATCAGCACCCTGCCCTGCTGCGGGTCATAAAAACGGCTGATGAGATTGACGATGGTGGTTTTCCCCGAGCCCGTCTGTCCCACCAGGGCGACGGTTTCCCCCGCCCTGACCGTAAAGCTTACATCCTGCAGCACAATTTCGTCCCCTTCATAGGCGAAAGTAACATGGTCAAAGGTCACATCGCCCCTGATTTCGGGCATCTCAATGGCGTCCGGCGCGTTCACTATATCCGGTTCAATATCCATAATTTCGAAGATCCGTTCGGCGCCGGACAGGTTTGTGACCAGGATGTTGTAAAAGTCGCTGATGTTCATAATGGGACGCCAGAACATGGTGATGTAGCCGGTGAAAGCGACAAGGTCGCCGATTTGGATTTCACCGGCCGTCAGCAAACGCGTCCCGAACCAGAAGACTATGAGCGTGCCGATGCCCCAGGACAGTTCCACCACCACCCAGAAAGCATTGGCGAATTTAATGGCGGCAATAAAGCTTTGGGCAACTGTAAGCGACAACTCGGAGAAGACGGCCTCCGTCTTTTTCTCCCGGGTAAAGCTCTGCACCACCCTGATCCCTGAATAGTCTTCATGAACAAAGGCATTCAGGTTGGAACGTTTTTTGCGGAATTCGCGCCAGCGTTTGCGGGTGGCAATCTGAATCAGAAACAGGGCCAAGGACAAAAACGGCAGCATAATGAGGCCGGCCAGCGCCAGCTTCCAGTTGAGCATAAACATAATGGCCACCACAGCTGCCAGCAGGACAGCTTCGGGGATCAGGTTTGTGACGGCACTGGTAAAGAGATCGCCCAGGGAATTGACGTCGCTGATGATCCTGGCCAGGATTTTCCCGACCGGGCGGGAATCAAAAAAGGAAAAGGAAAGCTTTTGAATGTGTGTAAACAAATCCTGCCGGATTTTAAGCAGGATTTCGGCGGAAACCTGCGACATGATGAGGATGCGCCGGCGGGAGCAATACATGGCCGCCAGGTAGCTCAGGGACATGAGCATGCCCAGTATAACAAGGCCCCGGATATTTTCCCGGGCAATATAGTTGTTGATGGCCAGGCGCAAAAGCAGGGGCGTCACCAGGGAAACAGCCACTACTACCGCCATCAATAGCAGCGTCTGTACAACTTCCGCCTTGTAGGGGGCAAGATATTTGAACAGGCGGGCAATAATTTGATAATTAACCGTTTCCTGGTGTTTTTCATCTTCCCGGAAGGTATTTCTGCTCACCTGGCTCCCTCCACCAATAGTTCATCGTAATCTTTAAACTGCTCACGGTAGATGGCATAGTACCTGCCTTTGCGCGCCAAAAGCTCACCGTGGGTGCCCCGCTCGACAATTTCGCCGTTTTCCATGATGAGAATTTCATCGGCGTTTTTCACGGCGGAGATGCGGTGGGCAATAATAAATTTCGTCAACTGCCGGCGTTTTTCCAGCGCCTTCTGGATTTTATACTCCGTTTCCATATCCAGGGCCGATGTGGCATCATCTAGAATCAGGACCTTGCTTTGCTTCAGCAAGGCCCGGGCCAGGGAAATCCTTTGTTTCTGCCCGCCGGACAGGCCCACTCCCCGCTCGCCGACCACGGTTTGGTAACCGTCTTCCAGTTCATTAACAAACTCTTCCACCTGCGCGTCCGCCACTGCCTGCCGGAAGGCTGCTTCCGTCACATTGTCCACGGCAAAGGTGATGTTTGCGTAAATGGTATCGGAAAAAAGAAAAGTATCCTGCATCACGACGGAAATGTTGTCTCGCAACAGTTTCAGGTCTATTTCCCTCACATCAATGCCGTCTACCAGGATTCTGCCTTCGCTGCAGTCATAAAAGCGCCCGATCAGGTTGATGAGAGAACTCTTCCCCGCCCCGGTTGCCCCCATGATGGCCACGGTGGAGCCGGGGGGAGCATTTAGACTGATATTTTTCAGCACGTATTCATCATTATATTTAAAGGAAACATTTTCAAAAACAACATGCCCCAAAAACTCCGCCGGCGCCTTGGGCTCGGGCGGGGAGACAATAGTGGGTTCAATGTCCATGATGGCAAAGATTTTTTGTGCCGAAGCGCTGCAACGGGCAATCATGTTGGTGAGAAAACCCATCATGCGCAGCGGCCAGATCAGCATCATGACGTAGCCGTTGAATTTCACCAATTCGCCCAGTGTCATGCTGCTGCCGATCACAAAAGCCCCGCCGACGGAAATGACAAGAACAAGGACCAAATTGGACAAAAACTCAATCACCGGGTGGTATGTGCCCCAGATACGGGCTGCTTCCACGCTCAGCCGGCTGTAGCGCTCGTTTTGCCGCAGGAACTTGCTGATCTCAAACTTTTCCCGGCCGAAGGATTTCACCAGCCTGACTCCTGCTAGGTTTTCCTGGGCCGTGGTATTGAGCTCCGCATTCTGGTCGCTCAAATGTCCAAAAGCCTTGCCGATTTTTTGCTCCAGCACCAGTGCCAGCCGCAGCATCAGCGGCATTGGCAGCATGGTTGCCACGGCCAGCTTCCAGTTCGTGGTAAAAAGCAAAAGCGAAGCCACGACCAGGTACAGCACCTGTTCGGTAAAAACACGAATGGCAAAGCTCAGGGCATTCCAGATATTATTGATGTCTTCCGTAGTCCGGGACATAATCTCGCCCGTATTGACACCATCAAAATAATCAAAGGGCAGCTTCTGGATGTGGGTGAACAAATCATTGCGGATGTCAACCGCGATCCGGGAGCCTGCCACATCGAACAGGTAGTCGCGCAGGTAGCCGAAGAGAGCCCTGCCCAGTGTGATGCCGAGCAAGGCCAGAAGCAGGCCGCGAAACAACTCATACCGGCCTGCCGCAATCACATCATCAATGATTTTTTGCGTCACCACCGGGTTCAGCATGTCGAGCCCCACAGCAATCAGCATGGAACAGACCGGAATGATGTAAAACAGTTGGTAACGCCGAAGATAGGGCAAAATCCTCTTCATTGACATGCCTCCCCGCAGAAAAAGCCATGGTTTGCGGGCCATGGCTTCTCTTTTGTTGCACGGTTGCTGCAGTTCCAGGCTGTATTGGCGAAATTCTTCCGTACTAAATTGTAAGGGAGAAAAGCCCCTGCGTCAATAACAAGAGGAAAACCGGAAATCAGTCAACATATACAGCCAGCCGGATATAGCTGCCACCTGCCGGAATTATTTCCCGGCCGGTGCGGAGAGCCACCGGTTTTTGAAAAAGCGGTCCGTCATACACCACGGTATGGTACTCGCCGTTTTCCCCGCAGGCATCCGCCCCTGCGGCTTCCACAGCCGCCACTGTCTCCAGGCTTAAATCACGGCCCAGGAAAGCGGCAGGCAGCATGGCGGTATTCACCACCACAATCCTGGCTTTAAAACCGAGGGTAATGAACTCCTCCAGCAGGGCTCTCCTGTCCTGCTGCCAGAGCGGCAGCACGGCCGAAAGCCCCGCCTGCCGGCATGCCTTCTCCTCCCACTCCCTGTGTTCCGCGATGTCAATATCACCGAAAATGCCATAGGCAATCTCTTCTTTTTGCAGTTCCCGCAGGATCTGCACAAAAACTGCTTCATACTCATGAAATAAAGCCCGCCCGATGACAGGCTCCACGCCCAGAGCAGCCGCCTGCGCCAAAATCAGCTTTTCCGGCAGCAGGTGGGCCGAGCTGATGCTTCTTTCCCTGCTGAACATGGTAACCAGCTTGCGCGGTTTGTATCCAAGCCTGCAGGCCTTGTACATGGCCAGGCAGGCGTCTTTCCCGCCGCTCCATGACACAAAACAGCTTTTCTCTTTCATCCTTCGCCCCCATTTTGCAGCTTCGCACATGTTTGCGCCGGCTGCCGGCCTGCTTTTTGCCGGGTGGCGGCAAAAACACAGTCACCGGCCGGCTGCAATTAAAAAAACAGGCTGCCCCGGCAAAGAGGCAGCCCTGTTTTTTGCTTCAGGCTTACATGGCCAGTTCTGTCCGGCGGATGAGGTCATTCTGACTGTCAATATGCAGTTCGACAAAGTAGGCGCTGAAGCCTGCCACACGCACGATTAAATTTTTATAATTGTCCGGGTTTTTTTGCGCATCGCGCAGCGTTTCGGCACTGACTACGTTGATCTGCATCTCCATGCCGCCCATGTCAAAATAAGTCTGGATCAGGTTTTTCAGCTTGGTGACGCCTTCTTCGCCCTGCATGGAGGTGGGATGGAATTTCATGTTCAAAAGCGTCCCGTTGGGGTATTGCTTCTGGTCAATATTGGCAACGGAGACCAAAATGGCTGTAGGCCCGTTTTTATCCATCTGCTGCACAGGGGAAATCCCATCGGCCAGCGGTTCGCCGGCATAGCGTCCATCCGGGGTGGCCGCCGTCATCTTCCCGAAGATAACATTTGTCGTAACGGGGTAAAGGCCGGCGCTGAAGCGGCCCCGGGGGCCGGTGCAGGAGTTGACCGCAGCGGCAAAAATGTCCCCCACCCATTTGGCATACTGATCGACTTCCTTGATGCCATTGCCGTAATGCGGCGCTTCGTAGCGGATATAGCGGTGCAGGTCTTCATACCCCTGCCAGTTGCTCATCAGGGCGTCATACAGTTCGTGGGCGGTGCAGATTTTTTTGTCATAGACACAGTGCTTAATAACGCCCAGGCTGCTGACCACGTTGCCGATGGCAATGCCGGCGATGCCGGTGGAATTGTATGCGGCTCCGCCGTACATCACATCCATCCCTTTTTCCATGCAGCCGTCCATGGTGGCGGAAATGACGGGCTGGGGCAGAACCTCCCGGGCAACGTATTCAAAGGCATTGATACAACTGGCAAACCATTTGACAAAAAACTCCATTTGGGTCCGGAAGGCATGCAGCACATCGTCAAAGGTTTCCATCTCATACAGGTAGCCTGTCGGCAGGCCGCAGCGCTCCCGGCGCGGCGGTTCGCCGTAGCGGCCGGGCATGGGATTGTAGCCGTCGTTGATGGCCAGGATAAGAATATTGGCCAGGTTAAAGTAAGTGTCCACGCCGATGCCGCCGCAGGCGGGCCATTCGTTGCCCGTCCCGGCAGGCTCCACGCAGCCGATCAGGCAGTAGTTGCGGGCGCTCTCCAGCGTATGGCCGCGGCTCATCAGGGCCGGGATAATGACGTCGTCGTTTTCAAAGGTGGGAACGCCGCCGGCCAGTTTGGTGGTTTCAATGGCCGCCTCCCACAGCTCGTGCGGAGTGCCCTTGTGGATGCGCAGCGCCTGCGGCGGGTCATGCAACAGCAGCCGCCCGGAAGACTGCAGCATCATAAAGG
>JAAYMN010000081.1 GCA_012521345.1 Bacillota bacterium
ACCATTTATGTCGATTTTATCATGGCCATTAACATTATTTACCCAATCTGTTAATATGTTTACTGCCTTCTGAATAGCTATTTCATCAACGCCCTTATTCAATTTTATATATTGTTCAAAACATGCTCATAAACAATGGGATAATCTTTGGCTGTCTCGTTTAGCAACTTCAACGCATATTTCTTTTCATTATTGGACCATAACACTCTAAATCTCCAGAGTATAAAGGCAAACACTCTCCTGTTTATCCACATTTCCATTTCTTTTACAGAAGCAATTTTTTGTTCCAAGACGTAGCTTTTCATCTTTTCAAATTCCCGTATTGTAGATAAATCAAATTCCTTGGGCAAATTATTACTTATGCTTTGTTTATGCACCCGGTAGACGGCAACATTTTCATCTATAAACCCGACGTCGCCTACCAGCATTAGGTTTAAATACAGGAAGGTATCCCGAATTTTTGTTTTTTCCTGCCCGAAATTGGTTTTTTTCAATTTTTCCAAATCAAAAACTGTAGTTAATGTGCCGGTTATATGCGGATACTTTTCTGTTTCATAGTATTTAAAGTAGTCTATTCCTTTAACTATATTGGGGATTTTATAGTTGGTAGGAGATTGTTTGCCCGAATTTTCATCATTAATCAAACAATTAGCCCAGACAAATGACAAGCCGGGGTTTTCCAATAACAAGTTAACGGCTTTCGTTATATAATCTTCTTTTATTAGATAATCATCGTGATTTAAAATCATCCCGTATTTTCCTGTGGCATGGTTCTCCAGCAAGTATTGTGAATTGTTCCCTGCACCCAGGTTTTTTGAATTTCTGATATACTTAATCTGCGGATATCTTTTATATTTTTTCATCATCAAATGAGTCCCGTCGGTAGAACAATCATCTCCTACGATTATCTCTAAATTTGGATAATCTTGTTTTAGGCAGCCTTCGATTGCTTCTTTTAAAAATCCTTTTTGATTGTATGTGGGGATAATTATAGTAACTTTCGGATATCTTTCTTCACTTATAATTAAATCTTTCGAGTGAGGATTTTTTGCGTTTTGCTTCTGCACCGCGTCAAGATGCGCCTGCAACACCACCATCTCTTCATCATTGGGCACCAGACTCAGATACTGATTGATAATGTTTTTTGCTTCTCCGAACCTGCCGGCATCCATAAGCATCTGGATATTTTCTTTTAGTTGCACCTTCAAAAGCTGAAATTCTGCATTTTCTGCAATTCGGCTTTTTTCTTTGCCGCTTTCTCTTGCCATCTCTTTCTGTACATCAGCCAAAAGGATCTCAATGCCCTTTTTCATGGCCGGATAAAGCCGCAAGGCATGACGCAGGTGCTTGACATATTCCGTTTTGTCCGTCTCCTGAAACTTTTGGGCCTGCTGCAGGTAATAGAGAAAGGCGTCTTCATCACATGCAAAATCGCTGTCCCTGCCGCTTTCAATTATTGCCGGGTTGTAAACCTGGGCAAGATAACAGGCCCCTTCAGCAAGATATCTTCTAAAAGCATATCTATATTGCTCCTCAGTGCAGTTATCCGCAAAAAGTACAGTCTTGGCCAGCTCCTTGTTTATTTTGGCGGCAGCCAAGCCGGAGGCCTGCGGCACCGCCTGCAGGTAGGCAAAAGCTTTCTCCGAAAAGTCTTTGTGCTTTTGGGCAAGATAGGCAAGGTGGCTTTGAATAAGGGGCAAGCGGAACCGGCAGGTTAACCCCGTCAGCTCGTGCTTGTTTTTGATAAACCAGTATAAAATATCGGCAAAAAAGACCGGCATTTTATGGTAGTCTATTTCTTTTACAGCATTATACAGTTCTTGAGGCATTTCACTTTTATCCTGCAAAATCAGCTGTTTTACCCTGTACAGAAGAGCATAGTCACCCCCCGGGGAGGTAAACAATTCGATTAATCTTTCGCTTTTTTCCTGATTTTTAAGCTTGGGCAGGGTATTTTCCAAAACGACAAAAAAAGTTTCCACTAAGGCATCGTCTTTGTCTTCGATCTTATCCTTGTAAAATTCCCAAAGCCTGGCAAACTTGCCTTCTTTGGCATAAATTTCCACAATGATCGGTATGGCCTGGCGGAAAACTTTTTCCGAATTGATTTTTTTGGCATAGCGGAGCGCCGCTTCATCTTCCTTTAGCTTGTGGTACAAAGCAGCAAGTGACAAATAAGCATGTTCGTACTTCCCCGCCGTTTTGTTCGACATGGAGGCGTCCACCAAGTAGCTGCCATCCAAATAAAGCCTGAGATACTCGCGATAATTCTTAATGGCTTCCCTGTCCCTGCCCAGCGCTCTTTGTGCTTCCGCTAGCAAGTAATAAAGATCAAGATAACCCTTTTTTATTTCCAGGGCTTCCCGGCAGACGGCTTCCACATCTTCATATCTTTTGTTCCACATGTAGCAGAGGGCCAGTTGAACGAAAATATACATGTACCCTGCCAACTCATCCGCCTTCATCCTGCCGCAGGCGACCCGATAAGCTTTGAGAGCAGCTTCCAGGGCGTTTTCATAATCTTGATACATCCCATAAGACTGGGAAAGCTGAAACCAGTAATAAACATTATCCGGCTCCTTGGCCAACTCTTCCTTCAAGATGCCGACATTGCGACGGAATTTGTATTCCATCAGTTCCTTGTCAGTGGAAAGGTAGCCGTAGTGAACTATTTCACCGGGTATTGCACAAACGGGATACTGAAACTGGGGCTGCTCATGAATGGAGCCTTTGTAATAAAAATTTTCATTCCTGAACAACCTGGGGAGGTAGCCTGTAATATATGCGGATTCATCTACCAGGCTGGTGATATTGCGGAAGGTTAAAATACCCGTTTTATACTTCTTGCTGTCCGGGGATTTCAGGAAACGGATGAGCCCTCTGGCATCGGCCAGAATTTCGTCCCCGTCCAAAACCAGGAGCCACTCCCCCGTGGCATACTCGATGGTTTTGTTTCTCATGGCGGCAAAGTCATTATTCCATGGATGAAAATAAACCTTGTCGGTAAACTGCCGGGCAATTTCAACGGTTCTGTCCTCGGAACCGGTGTCGACAATAATCAGTTCGGAATCAACGGCCTTTCTCAAGGGCCGGAGCGCTTCCAGGCACTCCCGCAAGTACTTTTCTTCGTTTTTTACCATCATGACAATGCTTAATTTCATCCCGTCGCCTCCTTTTTGGCTAAACACCGGCCAAAAGCGGCATCTTTGATATTACATGCTATAAATGATGCTGAAGATGCGGCAGGGAGCCAGAAAGACAACTCTCTGACTCTCTGGCTCCCTGTTCCAAAAGCCGTTCATTTTTTTGCTGAATCGTGGGGCAAAGCTTGCTACCGCAAGAGTTGCAGGACAATTTGCGGGATCTGGTTGGCCTGGGCCAGCATGGCTGTAGCGGCCTGCTGCAGGATGTTGTTCTTGGTGAACTCCATGATCTCTTTGGCCATGTCCACATCCCTGATGCGGGATTCAGCTGCTTGCAGGTTCTCGGCTGCATTGTCCAGGTTCTTGATGGTATGCTCAAGACGGTTTTGCGCCGCGCCAAGCTTTGATCTCTCCGCTGAAAGCGTTTTTATAGCATTGTCAATCGTCGAGATGGCAGCATCGGCGCCCGTTTGACTGGAAACGCTAATGCTGTTTACACTCAGGCCTGAGGCGGTCATGTTGGAAATCGAGATGCTCATGGTCTGACCCGCATTTGCACCGATATGAATTACGCCTGAGAAACTGCCGTCGAGCAGTTTCTTTGTGTTAAACTCCGTATTATTTGCAATACGATTCAGTTCTTCTATTAATGCCGATACTTCTTCTTGCAGTGCTGTGCGGTCCTGATCCGTATTGGTATCGGAGGCTGCTTGCACGGCAAGTTCTCTCATCCTCTGCAGGATGGCATGGGACTCATTTAACGCACCTTCCGCCGTCTGGATCAGGGAGATGCCGTCCTGGGCGTTCTTGGATGCCATGTTAAGGCCTCTGATTTGCGCCCGCATTTTTTCCGAGATGGAAAGTCCTGCAGCGTCGTCCCCGGCCCTGTTGATCCTGTAGCCGGAGGACAGCTTTTCCATAGCCTTGGCGCTGGAGTTGTTTACAATGCCCAACTGCCTGTGGGTGTTCAGCGCAATCAGGTTGTTATTAATCCTCATTTTTTTTCCTCCTTGAAATTTTTTTACCCCCATTCCTTTGGGGACATTTATGGAAAACAGGCGTCTCGGTCGGCCGCCCCGGGACGCTGTTTTCTTACCAATTATTTCGGCAAAGGAAGCAAGATCTTTAGCCGGATGTCACAGCTTTTTGCAGTCTACGAAGATTCCTTCACTTAGCCCGGTTGCCTGCCGGTAGAGGCGGTCAGCACGCCGGGAAAGCTGCAGTTTTTTTTGTTTCTCCCGCAGTTTTTTTTGCCCCCGCTGCAATTTCTCCGCCGCCGCCGCATCCAGCTTGCAAATTGCCGCCAGAAGGGACCTTATTTCCTCATGCAGCCCGGCAAGCCGGGCGGCCTGGTGGCAGGGACAGGCGGCCAGGACCGCGGCAGGAGTAGGCTCACAGGCAAATTCATTGCACAAAACCTGCCACAGGGGCTCGGCTTCCTCCTGCCGGCGGGCAATCTGCGCCAAAAGTTCTGCCCGCTCCTGCAGACAGCGGTTGATGTCATTGAGTTCCGCTTCGTTTTCCGGATTCAGCCCGGCAAGGCAACCGGCTTTCTCATGCAGGCTGCGGTATAGTTCCGTCTGCTCTTCGTAATGGATAACCAGTTCGTTCAAAGCATGAATGGCCATAGCTTACCCTCTGTTTTAATAGCTTTGCGACTGAAGCATGCCGGCCAGCCAGCTGCTTTGGGCATAAAGGCTCTGCAGGGCTGTTTCCAGCAGGGCAAACTGCCTGTAATACTCGTTTTCTTTGTTCAGCAGCATTTCGTTCATGCGCGCAATCTGTTTGTTAAGCTCGGCAATGCGCTTGTCAAAGCTGTTCTGGAACTCGGTTACATCGCCTTCTATCCCCGCTTTTTCCAGCAGGATGCCTTTCCTGCCGCTGCTGTCCCTTGTTGTCCGGATATAGTCGTTTAAAATATCGCTGATGCGGGAAGCAAGGCCCGACTCGGCATAGCGCTGCGCCCGCTCCTCCGCGGTAATGGTAGCGCTGTAACTAATAGAAGAACGCTTGGTAAAGAAATCTGCCACCTTGTCCGGGTTGGCGGCTATGGCCGCCTTCAGGTCGGCGCCGTTGTTTCGCAGCACCAGCTTGCCATGGTCGCGCCAGTTACGGGAAGTTTCAATGCCAAACTGGGTCAGGTTGAGGCCGTCTACGGCAGAGTAAAGGACCTGGCGCAAGTCCTGGAGCATTTTGGTCAGGGAACTGTCACGCCGCAGGAGGCCGCTTTTGGCTTTTTCTTCCCACAGCTCGATTTCCTTTTCCGTCATGGCCTCCTTCTGCTCGTCGGTGAGCGGCTGGAAGTCGCGAAAGTACTCTTCGTTCAGTTTGCCGTTTATGTATTCAATGAGCTTGTTATAGTCATTGACAAAAGAAACAATCACATTGTAGACGGCTTCCGTATCCACGGCAGTATTGAGGGTGACAACGGGAGACTCATCCCCCGGGTTTACCTCTTTATTAATGGTGTAGGTTTTGCCGTCTATGGTAAAGGTATTTTCCGGCCTGCTGCCGCGAAAACCGTCAATTTCAAATTCAGCATTGCGGCCGCTCTCGCCGACGGCGCCTTCTGCATCCGGGGCAAAGCCGAAAGCCTCCCAGAACTGGCCGCTGATGGTAATGCGGCCCTCCCCGGTAGTGCGGGCAGTTAATGTAAGCGTATCGCTGAATTCACTGTAAGAGGCAAGAACTCCGGCCCCGCTGTTGGTGATTTTGGCGAGGACGTTCCGGAGAGTATCGTCTTTGCTAAAGGTCAGTTCTGTACCATTGATGGTGACAGTTACTTCACCGTTTTCGTCAAAAACAATGGGACCTGCAGTCAGTTTGCCGCTGATTGCTTCCAGCGTATCGGCAAGTGAAAGGCGGCTGCCTGTCTCGCTGCCGGCGGTAACGGCGGCAGCTTGGGCTTTGGCTGCGGTGGCGCTTTGTATCACTCGAAAGGTGGATGTGCCTTGAACGGCATCCGGACCGGCCGTGACCGTGACAATCTCCGGGTGGGACGAGGTTACAGTCATCTGCTTCAGGGCGGTCGTGGAAGTAAGGTTTGTCTTGGGGTTCAGCACGTCAAAATACGTATCCCTAAAGACACGGATTTTATTGATAACTTCCCTGTATGCTTCTTTCTGCCACTGCAGCGTTTGCCGCTGCTGGTAGAGCTTGTCCACCTTCATGCGCTCGACACGCATCAGGTCCCTCACAATCTGGTCCGTATCCAAGCCGGACACCATGCCGGTAATCCGTATCACGCTCATGGTCCACCCCACCTTGAAAAGAAATTAGCTTTCCTTTTTCAGCATGGCTTCAGCCACAGCCAGCGGGTCCACTTTATAGCTGCCTTGGGCAATTGCTTCCCGCAACTGCTCTAAGCGCTCCATTCTGACTTCGTCCATTTCCGCCAGCACTGTCTCCGCTGCCTCCCGCACTGTGGCCGCCTCCCGGGAAAGGGAGAGGGAGTCCTTTGTGCTTTTTGTCTTTTTCCCTGCCGCCTGTTCCGTTTTATCCTGCTTGAGCGGCAGCGCATTCTTGACTGAAATATTGTTGTCTCCATGAATTTTCACTGCTTGCACCACCTTTTGGGCTTTCATTTGCTATATCGGCACACCGCCGGCAATCTTTAGCGATATCAAGAAAAAGTTCTGCTTCTTTTACTAACATATACTAACATAACTTACAGCGGGCATCCTGTAAAGCTTTGCCTGTATAAACCACTCCTGATTTTACAAACCATAAGAAAAAAAGGAATAAAAAAGGAGTGGTTGCTTTGACGCATCATCTTGCTCCCTGGAACCCTTTCAGTGAACTGGCCCGGATGCGGGAAGACATGGGGCGTTTTTTTGCCGACAGTCCTTTTTCCCCCATGCAATGGCAGCAATTTCAACGCCTGCCGGGGCCGTCGGTTGACATTGACGAAACGGAGAAAGAAATAATCGTCAGTGCGGAAATACCGGGGGTCAATCCGGCTGAACTTGATGTAACGGTAGACGAAACGAAAGTCACCATTAGCGGTGAAATCAGGCGCAGCACGGACCGCAGCGAAGAAGGCTACCGTATGACGGAACGACGCTACGGCCGTTTCTCCCGTACCATCCCGCTGCCGGCGGAAGTGAAGCCGGACGAGGCTGTGGCCAATTACAGCCACGGTGTGCTGGAAATCAGGATGAACAAGGCGGAAGGTGGCCGGGTCCGCTCCCGGAAACTGAAAATCAACGATATTCATTAAGCCAGGGCGGGGCCTGCCCTGACAAAAGCAGGGCAGGCCCCGCCCTGCTTTTTACTGCTTATAACCGTGCATGTTGCAGAGGCTTTCCATGCAGACGCAAGTAATATAAAGATAAAGCAAATTGGTTCAGGCCGGTAAACACAAAGCATGCCGGTCGCTGCCTTGAGAACAGGTCCATGGAAGGCTTTTAAATTTACAACGCCGGCAAAGGCTGAACAAGATGCCTAAAAATAATCTTCCGGGTGAGTAAGGAAGGCGAACCTGTTCGGGTCTGCCAGAAAAGCAAGGTACATGGGTTTGCCGGCGACAAGGCCAAAGTGGGGGAAGTCTTCCACCGGGCGCACGGCCAGGCGCGGTGTCGGTCGGTAGTTGGGATTGACCAGGAATTGTTCGTCTTCGCCTTCCGCCGCCACCTCAAAATAGGCGCCGCCCCGCAGCTCTCTAATGGGGCCGTAGAGGGAGGCAAAGCCGTCAGCCACCCAGTTGCTCATAACGAGCAGCTCCGGTCCGGGGTTGATGGTAATATGGCCGTAGCCGGGGGGTATCAACACTTTGTCCCCGGGCTGTGCTTCAACTATAACGGCGTCCACGCCTTCCTCGTCCGGTTCCGTCTGCAAAAGGTAATGGGCCTTGCCGGCCAGGACTTCATATACTTCGGGGTAGGTGGTTTCCGTTCCAGGTTTGACCGGGTGGTAGTGGCCGGCAGTTTTGATGTATTCCCGGCCGATCCGCCCGGGGCGGATGACAGTCACATCGTAGCGGAGGCCGTGCGCGGCCAAAAGTTCCTTATCCTTTTCCCGCGCGACTCCCCGATACATATAATAAAGCTCTGCCGGACCATCCGCCGCCGCATCCAGCAGGACATCTTCCATATCTTTTTTATAACGGACGTCAGGCTTTACTGCGGGCAGGCCGGCGCCAAAAACCAGGCGGCCGTCACTGTCGGCGGCAAGGGGCAGGCCGCTTGTTCCCTGCAAGTCGGTCATGCTTTTATTCCTCCTTCGCCTGCGCGTATAAAATCTTTTTCACTTCCTGCTGGATCCGTTCCTTCTCCTCCACGGACCCCGCCTCCGTATAAATCCGGAAAACAGGTTCCGTCCCGGAAGGCCGCACCAGGCACCAGCTGCCGTTTTCCAGGACTATTTTCAGGCCGTCAATCCTGTTTGTCGACACGACGGGAATGCCCGCCAGCGTTTGCGGCTGCCAGTTTTGCATGGCCGCCACAATGGCCTTTTTTGTTTCCGGTGTGGTGCGCAAATCCAGGCGCTCGCTGTAAAACGGGCCGAAGCGTTCGCTGATTTCCGCCAAAAGCTCTGAGGCCGTCCTGCCGGTCCTGGCCAGCATCTCCACAAAGAGCAGGCCGGAAAAAATACCATCCTTTTCGGGGATATGGCCGCGGATGCTGACACCGCCGCTTTCTTCGCCCCCAAGGAAGGCGTCCTGCTCCCGCAGCGCCTGCCCGATATATTTGAAGCCGACCGGCGTTTCCACCACCGGGAAGCCGTAGTGCGCGGCCATCCTGTCCAACATGTGGGTGGTGGCTACGGTACGGGCCACAGCGCCGCGCAGGCCGCGGCTCTGCACAAGATATTCCAGGAAAAGGATTAGAATTTCATTGGGGCTGAAAAAACGCCCGTCAGGGTCCACCACGCCCAGCCGGTCGGCGTCGCCGTCCAGGGCAAGGCCAACCTGGGCCCCGGTTTCCTTTACTTTCTCCCGCAATTCTGTCAGGTGCTGCGCGGTCGGTTCCGGCAGCACCCCGCCGAACAGCGGGTCGCGCCGGTTGTGGATAGCCTCCACCCGGCAGCCGTGTTTTGCCAAAAAGCTTTCCAGGCAGCCCATGCCGGCACCGTACATAGGGTCCACTACCACTTTTATCCCCGCAGCGGCGATGGCGGCAAAGTTAATCAGCTTTTCCACATGCTCCTGGTAAGCCGGCAGCGGCTCAATGTATTCAATAAGGCCCTTCTCAAAGCCCTTGAAAAAAGCCAGTTTATCCACTGTACCGGCTTGCTGGATTTCACAAATACAGGAGACGATGGGGTCGATATCGGCCGGCAGGGCCGGACCGGCATAAGCGGGAATAAATTTGATCCCCAGGTATTCGGCCGGGTTGTGGCTGGCGGTCAGCATCACGGCGCCGCCCGCTTTAAGGTTTGTCACCGCATGGGCAACCACCGGTGTGGGGGTAAAATTTTTACAGAGGTAGGCTTTAATGC
>JAAYMN010000082.1 GCA_012521345.1 Bacillota bacterium
CCTGATGATGCCGCCGTGGGTTATCGCCACCGCCACTTCCTCCGCTGCCAGTTCAACAGGCATTCTTTCCAGGAAACGGGAAACACGCTCCGCCAGGGCGGCTGCCGGCTCTCCTCCCGGCGGCGGGGTGTTGACAGGGTCGAGACACCATTTTTCAAAAAGCTCCCTGTCCGCAGGTTCCATGTCTGCATAGCGCAGCCCCTCCCAGCGTCCGAAGGACATCTCCCGCAGTTCCCGGCTGATTTCCACCGGCAGCCTGTAGCGTTCCGCAAGCGGCGCCGCAAACTCCCTGGCCCGCAGAAGCGGCGAGGCAAAAATCCGGTCGGGCTTGTCAGGCAGCCATGCTGCCAGCTGCTGCGCCTGCCGGCGCCCCACTGCGCTTAAATGCACGTCGCTGGTTCCCTGCAGCCGGAATTCCCTATTCCATTCCGTTTCCCCGTGTCTGACCAAAATCAGCCTCATTTTCTTCCTCCCAGGTTGCCTGAATAAGCTTTGGCGTAATACCGGCGCGGATATTGCTCTACTCAGACAAACAGCAGGGGAGCCAAAAGGAGGGCAGCCAGTTCATGCAGCTCGCAGGCCGCTCCCAGGATATCGCCGGTCACGCCGCCAAAGTTCACCTGAAAAAAGGCGCGCAGCAGCAAAAAAAAGACAGCCAAGGCGGCAGCCGGCAGGAAAACCCGGGCGCCGGCGGCGGCAAACCCTATCAAAAGGCAAAGCACCAGCGCCAGGATTGCCCGGCCGGCGCCGGTCTGCTCCAGAAAAACTTTTCCCAGGCCTGCATCATCGCGGGCATACCTGCAAGTCCCCATCAGCAGCACCATGGCTGTACGCCCGAAAACGGGAGACAAGAGCAGCAGCACGCCGGCAGCCGGGCGCTCCGCCAGGCCGGCTACGGCCGCCGCTTTCAGCAGCATGGCAAGGACGGCCGCCTGGACGCCAAAAGCGCCCACACGGCTGTCTTTCATGACGGCGAGCCGTCTCTTGCGGTCACCGCGCACGCCCAGGCCGTCAAAAGTATCCATCAGGCCGTCCAGGTGCAGGCCGGCGGACAGCAGTTCCCACAGCACCACCGTCAGGGCGGCGGCGACAAAGAGCGGCCACAGGCGCCGTGCCGCCGTGTAAAAGCCGTAGAGTACAAAGCCCAGGATTGCACCCACCAGCGGGTAATAGACGGTGGAAGCGGCCAGATCCTCCGCCGTTGCTTCCCCGTCACCGCCAAAAGGCCAGACTGTCAGAAAGCGCAGGGCAAGAAAAAAATGTTTCATGCGCACCCGTCCTTCCCTGGCGGCTTGATACGGAGGGGGTACCCGGCCACCGCCAGCCAGACAGAGTCGGCCGCCCGGGCCACCAGTTGGTTCGCCCGTCCGGCCAGATCCCGGAAAACCCGCCCCAGGGGCGTGTCGGGCACCACCCCCCAGCCTACTTCATTGGTTACCACGATGGTCCGGTAAGGCTTTGTGCGCACCGTGGCGCAGAAAGCCACAAGTTCCTGATGGATCCGCTCTTCAAGCCCATCTATTTCCGCTTCCGCCATTCCTTCCCTGTATTCCGCAAGAAGTTTATTGGTCAGCCACAGTGTCAGGCAGTCCAGGATAACCGTAGTCGTCTCCTCCGGCACGCGCTCCAGTGCGGCGCCGAGCTCCAGCGTCTCTTCCACGGTGGACCAGCTCTTCGGCCGGCGCGCCCTGTGCCTCGCCACGCGGTGCTCCATTTCTTCGTCAAGCACCGCCGCCGTGGCAATGTAGCAGGCAGGCCCGTCCCCGGCCAGGGCCAGCTCCTCCGCCAGGCGGCTTTTGCCGCTGCGGGCCCCGCCGGTGATCAGGACCAGTTTTCCCGTTTCATTTTTTATCACAGAGGTACGACCTCCTTCTGTCAGGAAATTCGCTGCCCTTCTCCCTTTATCCTGCCTTTTTTGTCGAGAGCCGGGGGAACTACTTTCCGCGCAGCATTTCCTGCAGCAAACCAATGTCAAGGTATTGTGCCAAAAGTGCGGCCAGGCGCCGGTAATATTCTTCCCTTGCGCTGCGCCCGGGCAAGGCGCCGTCCGCTTTTGGCAGGTCAAGGCCGTGCACATACGGGAGCACGCCCAGAACAGTCTTCCCCGTTATTTGCGAAAGCAGTGCAAGGCCCGGCTGCAAAAGCTTCATGTCACCGCGGAAACGGTTAATCACAAGACCGCGGACACGTTCCCTGTCCTGCACCGGAAGCAGCTCCAGCGTCCCGGCCACGGAGGCGTACACACCGCCCCTGTCAATGCCGGCCACCAGCACCACCGGGGCTTTGACGGCGGCCGCCAGGCCCAGATTGGCAAAACCGGCGCCGAAGCGGTAAGTATCCGTAGGATTGCCATAGCCGCCTGTCACAATTACATCATATTCTGCCTGCAGTTCTTCCATTGCCGAAAGCATTGCAGCAAAAGCCGCCTCTGCCAGGGCGGCCTCACTCCCGGCTGGAAGCTTTGTGCCGCCGCTGCCTGTGAGAACGGGAATGCCGTCTTCTTCTCGGACAAGAAGCGGGTTCATGGCCGCCAGGGGACTTGTCCGCGCCGCCTCCGCCGCCAGGACCACATCCCGGTCCAAAAGCAGCCCTTCCGGCAGCAGGACAGCCCGCTCAGCCCGGCCCAGCCCGGTAAAGGGCGCCGCCCGCAGGCCCAGGTCGGCCAAAAAGCGGCAGAGAGCGGTGCAGAAAAAACTCTTGCCCGCACCGGCCGTCGTTCCCACAACCATGATTACTTGCGCCATGCTTTCCGCTCCTTCCGCGGCCCGTCCAGACCCAGGAGGTCATAAATGGCCTGCAGATCCAGGGCAGCCTCCACCGCATCCGCCAGGCAATCAAACCGCCTGCTGCGCTCCGCCTCAGCCGCTTCCCCCAGCGGCTGCCAGCCGCGGCGGCGTCGCAGCATGTTCAGCCAGGCGCGGCGGAAAGCGGGGCTGTCAAAAAACCCGTGAAGATAGGTGCCCCAGATGAGGCCGCCCGCAGCCACTGCTCCGTCCTCCCTGCCGTCCTGCAGGAGAAAAGCGGGCCGGCAGCCTGCCTTTCGCTCGCTCTGTCCCCTGTGGATTTCATAGCCCCTTACTTTAACATTTGGGGCAAAGGGCAGCCTGCTTTCCGCCACCGTCCTGCCAACTTTTTTCTCCGGCAAAAAATGTGTCCGTACAGGCAGGAGTCCCAGTCCGCGCAGTTCGGCCCCTCTACCGCCCAGTTCTCTGCCCTCCGGGTCGGAAAGCATTTCGCCCAAAATTTGAAAGCCGCCGCAGATGCCCGCAATGGGGACACCGGCGGCGGCCAGCCGCCGGATCATGCTGTCCAGACCCAGCTTCTGCAGAAACAGCAGGTCATACATGCTGTTTCTCGTCCCAGGCAGGATGACGGCGTCCGCCGCAGCCACATCCTCCGCCGCCGTGCTGAAAAGCAAAGCCACGTCCTTTTCCGCCTGCAGCGGATCAAAGTCAGTAAAGTTGGAGATATGGGGCAAGCGCAGCACGCAGATCTGCAGCTTGCCGTCCGCCGCTGCAGCCCTGGGCGTACTTTCCAGAACCGCACCGTCCTCCTCCGCCACGCCCGTTGCCGAAAGATGCGGGATAACGCCCAGGACGGGCAGGCCGGTGTGTGCTTCCAGGGCTGCCACAGCCGGCTGCAGGCGGGCGGGGTCGCCGCCAAATTTATTCAGAATAAAGCCGGCCACACGCACCCTGTCCTCCACCGGCAAAAGACTCACCGTGCCGGCGCAGGCAGCCAGCGCCCCGCCCCGCTCCATGTCTCCGACAAGCAGGACAGGCGCCTCCGCCAGGGCGGCCGTTTTCATATTGGCCACATCCCGCTCCATCAGGTTTAGCTCCGCCGGGCTGCCCGCCCCTTCCAGCACCAGGATTTCATATTCCCGGCGCAAAAGCGCAAGCGACTCACCAATGACCTGCAGCATGTAGGCAGTTTCGTCCGGCGCATCTGGGGCATAACCCCGCTCCGCAAATACACGCCCGCGGACAATGATATGGGACTTCCCGGGGGCGCTGGGCTTGATCAGGATGGGGTTCATATGGACAGTGGCTTCAATCCCGCAGGCTTCCGCCTGTTCTCCCTGGGCGCGGCCGATTTCACCGCCGTCGGCGGTCACATAAGAGTTAAGGGCCATATTCCAGCCTTTAAACGGTGCCACGCTGTAGCCGTGACGGGCAAAAATACGGCAGAGCGCGGCGGCCAGCGTACTTTTCCCTACATGGGAAGCAGTCCCCTGGACCATGATGGCAGCCGCCCGCCTACTGCCTGTATTTATGGCGTTCATATTTGCCTCCTTCTGGCAAAACTGTGCCAGCAGTTTTCTCCGTTAAAGAATCCCCGGATCATTTTTCCCTCCGCCCCGCTTCATCCACAGGGTGATTGAAGTGGTTGTCCAGCACCTCCTGGAGGGCACGGTAGAGTCCCGCTTTTTCCTTAACGACAACGCCCCTGGCCTTGACCGCATTCAGGAGCCTCGCGCCTTCACCGCCGGTGAAGTCGCGTTCCGCTTCTCCCCTCTCTTCCAGGACAAACACCGGTTTTCCCCTTTCCGCCGCCGCCAGGGCGGCCTTTATGTTCAGCAGGTTGCCATGACCGAGGGGGATTTCCGCCAAAACCACCGCCCCGGCCTGCTCAAGCATGGCCAGGTGTTCCCTGTGGCGCTCCTCCGAGATGCCTGAAAAAGGTGCCTCCGCAACAACAGGCACCGCCAGCGCCCTGGCCGCTTCCCAGTCGCTGTCCCCCACATTCAGGACTCCCGTCGTTACAGTATACCCGGCTTCCGTCAAATCACGCAGCAACTCGCCGCCGCTCCCGCCGCCGGCAATAATATGGACAGGCGGCGCTTTTTTCCGCTGCCGGCGGCGCGACCCCGGCAGCAGGGAAATCTGTGGCGTGCCGAACACCGGATGTGGCGTCACCAGCACACGGATGCCGTAGACTTCCTCCAGATTTTCGGGCGTCAGGACACGGGAGGGATGGCCGCTGGCATGGATGCGGCCTTTGTGCACCAAAACCAGTTCCTGGCAGTAATAGGCGGCCAGGTTTAAATCGTGCAGCACGGCCACCACCGTCAGCCCCTCCGAGAGGCAGAGGTGTTTAAGTAAATCAAGGATCTCCTGCTGGTAGCCAATGTCCAGGTGCGCCGTTGGCTCATCCAAAAGGAGCACTTTCGGCTGCTGGGCCAAAGCCCTGGCAATCATTACCCTCTGTCTTTCGCCGCCGCTCAATTCCGTAATCAGGCGCTCGCGCAAATGGCTGCAGCCGGTCACGGCCAGGGCATGGTGCACAATTTCATAGTCGGCAAGAGTCTCGGACTGGAAACGGCCAAGATAGGGCGCGCGTCCCATCAGCACCACGTCTTCCACCGTAAACTGGTAGGAAGCCGCAGCATCCTGAGCCACAACCGCCATGCTGCGCGCCAGGGCTTTGCGGTCAAAGGCGGTAAGCGGCTGCCCGCCCAGCAGAATACAGCCTCCCTGCGGCAAAAGCAGCCGGGAAAGCAGTTTCAGCAGGGTCGTTTTGCCGCCGCCGTTGGGACCGATAATACCAAGGAAACTGCCTTGCGGGACATAAAACGTAGTCCCCCTGAGCACGGCGTGTTCCCCGTAGGCAAAGGTCACATCCTGTATTTTCAGGTCCATCAATCTTCACAGCCTTATTTCACTTTTCTTTTTCCGCAAGAGGTAAATAAAGAAAGGCGCGCCGACAAAGGCGGTGATAATGCCCACCGGAATCTCCTGCGGTGCCAGTGCTGTCCGCGCCACCACATCTGCCCACACCAAAAAAGCGGCTCCCACCAGGGCCGAAGCCGGCAGGAGGATCCTGTGGTCCGGGCCGGAAACAATTCTCACCGCATGGGGGATTATCAGCCCCACAAAGCCGATCATCCCGCTGACGGACACGGCCGCCGCCGTGACCAGGGAAGACGTGACAAGCAGGATTTTTTTCGTTTTTTCCACGTTGACGCCCAGGCTCATGGCCGCTTCCTCTCCCATCAAAAGCACATTCAGGTCCCGGGCATAGGAAATTAGGATCAGAAAGCCGGCTGCCAGGTAGGGCAGCACAAACCAGATTTCCGGCCAGGAACGCAGCAAAAGCCCGCCGGAAAGCCAGAAGAAGATCCCCTGCATGTTTTCCCCTGCCAGCACCATCAGGAGGGAGATAACGGCGGAAAGAAAACTGGACACGACAACGCCGGCCAGAAGCAGCGTCACCACAGGCACCTGCCCCCCGATTTTAGCCAGATTGTAGACAAAAAAGAGGGCTACAAAGGCGCCTGCAAAGGCAAAAAGCGGCACCATCTGGGGGAATGACAGGCCGAAAAACTGCCGCAGGAAAATGGCCAGTGTTGCGCCGGTGGCCGCACCGCTGGAAACGCCGATGGTAAAGGGGTCGGCCAGGGGATTGCGCAAAAGTCCCTGGAAACTGACGCCCGCGAGTGCCAGAGCCGCCCCCACCAGCGCCCCCAAAAGCACTCGGGGCAGGCGCAGCTGCCAGATGATTGAGACGGTATTGGCAGCTATGCCTTCCAGGTCGAAAAATCCCGTCAGTTGTGCCGCAATAACCCGCAGTGTCACCCCGGGGGGAATGGCCACTGCCCCGATGGCAGTGGCCATGATGACACTGGCTGCCAGAACGGCCAGCAGCACCAGGACGGTCAGGAAACGCCGCTTACTTTTCATGGCCGGAAAAGATGCCATAAAGTTCTTCCAACCCCTGCACAAACCGCGGGCCCGGCCTGGAGACAGGATCCGAGGACACATCGTACACCCGGCCGTTTTTCACGGCGGAAAGACTCTGCCAGCCTGCCTTGGCCATGACCTGGTCCCGCATGGGGTATGTGCAGATGAAAACATCGGGATCAATGGTCAGCAGGACTTCCTCGGAAAGCTGGAAGTAGCCGCTGCCCTGCTCGGCCGCCACGTTGACGCCACCCGCCGCCGCAATCATCTCAGACAGGTACTCTCCGTCCCCCACAGTCCAAAGCGACTCCGGGTCAAGCAGGACAAAAACCCTTGGCCGCTCCGCTTCCGGAATGGCCGCCGCTTTTGCTTCCAGCTCCGCCCTCTCCGCCGAGAGTTTTGCCGCCAGGGCTTCTCCTTCCGCCTTGCAGTCCAAAAGCGTACCTACTTTAATGATGGCCTCGCCAATTTCATCCAGCGACTGCGGGTCCACCACAACATAAGGAATCTTGTTGTCATCAAGAAAGGAGAGCGACTGTTGCAGCGTTTCGCTGCGCCCTGTCAGCACCAGGTCCGGCTCCAGCGACAGGATTAGTTCTATGTTCAGGTCATATAAATTCCCGATTTTTTCAATCTCCAGGGCTTCCTCCGGGTAATTGCAGAAAGTAGTGACGCCTACCAGCCTCTCGCCCGCACCCACGGCAAAAATTGTTTCTGTCAGGCTGGGCAGGAGGGAAACAAGCCGTTCAGGCTTTCTCTCAAGGGTCACAGTCCGCCCCAAGTCGTCTGTAAACTGCAGCGGGTATGCCGCGGCCTCGTTGTCCGTGCCGCCGTTATTCCCCCCGTTGTTGTTGCTGCCGATACTGTTGGCGTTGTTGTCGTTTCCCGCCTCACGGTTCCGGCTGCAGCCGGCAAACACTGCCACAAGCAAAACACATACCATAAGCCAGATAATTTTTTTGCTCATTTTTTTTCCTCCCTTTGCTGCAAATAAAAAATCCCGGCACTCACGGCCGGGAATGGCACAAAAAAACCACGTTTCCCTTGACCCGAGGGCACGTCCTGGCAAGGAGAACAGGCAGGTTTCCTGGCTCCCGGTCATCATTTCGCGGCGCCTTCCCAGGGTTTGCACCCAAGTGGCGTCATGCCGCAAAACTCACGGATACAGTGGCGGGACCGCTCAGGCCTTGCACCTGATTCCCTTTATCCTGTTTCCTTTAGCTTTAAGATTTGTTCCCATTTTACCAGAAACTCCCCTCCATTGCAAGAGGGGGGAGGCAGGACCTTCCTGAATTCTCTTTTTCCGCTTTTTACATCAGGCCGGTCAATTGTTTCAGCGCCTTTACTTCCTGCGCCGTCAGACGGCGCCATTCTCCCCGGCGCAGCCCTTTCAGCGTCAACGGCCCTAGTCGCACTCTTTTCAGGGACACTACCGGATGGTTTACCGCCTCCAGCATGCGGCGCACCTGCCGGTTGCGGCCTTCCTTCAGCGTCAGGGAAAGCAGCGAGGTGGGTCTGCCGCCCTTGACCAGGCGCACCTTTGCCGGCGCCGTCATGCCGTCGGCCAGCATGACGCCTGCCGCCAGCCGCTGCAGCGTTTCCCGGGAAGGCAGGTCCTTTACCCTGGCGAGATATTCCTTTTCAATGCCGTAAGACGGGTGGGTCAGGCGGTTGGCCAGTTCGCCGTCATTTGTCAGGAGGAGAAGACCGCTTGTATCCCGGTCCAGGCGGCCCACCGGGAACACGCGCGCACCTGTGTCCCGCACCAGGTCCTTCACCGTGGGACGGCCATAAGGATCTTTCATGGTCGTCACGCAGCCTTCCGGCTTGTACAGCAGGATATACTCATATTTTTGGGCGGGGCGAACCGGGCGGTTGTCCACCTCAACCATGTCGGCGGCCGGGTCAACCAGCACACCCATGCGCGTTATCTTTTTGCCGTTCACACGCACCCGCCCGGCGGCAATCATCTCTTCCGCGGCACGCCGGGAAGCCACGCCGCAGAGGGCCAGATATTTCTGCAAGCGCATTGCCATTTCCTTTTCTGCTCCTTTTCCCCGTGTCACTCCCGGGCAAGTTCGCAAATCAGCTCCACTTCCACCGCAGCGTTCAGGGGCAGTTCCGCCACGCCCACCGCACTGCGGGCATGTCCCTCCGCAAACAAGGCGGCCAGCAGCTCCGAGGCGCCGTTGAGGACGGCGGCCTGCCCCGTAAAGCCGGGGGCGCTGTTGACAAACCCGGTAACCTTCACTACCCGCCTGACCCGCTGCAAATCACCGACGGCAGCCTTGACGGCGGCCAGCGCATTCAGCGCGCACAAGCGCGACGCCTGGTAACCGTCTTCCACAGCCAGGTCGGCCCCCACTTTGCCGCTGTAGCGCAGGGTGCCGTCAGCTGTGGGCAGCTGGCCTGACGTATAAACAAATGCCCCGGCAACAACGGCAGGAACGTAGGCTCCCACAGGTGCAGCCACCTCAGGCAGCTTAAGTCCCAGCGACGACAGTTTGGCAGTGATGTCCATGTTTTTCCTCCTGCGTTTTCTTCCCATAATACAGGAAAGGGAGGAGCTGCGCAAGTCTCAGCCGAAAAAAAGCGTGCAAATGACAAGGGTGGCGGCAAAGGCGGCAAAATCCGCAATCAGTCCCACCGCCAGGGCATGGCGGATTTTGCGGATCCCGACTGAACCGAAATAGACGGTCAGGATGTAGAAGGTGGTATCGGTACTGCCCTGCATGGTGGAAGCCACCCGGCCGA
Organism: Bacillota bacterium; assembly: GCA_012521345.1. GTDB lineage: Bacteria > Bacillota > Dethiobacteria > Dethiobacterales > Dethiobacteraceae > DUUE01. Next base: position 9,438 of record JAAYMN010000082.1, read on the forward strand.
TAAAAGAATCGGGGCCGTAACTGTTCAGTATTTCCGCCGTAATGCCTAAAGCCCCGCTGCCGGAAAGGGGCCGCATTAGGGCCAGGGGCAGGATTTCCCCCGGAATGTGGAAACGTGTAAGGAGCGGTTCCAAAAAACCTACCAAAAGGTCAATGGCGCCGGAGGCACGCAAAAGGCCGATGGCCACAATCATGGCCACCAGATAGGGAATCAGCGTGATGGAAGTCTGAAAGCCGTCCCTGGCTCCTTCCACAAAGGTATCAAAGACATCAACTTTTTTGTAAACGGCATAAACCAGAGCGAGCAAAAGAAAGAGCGGGATGCTCCAGGCGGCAACCGTTTGCAGCAGATTTTGCAGCATTTTTACCTCCTCCCGGCGCGGGAGAAGTTCCGCAGCAGCCGTTCTGCCAGAATGCCGGTTGTCCAGGCAACCAGCGTGGCCAGGATGGTTGTACCCACAATTTCCGTAGGGTTGCGGGAACCGCTGGCCGCCCGCAGGGCAATCACCGTGGTGGGAATCAACGTGATGCTGCTGGTATTGACGGCCAAGAAGGTGCACATCTCGTCACTGGCACTTTCCGCGTGAGGGTTGAGGTTTTGCAGCTCTTGCATTGCCTTCAGGCCGAAAGGAGTGGCAGCACTGCCCATCCCCAGCAAGTTGGCGCTCATATTCATTAAAATGGCATGAACGGCGGGATGATTCTGCGGCAGGCGGGGAAACAACAAGACTGACAGCGGGCGCAGTATTTTTACCACCCAGTGGATCAGGCCGCTCTTCTCGATAATTTTCATTATTCCCAGCCAGAAAGTCATCACGCTGATCATGGAAAAAGCCACAGCGACCGCCTGTTCAGCGGAGGCAAAAATGGCCTCGCTCACGGCACCAATTCTGCCTGTGGCCGCAGCCACCACCAGGCCGACAAACATCATGGCAAACCAGATGAAGTTAATCACTTGCCAAACACCGCCTGTTACTGGATTAAGCCCGCCGCGCCTGTGCTTCAGAACAGGTTCCGGAAAAAAGTTACCAGCCTGTGCAGCAGGCTGCCTCTTTCCACTGTCTCCGCCGCCACCAGGGGCGTCTGGGCTACATGCTGCCTGCCGAAATAAACATGCAGAATTCCCAGCTGTTGCCCTTTCTGGACGGGCGCCGTTATTTCCTCATTCACTTCAAACTCATAGCGCAGATACTCCGCTTCGTTTTCTTTCAGAGGCAATCCTATGCTCCTGGCGGCGACCAGGGCTACTTTTTCCTCGCGCCCTTTGCGTATTTCAGCCGTCACCAGGGGCTGGCCGGCAGTTATTACTTCCTGCCAGGAATAATGTGTAAAGCCAAAATCAAGCAATTTTTGCGTGTCTTCCCACATTTGCGGCGCATTTAACACCACGGATACCAGGCGCCAGCCGTCCCGGGAGGCGGCCCCGACAAAGCAGCGCCCCGCCGGCGTGGTCCACCCCGTTTTGATGCCTTCCGCTCCTTCATACATGAAAAGCAGCCTGTTTTGGTTGCGCAAAACCCGGTCATAAGGGCGCCCCGTCCAGGAGATCTTTTTCTCCGGTGTAGCCGCCACTTCCCGGAATTTTAGCAGGCTCATGGCATGGGCGGCAATCAGTGCCAGGTCATAAGCCGTAGTATAATGATTCTCATGATCAAGCCCGTGCGGGTTCATAAAACTGGTCTGCTTCGCCCCCAGCTGGCGGGCGCGTTCTGTCATCATGGCCGCAAAATTTTCCACCGACCCTCCCAGGTGTTCGGCAATGGCAACGGCGGCGTCATTGCCGGAACGCAGGATCAGGCCGTAGAGCAGTTCTTCCAGGGTTTTTGTCTCACCGGCCTCCAGGTCTATGGAGGAGCCTTCCACCTGGGCGGCATACTCGCTGATCTTGACCACATCGTCCAGCTTTCCAGACTCAATGGCCAGAATAGCCGTCATGATCTTGGTAGTGCTGGCCATGGGCAGCTGCTCGTAAGCATTTTTACTGAAAAGGATTCTTTTTGTTGCCGCATCCAGGACAATGGCTGCCTTGGCAGTGACATTAGGCGGCTCCTGCGCCTGCGCCTTTCCTGCAAGCAAAAGGCAAAGCACCGCAATTAACCACACTATTGCCTTACGCATTTGCATTCCCCCTCGCACAACACGGAACTTCCCCGACTCCTCCCGATGGCGGCACGACGAATGTCCGGGCAAGAAAAAAGCCATGCTTATAGTTATTCACATGGCCTTGGGAATATGAGATTGTCTTCTTGTTCCTAAAGCTGGTAGTGCAGCCTGTTGTCCGTCCCGCCGGGTGCAGCGGCGCCACCATTTTTGCTTGTCTTGTTGGTGGCGCCTGCGGCCCCCTTCAGCTGGTCTATGATTTGCGGTGCCACATCCATAATGCGGTCAAAAACGGCATTCCGGTCGACAGGCAGCAGCCGCACCTGGCCTGTATTGCTGACAACCAGGAACGCCACCGGCTGGACAGAGACGCCGCCGCCGCTGCCGCCGCCGAAGGGCAGAGAGCCTTGCCCCGCCTCGTCTTTTTTCCCTTTTTTCTCTTCTTCCTGGCTGCTTTCAAATTCACTGCCGCCGGCGGCAAAGCCAAAAGATACACGGGAAATGGGTATGATCGTTGTGCCGTCGTGTGTTTCCACCGGATCGCCGATAATGGTGTTTACATCCACCATTTCCTTAATATTTTCCATTGCCGTTTTCATTAATCCCTGAATAGGATGTTCCTGCATTACTACTTGCCCCCTCTGCTTTTCGTGAATAAAAACATGAGTGCAGCCAAGGCCAAATGGCCGATCCGAAATGACATCTCCGCATCCAGGTACAGGTCGACGCCCGCCCTGGTATAAAGCGGCCGGAACGTAAGTTCGGGCTTTGTTGCAAAGCGCAGGTATTGCTGCAACAGGGCCAGCATACTGCCGGCAAAGGCCCAGAAACTGCCGACTGCCAGGCCCGTCAGGGCGGCATCTCCCGTGCCGCAGGCAAGCCTGCAGACAAACTTTTCCACTGCCACGGTCCGGGCAATAAAACTCAATATTTTGGTCAAAACTTTCCTGCTGCTGTAAAGCCGGCGCAGGTGCGCGCGCATTTTCCGCCACTCAACGGAAAGTAGAGAAAGACTTTCTTTCCGCTCCCGCAGCAGCTTCTCCTCACCGGTTTTCAGCTCCGCTTCCATGGTCAGGGAAAACGGCGACTCCCGCCGCAGCAAAGGTATTTCCACGCTGAAGCGCAGCAGGGAAAAAAAAGTGTTGACCCGCAGGGCTAAAAAATCATCTTTATTTTCCCTAACAAAAAAAAGATTTATGCGTACCGGCACCAGCAGAACCAGCAGTACAACGCAGGCATAAACGGGAAAAAGAAGAAATACCAGCTTCATGCTTCCACCACGGCAAAGAGTTTATTTTTACCATGTCCAAAGCAAGGGAAAAAATGCATAAAACCCGGCAGCTGTTGTTGCCGGGTTTTGCTTTTTACCTATAATTTTGTTTCCACCGTGGCCGCTTTGCGCAGTTCGGCATATTCCGTTTCCATCTGCGCGGCGATTTTCTCATTTTCCAGGTCCTCGCGCACCTTGTCTTCCACTTCGGAAAATGTTACCTCGCGAGCTTCCTGGATCCCAAGCACCTCAATGATATGGTAGCCGTGGTCCGTCTTTACCGCCTTGTCAATGAGGCCGACGGGAGCACTGAAGACGGCATCCTCAAATTCCTTTACCATTTTACCTTTGCCGAACTTGCCCAGGTCGCCGCCTTTTTCCTTGGAACCCGGGTCGGTGGAATATTCCTTGGCCAGTTCGGCAAAATCCTCGCCATTTTTCAGCTTTTGCAGAATTTCGGCCGCTTCTTCCTCGGTTTTCACCAGGATATGCCGGGCATGGACTTCATGCGGAATATTGAACTTTTCCTGATTGTCGGCAAAATGCTTATGCACTTCTTCTTCAGTCACTGTGGTCTTGCCGCGGACTATTTCTTTCAGCAACAGATTGACACGGATGTTGTTTTTCAGGGTCTCTTCCGTCAGGCCGTACTGGGAGAGAATCGTTTCAAAGTATTCCTGGGAGCCGCCGGCGAGATCTTCTCTCATCTTGTCCACCTCTGCCGCCACCTCCTCATCAGTGACTTTGATGCCTTCTTTCTTTGCCGCCTGCATAATCACACGTTCACTGATGAGCTGTTCCAGTACATACTCGCCCCTGCTTGCCACAAGTTCCCGGTAAAGTTCTTCCTTTGTAATCTTTTCTCCGTTGACAGTGGCCACCACTTCATCATGCGCCAGGGCATATACTGCCACCCCGACAGCAATCACAAGCAGCACGGCCAGGATCAGGTTCAGGTATTTTTTCATCAGTTTTCTTCACCTCATCGTATGGTCACAGTGACCTTATTTGGCCCGCAGCGTTGCGTTGAAAAGCAGCTAAAGAAACACTGACTATTGTAACAGGCAATTGTGACAAAGTTATGGACAAAGTGTACAGATCCCGTAATATCCCGGCGCCTTTTACTTTGGCGGTGCCAGCTGCGGCAGCTCAGACAGATCCTTCAGCCCGAAATATTTCAGGAACTCTTTTGTCGTGCCGTAAAGAACGGGCCGCCCCGGTGCATCCTTGCGGCCCGCCACCCGGATAAACCGCCGCTTTTGCAGCGTTTCCAGAACTGAATCCACTTTCACGCCACGGACTGCTTCAATCTCCACCCGTGTTACAGGCTGCCTGTAGGCAATAATGGCCAAAGTTTCCAGGGCAGCCTGGGAAAGGGTGAAGCTTTTCTCTCCGGTATAAAGTTTTTCCACGACGGCAGCCGCTTCCGGCTTGGTTGCCAGCTGGAAACCGCCGGCCAGCTCTATTACCTGCAGGCCGCGATCCGCCGCCGCATACTCCTTTTGCAGCTCTTGCAAAGCCTGTCTGACCGCCTTTGTCTCCGCTCCGACAAGTTCAGCCAGTTTCGCCGGCGGCAGCGGCTCTTCCGTCACAAAAAGCAATGCCTCCAAAAGCGGTTTTAGCTCCATGCGTTTCCGCTTCCTCCCCGCTTACGATTTCCGCATCACCAGCAGCCGCCCGAACGGGCCGGATTGCCAGACAACTATTTTCCGCAAACGGATCAGTTCCAGCAGAGCAATAAAAGTGGTTATGATTTCAGCAATGCCGGCCTGGGGGGAAAAAAGCTCACGGAAATCTACCCCGTCTTTTTTTCCCCGCACTGCTTTGAGTACCGCCTGCATCTTGTCCTGGACCGAGAGATCGTCCGGCGCAATTTCCTGCGGCTGCCTTTCCCGCTCCGTCAACAGGCGCTGAAAAGCTTCCAGCAGCGCAGGCAGCGTTACCCCGGCAAGGGTAATTTCTTCGTCCGGATTTACCAAAAGTGCCTTTCCGCCCAGGGAACGAATGTAAACACGCTTTTGGGCGGCTTCACAGCGCCGCAGCTCGGCGGCCACATCCCGGAAATAACGGTACTCCAGCAGGCGCTGCACCAGCTCCTCCCGGGAATCAATGACCGGCATTTCCTCTTCTTCCGTCTCCGCCACCTCCACCGTTTCCGGCAAAAGTTTCTTCGATTTCAGTTTCAGCAGGGTGGCGGCCATCACCAGAAATTCCGCGGCAATTTCCAGATTGAGCTCCTGCATCTCCCTTAATGCCTGCAGATATTGCGAGGTGATCTCGGCGACGGAAATTTCATAGATATCCACTTCTGCCTTTTCAATCAGGTGAAAAAGCAGGGCAAAGGGACCGGAAAAAACGGGCAGGTTGACCTGTAAATCCACCAAAGTCTTCCTTTCCTGAAAAATGAGCCGGCGGAAAGCGCGCCCCTGTTACAAGTTCAGATTCATGGCTGCTCTGACCTGCTCCATGGTTTCAGCAGCCACCGCCGAGGCGCGCTTGGCTCCTTCCCGGAGAATATCGCGGATATAGTCCCGCCTGCCCTCTAGCGCCAGGCGTTTTTCATAAATCGGCTCCAGGTAGGCCGTCAGGCGGTCGGCCAGCATTTTTTTGCACTGGACGCAGCCGATTTCCCCCTTGCGGCAGACATCGGCCACCGCAGCCACGTCATCGGGGCTGAAAACATTGTGGAAGGCAAATACGGTACAGACATCCGGATTACCGGGGTCGTTTTTCCTGATTCGCCCCGGGTCGGTTATCATCTGGCTGACTTTTTTCCGTACGGAGTCAGGAGGCTCAGACATGTTGATGGTGTTGCCGTAAGATTTGCTCATTTTGCGCCCGTCGATGCCGGGCAGCAGCCTGACCTTGTTCAGGAGCACTTCCGGTTCCGGGAAAAACTTTGTGCCGTAAAGATAATTAAAACGGCGGGCAATTTCCCTGGTTATTTCCACATGGGGAATTTGGTCTTCACCAACCGGCACCGCCTGGGCACGATACAACAGGATATCGGCAGCCATCAGTAGGGGGTAGCCCAAAAATCCGTAAGTGGCCAGGTTTTTCTCCCGGAGCTGTTCAATCTGGTCCTTATAAGTCGGTACACGCTCCAGCCAGGAAAGCGGCGTGAACATGGAAAGCAAAAGGTGCAGTTCCGCATGCTCTTTCACGTCAGACTGGCGGAAAATAACAGCCTTCTCTGGATCCAGGCCGGCGGCAAGCCAGTCAATTACCATCTGGTAAGTGTTTTCCTGCAGCTCGGAGGTATCTTCATAAGCAGTGGTCAGGGCATGCAAGTCAACCACACAGAAAAAGCAGCGGTAATTATGCTGCAACTTGACCCAGTTGTCAAGTGCCCCCAGCAGGTTGCCCAACTGAAGACGGGCTGTGGGGCGCATGCCGCTAAAAACAATTTTTTGCTGCTCCATGGCAAGACTCCTTTCAGCTGATGCCGGTAATAAGGACGACAATAGATATTATCATATTAAGGGCCGCATTCACAAGCGGCAGCAGAACCCGGTTCAGGGACCGGGTTGCAATCAGGATCAGCAAGATAACCGGCCCGTACGGTTCAAGCCTGATGAAGGCAAGAGCTGCTCTTACAGGCAGAAAATACTGCAGCACCCGGGAACCGTCCAGCGGCGGCACAGGCAGAAGGTTAAAGACACCCAGCATCACGTTATAGAGGAGGATTAGCTGCATCAGGCGCAAGGCATAGCCGCTCTGCAGGGGCGGCACCAGCGCCAAAAGCAGGGCGGCCAGAAACGCCAGAAGAAAATTGGTCAGGGGCCCGGCCAGCCCCACCAGGCACAGGCTGCGCCGGCGGTTGCCGCGGAAACAGGCCGGGTTGACAGGCACAGGCTTCGCCCAGCCGAAGCCTGCCAGCCAGAGGACAAGCAGGCCAAGAGGGTCAATGTGTTTCAGCGGGTTCAGTGTCAGCCTGCCCTGTTGTTTGGCCGTGGGATCCCCCAGTTTATAGGCCGCCAGCCCGTGTCCCAGTTCATGCAGGGTGAGCGCAAGCAACAGTGCCGGAAGGCGGACAAGCAGGTTACTGACTGAAAAGCGATCCAGCAGATTAGTCAGAGGCATCTTTCGGTTCCTCCCCTTCCCTTTGCTCCGCCAGCAAACTGCGGGCCAGTGCCAGTTCTTCCTCCCGGGAGGAAACCCGCCCGTCCAGGCATGCATCCCTGACAGCCGCCAGCACTTTGTGAAAAGCCGGCCCGGGCGGAAAACCGAGCGCCTCCAGGTCATGCCCCGTAAGCTCGCTCTTTGTCAGCCTGATCTTTTCCCAGTAGGTAGTAACATGCTGCCAGACGCGGCCGTGTTTCTGCTCTGCCATAAGCAGAAGCAGCGCTTCTACAGGCAGTCCGGAAAGAAGCCTGTTCAGCTCACTGGGCAGAATTTTTTCCGCCTGTGCCAGGCGCTCTGCCAGAGCCGGCGCCTCCCTGAGCGCCGGCAGCACGCGCTGCCCCAAGTCTTTTGGCAGGCGCAGGCGGCGCAAAAGGTGCCGCGCCTCCTGAAACGGCAGATCCAGCAGGATGGCTGCCAAAAAAAGGGCTGCCCTGGCAAAAGCGGTATCCGGCCAGGTTTTGCGGGCCCAGGCAATAATCTCGCCCACGGCAAGCAGCCTGGCGCGCAGTTTTTCGCCGTAAGCCACGCCGGGAAAAAGCTGCGGCCCTACACCTAGCTCAAAGAGGCGCACCAGCATTTGTGCCGCCTTCTCTTCGGCAAAGAGCAGCTTAAGTTCAGCCAGCAGCCGCTCCTTGCCTACCTTTGCCACTACCCCGGCCCGGACGGCGCTTTGCAAAAGGGAGCGGGTGCTTTCCTCCAGGCGGAAGCCGAAACGCTGTTCAAAACGAATGGCACGCAGAATCCGCAGCGGATCTTCAATAAAACTTAAATTGTACAGCACGCGGAGCATGCCGCGGGAAAGGTCGGCAATACCCCCGAAAAAATCAAACAGGTGACCGAAACGGGGCGCATTGAGGCTGAAAGCCAGTGTATTGACGGTAAAATCACGCCGGAACAAGTCATTTTTCAAACCGGAAGCCTCCACTTCCGGTAGGGCGGCAGGACGGGCATAAAACTCCTGACGGGCGGTAACAAGATCGATAGCGCTGCCGTCGCCCAAAGTCAGGGCGGCAGTGCCAAACTGTTCATGGGTTGTCAGCCGCCCGCCCAGCAGGCGCTGCAGCTTTTCCGCAAAAGGAATAGCCGGCGCTTCCACCACCAAATCCAGGTCACGCACGGGAAGCCCCAGCAGCAGGTCGCGGACAAAACCGCCCACGGCGTAAACTTTTACTTCCTCCCTGTCCGCTGCCTGGCCGATTATAAGCAGCCTCCCCATGATTTTTTGCGGCAAACGGGTTTTCAGAAGGGGCGTCAGATCATCTCCCGCCTGCGGCAACTCCGCGCCGCCCCCTGTCGGGCTCTCTTCCTCGCTTTCCAGGAGGTGCAGCACATCCGTCCTGGTGACAATTCCTGCCAGGCTGCCGTTTTCCATGACCGGCAGCCGTCCGATATCACGTGTTGTCATCAGCCTCCGCACCTCCCTTATGGGTGTATCGGAAGACACTGTAACAGGGTTTCTGCTCATAAAAGCTCTAACCGGAGCATGCCCCAGGTTATGGTGCAGTGCTTTGTCCAGGTCGCGGCGGGAAATAATTCCTGTCAGGCGGTCTCCCTTCAACACGGGGAAGCCGCTGTGGCCGTAGCGCAGCATCAGTTTGTGAGCTTCGGCAACAGTCGTGTCCTCGTTTACTGTGCGGACGGGCGAAGACATTGCCGATCCTGCCGTCCGGGCCTGCGGAATGAGACGGTAAAGCATAAGCAGCAGTTTTTCTTTCACGCTTTCCGCAGTATCATTCTCGACGACAGTGGAAACTACACTGCGGTGTCCCCTGCCTCCCAAATCAGACAAAACTTCCGTCAAATCCACCTGCCGCATTCGGCTGCGACCCGCTACATAGACGCGGCCGGCCATGGCCGCCACGGTAAAAAAAAGGTCCGCATCTACAATTTCCAGCAGTTTTTGGGTCAGGTCGGCCAGCCCGCCTACATATTCTTCACCGGCGACGGCGGCAATGCCCACACGTACGCCGCGGATTTCCCGGAATTCGGCGGCTGCCAGCAGGTTGTCCAGGAGGCCGCGCTGCGCACCGGTCAGGGGCTGGTGCAGGAAGGTCTGGAGCACCTCTAAATTTACACCTTCCGGCCAGAGACGGCAGACGGCCTGGACGTCACGCATGGTTGTCCGGTTATAGGTAAGGCAGCCGGTATCTTCAAAAATCCCCAGGATAAAGAGTGTGGCTTCAAATGGTGTAATCCTGATGTTGCCCTCCAGCAGTTTTTCCACAAGCAGGGTGGTGGCGGCTCCCACCTTTTCAGCCAAAAGACAGGTGGCCGGCAAGTCGTCAGCGCCAGGGGGATGATGGTCAAAAAGGTGTATTTCCGCGACCTTGTCCAAAAGCGGACGAAAATGCGGCAGCCGGCTGCGCTGCCTGGTGTCTGTCACAATCAACCGCCTGACGGAGGAGAAATCAACTTCCTGGGGTGTTTTTGCCTGCAGCAGATCTTTGTAAAGCGCCACAAATTCCCTTACATTGGGGCCGAGACCGGGGGGGATGACAAGCTTTGCCTGCGGGTAAAGCTTCCCTGCCGCCACCATGGACGCCAGGGCGTCAAAATCCGCATTCTGGTGTGTGGTAATCACCTGCATCACAGATCCCCCGTTTTCAATCTTTTCCCATTATACCACAGATAAGTGCAGACAGGAATAAGCCGGAGCCGGAAAAACCGGAAGGCGGCAGACCTTCCGGTTTTTGTTATTGCATCAGATTTTCCGCATACTGCAACAGCTTCCGTGCCGTCGCAGACAACTCGCGGGCGGCATCAGACAACTGCTTGGCGGCCTGGGCCTGTTCCGCCGATATATCGGCAATGCTTGCTATTTCCGCCCCCAGGTTTTCCTTGGCCTTGTTCAGCGCCCCGAGGATTTCTTCAATTTCCGCCAGGAAACGCGAGCTGCTTTCCGCCAGGTGCCTGATTTCGCCCGCCACCACGGCAAAGCCTTTCCCGGCCGCTCCCGCCCTCGCCGCCTCAATGGAGGCATTGAGCCCAAGCAGCCTGGTCTGGGTAGTTACACTGCGAATCATGTTCAAAAGCCCGTTTGTTTCCTTCACACTCAATTCCAATTGCTTGTCCAGCTCGTTCAACTGTTGCCCGATGGATGCCAGGGTGGCAGACTGAGCCGCCAGTTCTTCCGTCGTGGCACTCATTTCTTCCGTCGCGGATGTCAGCTGGTTGGCCACGGAAAAGAGGGCATCCTGCCGTTCCAGGCTGGAGATGACCGAAACCGAGCCCAAAAGTTTACCGTCTGCATCATACACCGGGTAGCCGATGCCGATGTACGGGAAGCCAAACACTTCCGGTCCCACCTGGCGCACCACTTTCTTGCCGGAAGCAATAACAGCCGCAGCCACACTGCCGGGCACGATCTTTGTGCCCGGTTCCATCATCTCGCCGATTTTTTCGCCGGTGCAGCAAAAGCGAATTTTTTCCGTATCTGCCACCAGCACTGCCACGTCATCCATAACCAATTCCCTCAAGTGCGGTGCAACATCAATAAAACTGTCAAGCAAAGTCCTCTCGCTTTCTCCCACCCCAAAGACCTCCAACACTTATATATTTATTGAGTTAATTCAATAAGCGTCCGGCACTTTCCTGTTTTTTTTTGAGAATTTTGCCAACAATGCTACATTATTTCAACAACTGCTTTTTTTTGCTGCCACTCCGCCGCTCTCGCAGCATGTCCACAAACGCCTCCAGGCGGGTTACAAAACCCGCCTCCCCCGACTGCTCATCCAGGGGGATGGAAAGATAAGGAATCCCTTCCCTGCGGCTTACTTCCGGCAGGATACTTTGGGCAACAATTTCCGGCGTGCAGGTAAAGGGCAGGATATGGATGACGCCGTCAAACCCTTCCCGGGCAAAACGGACTGTCTCTCCCAGCGAATCCCGCCCGTGCCCGCCCACAAAATGCCTCAGATAAGGGGCTGCCGCCTTTTTTACCGATCGCCCGCCCGGCAGGTAGAGTGAACTTAAAAAGACATGCTCTTTTATCCAGTCGGACAGATAAACGGCGCGCTTTACCTCCACCCCCATCTCCCCCAGGATTTTTTCCACCTGCAGGTTGGCATACGGTTCCAGCAGCATGTAAACTTCTCCCACCAGGCCGATCTTCAGCACATCTTTTGCAGGATCCCGGGGGACTTTTGCCAGCAAAGTCAGCGCTCTCTCCAGGTTTTCTTGCACCTCCTGCGGCGTCCGCGCTTCTTTCAAAAAGAGCAAACCTGCTTCATAAGCCTTGCTTGTCGCCCCTTGTTCCGCCTCCCGCGCCCTGACCACGAGGCTTTGGGCATGCAGAAAGTCAAGAGCCTTTATTTTGCGCCAAAAAGTATGCAGCGCCGACAAGGCTTGCCCCAGGCTGCATTTGCCATAAAGCGCCCCGGCCTTGTCAAGCACCTGTTTTATCTGCCCCTGGGGCGGCTCCAGCACTATCATTTCAAAATCATAACCCAGATCAAAGAGTATTTCCCGCTGCACCACCCAGTAAAAACCGAAACGGCAGGGGCCGGTTCCGCCGGCCATGATTATCGTATTCGCCCCGGCTTCCAGGGCTTCAATAAAATTGCCCAGGCTGATTTTCAGCGGGAAACAGGCAAATTCGGGCGCATGCAGGACGCCCAGGTCAATTGTTCTTTTGGTAATGGGCGGCGGCGGGACAACGTCCAGCCCCAGGCCGGTCAGCAAGCCTTCAATGGCCAGGGAAAGAGTGCCAATATGTGGATAAGTAAATTTTCTCATACCGCTACCCTCCGGCGGAGCATGTCAATAAAAGCTTCCAGGCGTGTCACAAGGCCGGCTTCCCCCGAATGCTCGTCCAGGGTTAAAAGCAGGACGGGTATGGCGGAAAACCGCCTGTAATATCGTGCAATCAGCTCGCAAATCAGTGAATCGGGACCGCAGCCAAAAGCAGCAACCAGGATCACGCCCTGGACGCTTTTTTCCTGCAGGAGATAGCAGCCGGCCCCCAGCAGTTCATGCCCGAAACTCCAAAAGCTTTCTTTCTGCAGCCATTTACCGCCGCAGGCAGCCGCCTCCGCGGGCAGCATTTCCGCCGTGACAATCTCCACTTCCAGCTCCCGCAGCTTGGCCAGCAAATTGCAATTGAAATACCTGTCATTGACATTGTATACATGTCCCAGCACAGCCACGCGGATTTCCCCTCGCCTGGAGTCCGCTCTCTCGCCGTTTAACGCTTCCAGCGGCGTGCAGCCGGACTGCAGCAGCGTTTTATAGGCGGCATGCGCTTCCTTGGCAGCAGCGAGCGCGCGGTCAATTACTCGCGGCCGCCTGTCAAAGCGTGCTGCCAGTCTGCGGAGCTCCGCCACGGTCCGGGCCGGCTTTTTGGCAATATTGATTTCCGGAGACAGAATTTCCGGAAGATCCGGCACACAGCAGCGGACTATTTCCGGCAGGCCGAGGAACTTGGGGCAATAGTATTTTTTCGCTTCCACGGACACCATGCGGGGAATAAAAAGCATATCCACGCCCTTGTCCCGCAAGTCCGCCACATGCCCGAGAAAAAGCTTGACAGGCAGGCAGGCTTCTTCCACCGCCAGCCTGACGCCCTGGTCCAGAATGCTTTTTGAAGTATCCGCCGAAAGGACAATTTCCGCTCCCAGCGTCCGGAAAAAAGCCTCCCAGGCAGGATAATACTGGTAATATAGCAAGGCGCGTGGTATACCCACTGTTGCAGCCATCATACACCTCCAGAAATAATCGGCTACTCTTTTCCCTGACTATCCTCTCCCTCCGCCGCCACCCGGTCTTCGTCCTGCGGCTCCAGCGCCCGGGGACGCCTGCCCTCCACAGGCAGGGGCTGCCTGACCAGGACGCTGAAAAGCCCTGCATAATCGGGAGGAAAGATAGGCCAGAGATACGGCACACCAAACGATTTATTGGTGGCAAGGCGGAGCAGGACAAGGGCTATGCCGGCCAGGAAACCGGGCAGCCGAAACAGTCCTGTAACCAGCAGCAGGAAGAGGTGGACAAGCCTGTTGGCCTGGCTTAATTCCCAGCTTGGCGTGGCAAACATACCAACTGCCACCAGCCCCCCGTATAAAAGTACCTCCGGGGTAAAAATGCCCACGTCGATGGCTATCTGGCCGATCAGCAGCGCGGCAATCAGGCTCAGTGCCGTAGCCAGAGGAGACGGTGTGTGGATGCCGGCAATCCTGATTATGTCAATGCCAAAATGGACAATAATAAACTGGAGAAAAAGCGGAATGTTGCCCACCTCTTTCGGGCCGATAAAGCGCAGGGCCTGCGGCAAAAGCGACGGCTCCAGCGAGACCAGAAGATAAAGCGGCGCCAGAATAACAGACATCATAACAGCCAAAAAACGGATCCAGCGCACATAAATGCCGGAAAGAATGTTCTGCCGGTACTCTTCGGCATGCTGCAAGTGGTGGAAGAGAGTAACGGGCACTATCATCACCGCGGGCGATGTATCAACAAAAATGAGGACATGTCCTTCCAAAAGATGGGTTGCAGCTACGTCGGGACGCTCGGTGTACCTGACCAGCGGGAAAACATTGAAGCGGCTGGCGGTGATAAATTCTTCCACCGACTTTTCCGCCATGGGCAGGCCGTCCACATCAATCGCCTGCAGGCGCCTTTTAAGATCGTCCACCAGCCTGGGGGAAGTAACGCCATCAATATACATCAGGGCCACATCGGTTTTAGAACGGCGCCCCAGGCGAAACCCTTCGACGCGCAGACCGGGATCGCGTACACGCCGGCGCGTCAGGGCAACGTTAAACATCATGGTTTCCACAAAACCGTCACGGGAGCCCCTCGTCAGCCTTTCCGTCTCAGGTTCTTCCGGGCTGCGGGCGGGATAGGTACGTGTATCCATGAGAATAACGGCCTGCTCCCCGTCCACAAAGAAAAGCATCTGCCCAGAAAGCAGCTCGGTGACAGCCTGGGGCATGCTTTTTTCCGCTTCAATTTCCATGTAGGGAATCTTTTTGGCAAGCAGCTGCTGCAGCGGATCGGGACACAGGTCCTCCCGCTTCAGTTCTGACAGTTTCTGCAGGATCAGCGCCACAACTTCGCCGTTTGTCAGCCCGTCAACGTAGACCAGCGCCGCTTTTTTTCCCCCGACAACCATGTCTTTCTGCAGCATGTCTATGCTTTTGCCAAGCCCCAGCTTTGCCGCCAAATAGTCAAGGTTTTCCTGCAGCCGGGGGCTGATTTGTTCGGGGGGACCAGGCAAATGACGTTTCATGCTGAAACACATCCCTGTAAAAAACCCTCCACAGCCGGGAGGGCGTAATTTTCCTTCATGTTTCAACCTTGCCTTTTAACGGTCCAGGACGCCAAAGGCAACTTTCACATTTGCCTTATACTCCACAATATCCCCGTCCTGGACATTGGCCGTCAGGTTCTCCACATGCACGCCGGTAATATTGTCAATTGTTTTAGCCGCATCCGCCACGGCATTTTTTACCGCATCCTCCCAGCCGATCTTGGACTCGCCGACCAGTTCCACAACCTTGACTACGGTCATGCTGTCACCTCCTGTTTTAGCATTATTTTGCCCGGAAAGTCTGCCGGATAAACGTTTACATAAAAAACGCCCTGCAAAGAAGTATTTCCCTGCAGGGCAAAATATATTTATGCAATTTTCGATGCGCAAAGACGTGTCTGCCTGTCACGGCAAATAAAGGCAAAAAGCTTCAGCCTGAATCCGAAAGCTGGGCTTTAAGCTTTTGCAGTACTTTTTTTTCCAGGCGGGAGATGTGCACCTGGGAAAGTCCCAGAATGTCCGCCACTTCCTGCTGCGTTTTCCGACGAAAGTAGCGGTAAAGCACAATCCGGCGCTCCCGCTCCGAGAGATGCTGCAGCGCTTCGTGCAGCGCCAAGCGGTCCAGGACTTCTTCCGCCGCGGACGGTTCCCCAACCGCCAGGTCTCTGCCCGGCGGCTCTTCGTCCAGTGAAACGGGCATGCGGGATGCTTCCAGGGCCATGAGCAGTTCCTCCCGCTCAAGGCCGCAGGCGGCCGACAGTTCGGTCAGGCTGGCCTGTCTGCCCAGGCGCTGCTCCAGTTCTTCCCGGACACGCTTTACCCGTCCGGCCTGCTGTTTCACTGCCCTGCTGTATTTGACACTGCCCTGTCCCCGCAGATACATTTTTATTTCACCGGCAATAACAGGCACCGCATAAGTGGCAAAGGCCGTGCCCCGCCCCGGGTCAAACCCCCGCAATGCTTTCAGCAGGCCGATACAGCCAACCTGAAACAAATCATCCTCCTCGGCATATTCACCGCGGTAACGTTTCACCAGGCTGCGGACAAGGGGCATATGCCTACTAAGCGCATCTTCCATCGGCGTGTCTACGCCTCCGCGCCGCCCGTCCGGCCGAAGAATTTTACCATCCTGACGGTGGTGCCCTTCCCCGGCTCAGACTCTACCTGGACTTCATCCATGAAATTCTGCATGATGGTGAAACCCATCCCGGAGCGGTCCAGTTCCGGCTTGGAAGTGTAGAGCGGCATCATGGCCTGCTCCAGGTCGGCAATGCCGACGCCAAAGTCGGTTACTGTAACCTCCAGGCGGTTCCCTTCCAGGGTAGCACTGACCACAATGGTGCCGGAGCCGTTTTCATAGCCGTGGATCACCGCATTTGTTACCGCCTCGGAGACGGCCGTCTTGACATCCGATATCTCATCGATAGTCGGGTCGGCCTGGGCGGCAAAGGCAGCCACCACAATGCGGGCAAAAGCTTCATTCTGGGATTTGCTCGGTATCTCCAGCTTCATGTAGTTTGCCATCTGCAACCCCCCTCTGCGCCTGCGAGGGCGTCTTCCCGGCTGCTGAAAACAGGTATTTTTTTCTGCAAGCCCGCCATGGTAAAAATACGCATAATTCTGGGGTTCAGACTGCAGGCCAGAACCTTGCCGCCTTTTTCCGCCATAATTTTATAGCGCCCAAGCAGCATCCCCACCCCGGAACTGTCCATGAAATTGACGCCGCTGAAATCAAACAGGACAGCCTGTATTCCGCCCCGGTTCAGCTTGTCATCAATGCCGGCCCGCAGCCTGTCTGCAGCATGATGGTCCAGTTCGCCTTTCATCCGGACAATCAGGGTGCTGCCGGCACGCAGCAAAGTAGCTTCCACAGGCCCCTCCCCTTTGTCGATTATTTCCAAAAGAATTATTCGCCGCGGCAGTGGCAACTCCTGCCAGCGCCACAAAAAGGCTTCCCGCACTAAAAGCAAAAAAAGCCGGAGAGCGCCCGTCAACTGCCGGGCGCAGACTGTTTTCACCCGGCACGGTTGGCAGACGCTTCCGGCGTGTAAAGCCGCCTGTGCCCTCTCCTGCGGCAAGCCTGCCCGCATTCCGTTAATATATTCGCTTCCCCGGCTGCAGCCACTGGTAGACAAAACGTTTATAGATGGTTAAAAGACTTGCTCTTTGTATTTCACTGGCAGGCACCAGTTCAACCCGTCCCAGCTCTTCCCCCTCCTGCGACTTGACGACAAGGCTGCCCACTGCCTGCCCGGCTGAAAGGGGAGCAGGCAGACGCTCCGACAGCTGCAGCTCCCGCACAAAATCGGTCCCTGTTCCCTTCTCCACCAAAAGCGCCAGGTCGTCCCCGGCCAGGATTTTTACCCGTGTCTTTGTGCCTTTGTCCACCGGCACAGTAGCCAGCACTTCCCCTTTTTTCACGATGGGCACACTCTCATAATTGGCAAAGCCCCAGTTCAGAAGCTCCCGAGCTTCGGCAAAAAGGGCGGGCCGTCCCGGAGCCTTCATGATGACGGCCAAAAGCCTGGTATTGCCGCGTTTGGCCGTGGCGGCAATGCAGTTGCCGGCTTCAGTGGTATAGCCTGTTTTCAGCCCGTCCGCTCCTTCATAAAAGCGGACAAGATTGTTGGAATTGCTTAAATAAACTCCTTCCGCTTTTTTGATTTTGCCCTTGAGGAATTCTTCATCCATCCAGATGCTGGCCCACTCCAGCACCTGGGGATATTTCAGAAGCTCCAGAGACATCAAGGCAATATCATACGCGGTGGTATAATGGTTTTCATCATGCAAACCGTGAGGGTTGACAAAATGGGTATCGTGCATTCCCAGTTCCTTGGCTTTGGCATTCATCTGTTCCACGAAAGCCTCCGCGGAACCGGCCAGGTATTCGGCCATGGCCCAGGCGCCGTCATTGGCGGAGCCCACCACAATGCCAATCATTAAATCCTCAAAAGAAACACGGTCGCCCGGCGAGAGAAAAATTTGGGAACCGCCGTGTGCCGCCGCTTCTTCACTGACGGGAATCATATCCGTCAGTGAAACTTTCCCGGCTTCCAGCGCCTCCATGGCCAGGAGCATGGTCATAATTTTCGTTACACTGGCCGGAAAAAGCCTTTCCCGGGCGTTGTTTTCATAAAGAATTTTTTTGCTGCCCACGTCCATTAAAAGCTGCGAAGCGGAAGAAAAATCAAATTCCGTGGCAGCTGCCGGCCCTGCCGCCTGCAGGACAAGCAGCACAACCAGAAGCAGAACCAAGAGTTTCGTGCGCATTGGCATTCCTCCCAGCATGAATTCATTTGCTTCTAGTTTTTGGCGCAGGCAAAATAATATACCGGCCGGTGGCCGGTAGCTCCTGTAAATTCTCAGGCAATGCGCCCCAGGATAAGAGGCTGGGAGGGAGGTTTTTCCTGGCTGAAGGCAAAGGCTGACTGCAGATATTCAGCCGCCTGTCTGAGCTTTTGCGGGTCGTTGCAGAAGACATCCGCCAGGTGCTCCCCCGCTTTTGCCAAGTCGCCCGTTTTTTTATACAATTTAATGCCGGCATTCAGGTCCACGGGATCATCCTTCTTCTCCCGCCCCGCGCCCAGCATCACCGCCGCTTCCCCTACCCGGCGGGCGTCAAGCCGGCTGATATAGCCGTCCTCCGGTGCAAAGACGGCGCGGGTGGCGGCCGGGACACCAAGCAGCTCAGGCCGTTCCGTTACCTCCGGGTCGCCTCCCTGGGCGGCCACAAAGCGGCGGAACATCGCCAGCGCCTCGCCACCGGCAAGCAGCGTTGCCAGACCTTCCCTGGCCGCTGCAGGGTCCGTTTCTTTCCCCGTCAAGAGCATTACTTCCGTGCCCAGGGCAAGGCAGAGCTCCCGCAGGTCTTCCGGTCCTTCCCCTTTCAGGGTGGCAATGGCTTCCAGCACTTCGATATGGTTGCCCACCGCATAGCCCAGGGGCTGCTCCATGGAAGTCAAAAGCGCCACAGTCCGGCGCCCTATGCGGTTGCCGATCATAACCATCAGGCGGGCCAGCGCCATGGCCTTTTCCCTGCTTTGGAAAAAAGCGCCGCTGCCTGTTTTCACGTCAAGGACAATGCTCCGGGCGCCGGAAGCAATTTTTTTGCTCATCACGGAAGAGGCGATCAGCGGGAGACTGTCCACCGTGGCAGTGACATCACGCAGTGCATACAGTTTGCCGTCCGCCGGCGCCAGCTCCGGCGTCTGCCCGGTCAGGGCAAGACCCAGCTCCTCCACCTGCCGCAAAAAAACGTCCCGCGGCAGGTCCGTCCGGAACCCGGGAATGCAGGAGAGCTTGTCGATGGTGCCGCCGGTATGGCCAAGCCCTCTGCCTGACATTTTGGCCATGCGCACACCGGCCGCACCCAAAAGAGGCAGCAGGACAAGCGTCGTTTTATCGCCAACTCCGCCGGTGGAATGCTTGTCCGCCACAAAAGCAAGCCCGGAAAAATCAAGCTGCTGCCCCGACCGGGCCAGGGCGGACGTAAGGGCCACCGTTTCCTCCTTGTTCATGCCGCGGAAATAGATGGCCATCAGCAGTGCTGCCGTCTGGTAGTCGGGAATCTCCCCGGACATGCAGCCGTCAATCCAATAGTTAATTTCCGCTTCCGTTAGCGGCTGTCCGTTTTTCTTCTTTTCCAGAATCTCGGTCATGCGCATTTTTACAATCCCAGCCTTCGGGCAAATGATTCACCGTGCTCCAGGCGTTCCACGCCGAAAAGCTCCGCCACAGTCTGCCCTACGTCGGCAAAAGTGCTGCGGATTCCCAGCGGCCCCGGCTTTACCTGCCGGCCATAGACTAAAAGTGGAACATATTCCCGGGTATGGTCGGTATGGGGGTGAATCGGGTCGCAGCCGTGGTCCGCCAGCACGAACAGCAGGTCCTCCGTCTGCATTTTGCCGACAACCAAGGCAAGCTGTCCGTCCACTCTCTCCAGGGCCTTGGCATAGCCTGCGGCATCATTGCGGTGGCCGTAGAGCTTATCAAAATCCACTAGGTTGGCAAGAATGAGGCCGCCCGGGCAGCTGTCCATCCCGTCCAGCACAGCCTGCATGCTTTCATCGTTATTTTTGGTATGAACGGTACGGGTGATGCCGCGACCGGCAAAAATGTCCGTGATTTTGCCGATACCCAGCACCTCGTAGCCTGCTGCCGCAAGACGGTCCAGGAGTGTGGGCTGCGGCGGCGGCAGGGAGTAATCGCGGCGGTTGGGCGTGCGGAAAAAACTGCCAACCTTTCCCGCAAAGGGACGGGCAATGACCCTGCCCACCGCATATTCGCCGCGCAAAAGCTCCCGGGCCGTTTCGCACCACTTGTATAATAGCGGCAGCGGCACCACTTCTTCATGGGCGGCAATCTGAAAAACACTGTCGGCGGACGTGTAAACTATGGGGAAGCCGGTACGGAGATGCTTCTCCCCCAGTTCCTTGATAATTTCCGTGCCGGAAGCCCTGGTATTTCCCAGGACCGGCCGGCCGATGGCCTTTGTGAAAGGCTTGATAATTTCCTCCGGAAAGCCGTCGGGAAAGACGGGAAAAGCCTGCTCCAGGATGATGCCCGTAATTTCCCAGTGGCCTGTAGTGGTGTCCTTGCCCTTGGATTTTTCCGCCATTTTGCCGTACGCGGCCCCGGGTTCGGCGCTACAGGGAACGCCGGCCACCTCCGTCAGGCAGCCGAGACCGAACGATCCCATGACAGGCAGCGAAAGTCCCCCGGCGGCGGCGGCTGTATGGGCAAGTGTGTTGCTGCCCGCATCACCATAAAGAGAGGCGTCGGGCAATTCCCCCACGCCTAAACTGTCCAGGACAATCATGATAATACGCCTGATTTTCATTTGTTCTTCCTCACACTTAGGCACGGGGATGTGCCTTTTCATACACATCCCGCAGCTTGCGCCTTGTTACCTGGGTATAAATCTGCGTGGTGGAAATGTCGGCGTGCCCCAGCATTTCCTGCACGGAGCGCAGGTCGGCCCCGTTTTCCAGGAGGTGTGTGGCAAAAGAATGCCTGATGGTATGCGGTGTAATATCCTTGGTAATGCCCGCCAGCTGGGCGTATTTTTTCAGTATTTTCCAGAAGCCCTGGCGTGTCAGCCGCTTGCCGTGCTGGTTGACAAAGAGGGCACGCTCCCCTTCCTCCCGGACCAGCTTGGGCCGGCTGTAGAGCAGGTACTGGTTAAGATAGCGGATGGCCACCGAGCCCAGGGGAATCAGGCGTTCCTTGGAGCCTTTGCCGATGCAGCGGACAAAGCCTGCCTCCAGGTTGACGTCGGGCACATTCAGCGACATCAGCTCGGAAACACGGATGCCGGTGGCATAAATCATTTCCAGCATGGCTTTATCTCGCATACCGCCGATTTTCCGGCAGTCGGGCTGTTCCAGGAGCAAATCCACTTCCTGGGTGGAAAGAACACGGGGCAGCCTTTTTTCCAGCTTGGGTGACTCCAGGTCGGCAGCAGGATTCTCCTCAATGCGTTTTTCCGCAAACAGGAAGTTATAGAAAGAACGGATTGATGCCAGATTGCGGGAAAGAGTGGAAGTCGCCCTGCCGCTTTTTTGCAGATTATGCAGGTAGGCAACGATATGACGGCGTGTTGTTTCTTCAAAACCGGTCAGGCCGCTTTTTTTCAAAAATTCGGCAAAACCCTTTATATCCCGCCTGTATGCTTCCAGTGTGTTGGCGGCCAGGCCTTTTTCAACAGACAGGTAAGCAATAAATTCCCGCAATGTTCTTTCCATAATTCTGCTCCTTTGACAACAAACTCCGGTCCCCTGCCGGCCAGGATATACCCCGGTTTCCTATATTCGGAAATATTCTGCGCAATTTGGACAAAATCCTTTTCTTTCGGAAAAATCATAACCCATTTTGGTAAAAATCATGTATATGGAACACGATTCTTGACCGCCGGCCGCAAGCTTCCCCCCTTTTGGCGGTGCCCGGCCGGGCGGCGGCCATTTGTGTCCGGAGCGGCAGGGCGCCGGTAATTTCAGGCCGCACGGCCCAGTCCAGATAAAAAGACAAAAGGGGCAGGACAAAAAATAAAAGCAGGCAAGCAGCAAGCAGGCGGCAGAACTTTCGGGTCACAGGCAAAAGCATCACTGCACCCCCCGACCGGGAACCTTTCTCTATACAAACAATATGTAAGCTTTTCCCCGCAAGAACCGGAAAATGCCGGCGCTGCTTTTTCCTTCAGAAGAAGCCGGCTACCGCCCGCATCAGTGCCGGTGTGACCATGGTCTCCACCAGGCTGCCGGCGGCAAAAAAAGCTGACAACAAAAGGACGGCCAGCGTATACTGCAGCAGATTGTTTCCGGCCGGTGCCGGCTGCCGCCTGAGGCGCCGGCGCAAAAAACGCAGCGACATGGCCGCCGAGAGGACACCGGTCAGCAAAATGGCCGGGATATAAAGCAGGTTCTGCGGCAGGACGGCCGCCGCGGTAAAAACCATCCCTTGCAGCGCCTTCTGGCCGGCCAGAAAACCTACTGTAAAACCAAGGCTGAAGCCGCGGTAAAAAACCAGCCCCAAAGCAAACAAAAAACCGAAGAAAAGAATGCCGCACAGCCAGAAAAGCAGTACCAGCATCCCGTTTTGCAACAGGGAGCGCTGCAGGATAAGCGTATGGTTCAGAGCATGTTCGCCGGCCAGGTAATCCAGGAAATTGGCAAAAACCTCGTTCAATTCACTGACCTGGTCTTCGCTCAAGCGGTGCACAGAAAGCGCCCCTGTGACAATGCCTGCTGTCAGTGCCAGAAAAACGGCCAGATAAATGAGATAATTCTCCTGCAAATGCCGTGCCACGGAAACTGTCCCGCGCCCCTGCCGCATCACTGTCCCTCCCGACTTGTCCGTCATGGAACAGTATATGCCGCAGCTTTGGCTGATATGACAGGGCTAAGTAGCCAGCCCCAGGTCGGCGGCCAAAAGCAGCGCAATCAAGGTCTTGGCATCTTCAATTTCACCCGAGCGTGCCATGCGCACAGCTTCCGAGAGGGGCAGGCGCACCGGCTCCAGAAATTCATCATCCTCGGTGGACGAGGAGACGGGATGCAGGCCTGTAGCCAAATATACGTAAAGTTTTTCCGCCGCAAAACCGGGAGAAGTGTAAAATGCCGCCAAAAGGCGCAAATCATTTGCAGCCATGCCCACTTCCTCCGCCAGTTCCCTGGCGGCGCAAACGTGCGGCTCTTCCCCTGCCTCCAGCTTGCCGGCAGGGATTTCCAGCAGTTCTTTTTCCACCGCCTTGCGGAACTGGTGTACAAAAAAAGCTTCTTTGGCTTTATTCACCGCCAGGACCGCCGCCGCTCCCGGATGTTCCACCACTTCCCTGCTGGCTGTTTTCCCGTCCGGCAGCTCCACCTGGTCTACACGGACGGTAATAATTTTCCCCGCATATTTAATTTCCCGCGCAATGGTTCTTTCCCGCATCTTGCACCTCCTGTGCATATTTTTTCTCCTGCTCCCATAACCTGCTCCAGGAACACTTTTCAGGGGGATTTTGCACATGCAGACAATCAGTTTTTACGACCGTTTTCTTTTTATCGGCACAGTGGCTGAGTTGCGCTGCTTTTTGCGCACGCTGCCGCGTGATCTGACACTGGACGCCTTTCTCCGGCTGCGTCTTCAGTGATGCTGCCGGCCAATATCTTGGCCGTATGCAGAGCGGTGGCAACCGCCGCCAGGAAGAAAACAGGATCCTCCTCCGGCGTGCGTCCCATGGTACGGCACAAAGCGTAATCCGGCGCGAGGCAGTCCAGGGAAAGATTGTCATAGTAGTAAAGAAGGTGCTTTTGGGCCAGTCCGCAGGCCTCAATCTGGCCGGCAAGATATGCCGCCTCCTCCCCCGCCAGAGCCGGCAGAGGCACATCCACCTCCGCCAGGGCAGCGTCCACTAGCGCCCGCAGCGTGTGGTGGGAGAAGCCACGGTGACGCGGGCGGGGGTCGGCAAAGCTGAGGCGCGGCAGGGCAATGGGCCGCCCTTGCAGGGAACAGATTCTATTCAGGTTATCGCCCACTTCCAGGCCGGAGAAGCCAAAAGGCGTCCCCGTCCCGGCCACACCCGGGCCCATGCAGACAATGGCGGCGTCCGCCCGCAGGACATGCTTGGCCGCCAAAAGACCGCTGTAGACGGTAACCGCCTCCAGGTCCCCGCCAAAAGCATGACCGCAGGTTACAACCCCGGCGAGCAGCCCCCGCGCCTTTAAGGCGGCGGCAGCCCGGCTGAGAAAAGCAGGCAGCGCCCCGCCGTCCGTCATCACATAGACAAGGCGGGTGCCCGGCCTGAAATGCTGCAGGGCCAGGGCCAGCGGTGCCAGCATGCTATGCAGTTCGGCCGCAATGACGGGCATACCGTCCAGGCTGACGGCTTCTTTCATGATTTCGTGGTAGGGGGAGGCCTCTTCTTCCACTGCCAGGACTTTAACCTGCAGCGGTGTATAACGCAGCTTCATGATATGCCCGGCTCCGGCGGCACTTCGTTCCGGACGGGACAAGTTCAGCACCACAAAATGATAGCCGCCGCTGCCCAACCCGAGCTCCACTGCCGTGGTGTTAAGCACGACAAAATCCCCCGCGGCGGCCGGGCCGGTGAGGGGGAGATAGTTGAGCGCCTTGGCATCTCCTTCCCGCAGGCGGACAAGCAGTTCCTCGCAGGTCCCGGACTGCTGCCGAACAGCCAGGACTTCAGCCGTACGGGAGCTATACATGCATTTTCTTCCTTTTATCTTTCGCCGGCATGTGCCTCTTTCCTCCCGTCCTTTATTCAAACTGTCCGGTACGCCCCAGGTGATCCAGGAAGCGCAAAAGCGGCTGCCTGTCGATTACGGCGGACAGCGATACTTTTTCCGTCAGCACGTGCACACCGGCAAGCAGGGCCAAAGACCCCAGTTGCAGCAGGCTGCTGCCAAAAAGCACCGTAAAAAGGCCAAGGACCGCACCCAGGACATTAGCGCCCGTATCACCCAGCATGCCGCGGGCGGCAAGGTCGCGGGGAAAAAGAATAAAAGCCGCCAGCAAAAAAGGAAAAAGCAAAAGCACCCCCGCTTCCTTTGGCACAAGCGTGACAAGCAGCAGGGCAAGCAGAAAAAATACTTTAAGGGAGCGTCCCGGCCGCAGGTCCAGCAGGTTTAGCAAATTGGCGGACAAGGCTACAAGCGCCGCCCGCAAAAAAAGCAGCGGGAAAAAAACAGGCATTCCGCATGTGGCGGCCAGGCAGGCCAAATAGCCGGCCACAGCCTTGATCAGCCCGGTGGTAATGCTGCCTTCCCGGAAAAAGCGCGCAAAATGGCCGGTAAAACCTTTTGACCGCCGGTCGCCCCAGATATCGTCCGCCAGGCCAAGGAGACCGAAAGCAAAGACTACCAGCAGGGCACGCCACAAAACGGAAGCTGCAAGCAGTTCCGTCACATAAGCCCAGGCTGCCGCCAAAAGAAAAACCGGCAAAAAAATTGCCCCCATGCTTTGCGGGATTGCCCTCCCGCGGTAGTTGGGCGCCAGGTGGCCGGCAAGACAGGCCAGCTCCGCCCACAAGGGCGCAAAAAGCATTGCCGCCAAGAGACTGAGGACAAGGTAAAAAAACTGCGCCATCAGCCTCGCCCCCTCTGCTTCAACCAGAGATAACCGCATGTTCTGGCCACATCAATAAACTGGCGGCCGCGGTGCAGGAAACCGGCCAGGTTCCTTTTCGTTTCCCGGTGTGTCATTGCCACGGGAATTTCACAGATACGAAAGCCTTGCCGGAGGCAGGAAAGTGTCAGCCCCACCTCCACACCAAAACCGTGCAGGCCGCCTCCCGCCTTCTCCCAGACTTCACGCCTAAGAACCCGCTGGCCGGAAAGGGGGCAGGTGCTGTGAAAACCGCCGCCCAGGCGGATTGCCGCCCGGGCAAAATTTTTTACCAGGCCGAAACCGCCCCGGCCGGAAGACGGCGGGAAAGCGGCAATGACCATATCAGCCTGTCCTGCAACCACGGGCGGGATTAAACGGGCAAATTCGGCTGCCGACGCTCCCAGGTCCGCATCAACAAAACAGAGAATTTCCCCCCGCACCTGCTCTACCCCTGCCGCCAGGGCACCGGCCTTGCCCGCATTGCGCGGCAGGGTGACAACAACCGCCCCGGCCTCTCTGGCCTTTTGGGCCGTCATATCCCGGGAACCGTCGTCAACCACCACAATTTCACCGACTTCACTGACGGACTGCAGGGCCAATACGGTGGCAGCAATTGTTTCTTCCTCGTTAAAAGCCGGGATTACGGCTGAAACAAGCATTAGGGCACCTCCCTGAAGGCGGGGAGGAAAGCATCGGCACCGGCTTTAATTCCGTAGTTGCCCGGCACCCCCTGCAGCACGGCCAGCAGGGAAAACTGGCCGAAGACAGTGTCCGCGTTGTCAATAGTGGACATGCCGGCGGCTTTCAGTTCTTCCAGGGCTGATTTTTTGACCTTGCTGTTTTCGAGACCCACCAGCGCAATGCCGAGGCTTTTTGCCGCGGCTGCCAAGTCCCGGACAAAAACCGTGTCCACTTGCTCTTTCTCACCCAGAAAAAGCAGCACGGCATCCGCCGCCTCCGGCAATATCAGCTCCGCACTCAGCCGGCCGTCCTGCTGCAGTTCCTGCAGCACTTCCGCCTGCCTTTCCGCATCACCGGCGGCAAGCAGGTCGCAAACCGCCTGCCCGAGACTCGCTATTGCCTGCTCCCCTGTCCCTTTTGCCGCCACCCGCAGCAGTGCCACCGGTTCGGCTCCTGCATCCGCCAGCAGTGCCGGCACCGCCTCCGGCAGTTCCGCCGCATGGCAGATCAGGGCAGGCTTTTGCCCTGCCAGGCTGCCGGGAACATACATGTCATAAAGGGCTTTCTGGTACTGCTCCCATAAATACAGGTCACGCTTTTGTTCCTGGATTTGGGCTTCCAGGCGGCGCTGCTCCTCCCGCAAGTCGCTGAATTCCAGCGTCAGGCGGTCAATTAGCAGGCGCTGCTGTGTAACAAGCATATCCTCGCTGAAACCGGTACCGATTAGAATCCCCAGGCCAAGGGCAAGAAAAACGGCAACCAGGGTAATAATGTGATCACGCAGGCGCAGCATGGAAACCTCCTTATAAGAAGAAACGCAAACGCAGGGCCAAAAGGCGGAAAAGATGCCGGACAACGGGGCTGGCGCAGGCAATGGCCAAGACGGGAATGCCTGCCGCCAGTGTCAGCAAAAGGAGCGCTCTCCCGGAAACGCGGTGGCGGTACAGTTGGCTCACGCCCCGTGCGTCAACCAGCCTGTTCCCTACTTTCAGCCGTACCAGAAAAGTGCTGGCCATGCCTTTGCGGCCTTTTTCCAAGAAATCAATCATATTGGAATGCGTGCCTACCGCCGCAATCAGCCGGGCGCCACATTCATAGGCCAGGAGCAGGGCAATGTCTTCACTGGTGCCGGGCGCCCGCATCACCTTTGCGTCGAGCCCCAGCCGGCGAATTCTTTCCATCCCGGGGGCCCGCCCGTCCGGGTAGGCGTGGACCACTCTCTCCCTTGCCCTGCATAAAGCGGCATCACTGACACTGTCCATGTCACCCACCAGCAGGTCGGGTATGTAGCCGTATTCCAGGAGCACATCGGCGCCGCCGTCCACCGCCACCAGGACCGGCTTTACTTCATCCAGGTAATGCTTGATTGCCTGCAGGTCTTCCCTGTAAGATTTACCGCGCACAACCACCAGCGCATGGCGGCCGGCAAAAGACGTATTGAGCCGGGGAATCTCCAGGCCGCCCAGGATCAGTTCCTTTTCCCGCAGCGCATATTCCAGCGTATTTTGCACAAAGGTCCCAAGCAGGCTGTCCAGGTTTTTTTCCGCCAACCGCATTTGTTCCTCAATCACTTCCGCGTCCACCACCCTGCCTGTGGCCAATAGCTCGCCTTTGCGCCAGATTTCATTCCCCCGCAAGGCAATCCGGTCTCCGTCCCGGACGACAGCAAAAAGCTCGCTCCCCGCCAGGTCCAGGTGGGGAATTCCGGCCTGCCATAAAACCAGAGGGCCGTTGTTCGGATACTTGCCGGAGATGGAAGCAGCCGCGTTAATCACCGCCCTCACCCTGCGGTCCGCCAGGGAGCGGGCGGCCAGTTCGTCCAGGTCGCGGTGGTCTATGATGGCAATATCACCCGGCTCCAGGCGTTCCGCCAGCGTTTTTGTCCGCCTCCCCAGGCGGGCCGGTCCACTTATGACCGCTGTGTAAGCAAACGGCAGCCGCATCCGCTTCCCATCCTGTCCTTTTTCTTTCTAGTATGTTAATCGTGCCATAAATTAAACATCCTGACAGAAAAAAACTGCCTGCCGGGTTAGATTCTTCCCCGGCAGGCGAAAATTTGGCAAGTAAGTAAAGATAATGACGGACAGACTAGTGCGCAACTTTGCCGTACAGGCGCAGGCGGTCGGCAACCAAAGCAATAAATTCTGAGTTGGTCGGCTTGCCCCGTTCCGTATTGACGGTATAGCCGAAAAATTTCCTGATGGTTTCAATGTTGTTGCGTGACCAGGCTACCTCAATGGCGTGACGGATTGCCCTTTCCACCCTGGAGCTGGTAGTATCGAATTTTTCAGCAATGCGCGGGTAGAGCACTTTGGTGACAGATCCCAGTATATCCACTTCCTCCACGACCATCATGATTGCTTCACGCAGATAGTGGTAACCTTTAATATGGGCAGGGATGCCGATTTCATGGATTATATTGGTGACATCTGCCTCCAGATTGGATTTCTTAAACGGGCGCGCAAGTGTGGAAACAGTCGGTGCCGTTTTTTCACTGGCTCCCAGCAGCCGGATCCTTTCCACCAAAACATCCATGTTGAAAGGTTTGAGAATATAATAGGTCGCCCCCAGTTCCACCGCTTTGCGTGTGATATCCTCCTGGCCGAAAGCCGTCAGCATGATCACTTTCGGCTTGTTACTCATTTTGTTCAGCTGTTCCAGGACGCCAAGGCCGTCCAGGTGGGGCATGATAATATCCAGCAAAAGGATATCAGGCGGGTTGTTGGCAATCAACTCCAGCGTTTCTTTGCCGTTGTACGCCTTTCCGACAATTTCAATATCCGGCTGCTGTTCCAGGTATTCCACCAAAAGATCGCTAAATTCTCTATTGTCATCCGCAACAAATACTTTTAGCATCCCTTTATCTCCTCCTGAATCTGACGATAATGATTTTTCTTTCCAGTCAGAATTATTCGACATCTGGAGGGATATTCCTTTCCCCCGGCGGCAAAAAGAGAAAGAATTTTTTCTCTCTTTATCAGCGACAAGAAAAACACCCTGCACGGGTGTTTTCCTGTAACAACGCTAAAGGGCAACCTGCTTCGGTTCCACTTCGGCTGTTTCATTGAAAATACCGGCCGCTTCAACCATCCATTCGGCAAAGACAGCATACCCGCGGGTTGGATCGTTGACAAAAACATGGGTGATCGCACCGGCTAAACGGCCGTCCTGAATAATGGGGCTGCCGCTCATTCCCTGGACTATGCCGCCCGTCTCCTTTAAAAGGCGTTCGTCGGTAATGGCAATGACCATTCCCTTGTCACTGGGGCGCGACTGGTTGTAGACGCGCTGAATTTCAATGGCAAAACGTTCAATGGTCGTCCCGTCCACAACGGTCAGGATTTCCGCCGGTCCCGGCCTGACCTGGGAAATCAGCGCCACAGGTATGGCTTTTCGCTCTTCTCCCGCCACCGGCTCCAGGCTGTGCAGGGTGCCAAAAATGCCAAAGAGGCAGTTTTTGTCAATGGTACCGGCCAGGTCCTTGCCTTCCTGGAAAATGCCGGTTTTTTCCCCGGGATAGCCCCGCCGCGCCGCCTTGATGCTGACAATATTTGCTTTCACTATCTGGCCGTCCCGGATTTCAATGGGCTGGTTCGTGTCCACATCGGTGATGACATGTCCCAGCGCACCGTATCGTTTTGTTTTTGGATCGTAAAAAGTCAGCGTTCCGACGCCTGCGGCTGAATCACGGACATAGAGGCCAATCCGGGGCTGCTTTGTTTCCTGGCAGAGCAACGGCTTTACCTCTACCGTAAATTGCTGATCGCCTCTTTTAATGGTAAAGGAAAGCTTGTCTTTTTTGGCGGCCTCTTCCCTGATAATCTGTGCTACCTGATTGGCATCCTGCAAATCACGGCCGTTGATGGCAAGCAGCACATCACCCACGATTATGCCTGCATCCTTTGCCGGCGATGTTGTGCTGTCCGGCCCGTGCACCTGGTGATGGCCCACCACCAGCACGCCTTCACTGTGCAGTTTGATGCCGATGGAATGCCCGCCCGGTACCAGTTTTTTCTCGGGCAGTACATTGACTGTCAGCTGCCGCAGGGGAATTATGCCGAACAGGCGGAATTCAAGATTGACAGAGCCCATCTTTTCAGCCACAAACTGCAGCGGCAAACGCAGGTCAAGCTTGTTGCCGTCCCTGGAAACAGGTACACCGTTAAGCTGCAGGATGCCGTCCTTGTCTCCGCGGACCGATACCGGCAGGGGGCTTGCTATGTTAACATAATGTATATCCCCCTCAAAGATCCGCAAGTCATCCTGCAGGGCAAGCCAGATGCGCCAGGGAAAAGTCACAAGCAGCAGCAGGATGAGCCCCACCAGCGAAAAAACCAGCTTCCGCCTGCTATACTGTTTTCTCACGCGGTTATCACTCCTTACCACATCGGTGGTTGAATCACCTCCGAAAATTAAAGAAAAGTGTAATTTTAAGATAACCGCGGCACATTTTTTTATGCGAATTTAGTTAACATAATTTCTTTGTATCATCTGGCTTAACTGTCAGGCAAAGAAGTGAACGAAAATTTTTGTTTAATAAAAAAACCTTCCTCCTCGGAAGGTCATCGCTTGTTTTTCCGGCGCAGGAGCTCGCGGGCGTGCGCCAGAGCCGTCGCATCCCTGCTGCCAAGCATTCTGGCCACTTCCTGCTCCCTTTCTGCCGCCGTCAGCTGTTTAATCCTGGTAAAGGTGCGGCCGCCGGCACTTTCCTTGTAAAGGACAAAGTGATTGTCGGCTGCGGCTGCAATGACAGGTTGGTGCGTCACGCAGATAACCTGCCTGTGCTGCGCCAGCTGCTGCAGCTTTTCCGCCACCTTGCCCACCGTAAGGCCGCCGATGCCGGCGTCTATTTCATCAAAAATGAGTGTTTCCACTTCATCTTCCACCGCCAAAACGCTTTTTATGGCCAGCATTACCCGGGAAATTTCCCCGCCAGACGCAGTTTTGGCCAGGGAGCGCAAAGGCTCGCCCACATTGGCTGAAAGCAGGAATTCAATCCGGTCCCGGCCGTAGGGACCGATTTGCAGCTCCGGTTCCACGGCCACGGCAAAAGAAGCGCCCTGCAGGGCAACTTCCTGCATTGCCTCCGTAATGCGGCCGGCAAGCACTGCAGCCGTTTTTTTCCGCAGCGCGGTCAGCCTGTCGGCCGCCTCCGCCAATTTGGCCGCATACCGTTTTTGCTCCGCCGCCAAGGCTTCCCTTCTGGCGCTGCGGTTTTCCAGTTCCGCCAGCTCCTTTTGCAGCCGTTCTGCCGTAGCAGCCACATCCAGCACAGTAGGCCCGTATTTCTTTTTCATTTTCCGGTACGTTTCCAGGCGCAGCATCACTTCCTGCAGCTCCGCCTCATCCAGGCTGATACTGTCCCGGTAATACTGCAGCTGCCGGGCGGCGTCCTGCAACTGCTCCGCCGCGCTTTCCACCTGCGCCAAAAGCTCGGCCAGGCTGCCGTCCAGAGCAACTGCAGCAGCTAATTCTTTGGCCAGAACTCCCAGGCGGTCCACGACGGCATTGTCATGGGCATCTTCATACAGGCCGGCATAAATCCGGCCCGTGTATTCCAGGAGCTGGCGGGCATTCGCCAGGCGGCGGAAGCGTCCCTCCAGCTCTGCTTCCTCTTCTTCCGACAGGGCTGCCGCCGTAATTTCCTGCAGCTGAAAACGCAAAAAATCGGCCTCACGGGCGGCGGCAGCCTCGCCCCCGCCAAGTTTCTCCAGCTCGCGCGCATTTTTTTGCACCTGCCGGTAAAGCTCCGTCACCTCGGCGCGCGTCTGCAAAAGCTCCTCCCCGCCGTAAGCATCCAGCAAATCCCGCTGGGTTGCAGCGGCCAGCAATGACTGCTGTTTGTTCTGCCCGTGCAGGTCAACCAGCTGGCTGCCGGTCCTGGCCATTTCGGAGAGAGGTTCCACACGGCCGTTGATGCGGCAGATATTGGGGCCGCTCCTGCGCACTTCCCGGCTGAAGATCAGTTCCTCTTCCCCGGAACCGTCGGGCAGGGTACGGGTAAAAACTGCCTGCAGGAGAGCGCTTTCCGCTCCGCCGCGGATCACATCCGCCGTCGCCCGTTCGCCCAAAAGCAGGCCTAGTGCATCCAGTAGCATGGATTTTCCGGCGCCGGTTTCACCGGTAATGACATTAAGCCCCTCTCCGGGGTAAAAGGCAAGATTGTCAATCAAGGCAAGATTCTGCACTTCGAGAACACGCAGCATAGCCTTACATCCCTTCCGGCTGTCGACTGATTACTTTGGATAATTTCCGGTGCAGTAGGGTATAAAAGTCCGTCCCGTGCAGTTGGATCAGCGGCGTGGTAAGCGGCGCCCGCGCAACCTGGACCACATCGTGATCCTGCAGGGGAAAGTCGATCTGCCCGTCCACCGTAAGGTTTACGTCCGCCTGCCTTGTCCAGGGATGGACCGACACGCGTTCGCTGCCGGAAACGATGACAGAGCGGTGATGCAGCAAATGCGGGCAGATGGGAGTAATAATTATGACATCAAGATACGGGTTGACTATGGGGCCGCCGGCGGAGAGAGAATAGCCCGTTGAGCCGGTGGGTGTAGCAATGATAATGCCGTCGCTGGGGTATGTTTCCAGGTGTTTATCGTTAACATATGTATCAAGGTAAATAATGCGCGATGCCTGGCCTTTGGAAATCACCACATCATTCAGGGCGGTGTATTCAGCCACCGTGCGCCCGCCCCGCAGCACCCTGGCCGCCAGCATTATGCGGTGCAGCACTTCATAGCTGCCTTCAAGCAGCTGCTGCAGCGCCCGCTCCAACATGGGCGGCTCCACTTCCGCCAAAAAACCCATCTGTCCCAGGTTGACGCCCAAAAGGGGCATGTTGGTGCCGCTGAAGGCACGTGCAGCCTGCAGGATCGTGCCGTCGCCGCCCAGAACAATTACCGTATCAACCAAGCCGGGAAATGCTTCCTTGGGAGTAATTTTTCCTCCGGCAATCTCTTCCACTTCCTCCGAAGCGGCCAGATAAGCATCAATGCCGTGCTGCGCACAAAAGGCAAAGATGCGTTCCAGCAAGTCCCTGACTTCATCCCGCTTTTTCCAGTTGGGAACAATCCCTATACCTTTCATGAGTCCCTCCATTACATCCGGAAGCGGACTTCCTGCAGTTTTGCTTTTTCCGGATAGACAACCACAATGCCGCTGGTGCGAAAAGCCAAAACGTCGCGCAGCAGATTGCTGCGCCATTGTTTTGACTGCAGGCGTCCTTTCCCGGCATCGCGCCTGATTTTCACCAGGAAAAGCAGGCCGTGTTTTTTGGCTAAAAGATCGCAGCTTAAATCAAAATGGTAAGCAGTACCGTCTATCTCCATCTGCACCGTCAGCCTGGGCCTGGCGTGCAGCACCTCATAACCCGCCTCTTCCAGCAGGGCAACAACCTTTGCGTGTGAACGCCCCGGCAACCTGCCGGAAATCCTGCCCAGACGGCTCCTTATCCACCAGATGAGCGCAACCAGGCAAAGCAAGGCCAAGATTATCCAGTCTTTCACAGACAAGGGGCATCACCTGCCTGGTAACTAATTCTCCGTCTGGGGCCGGTTTCCTTTTTCCGCCAGCTGCCTGTGCGCTTCCCGGACGACGGCAGCAAAGTCAGGCTGCATGTCCGTTCCCTCTTCTCCCCTGTCTTTCAGATGCAGCAGATATTCAATATTGCCCTCTGGTCCGCGCAGGGGTGAAAAAGTTGTGTTCAGTACCGCATATCCAAGGTCCCGGGCGGCAGCAGCCACCTTCCGCAGTACTTCCAGGTGGTCCTGCGGCTCCCGGACGACGCCTTTTTTTCCTACACGCCCCTTGCCGATTTCAAACTGCGGTTTTACCAAAAGAACTGCCTCCGGTACGCCAAGCCGCCTCAGCACCGGCAGGACCAGGGTCAGGGAAATAAAAGACACATCTACGCCGGCAAAACTTACCTCTTCGCCAATGTCTTCTGCCGAAAGGTACCTGACGTTGGTGCGCTCCAGCACAACTACCCGCCTGTCCTGCCGCAGGCGCCAATCCAGCTGCCCGTAGCCAACATCCACGCTGTAGACCCTAGCGGCGCCGTGCTGCAGCATGCAATCGGTAAAACCGCCGGTGGACGCGCCCACATCCAGCGCCGTCCGCCCTGCAAGGTCAATTTTGAATACCCGCAGCGCCCTCTCCAGTTTCAGACCGCCGCGAGATACATAACGGGGCAGTTCGCGGACCACAATTTCCTCGCTGCCTGTTACCTGTGCTCCCGGCTTGTCCACTTTTTCCCCGTTCACATAAACCAAC
>JAAYMN010000083.1 GCA_012521345.1 Bacillota bacterium
AACTGGAAAATCAGAAAAAGTAGGCTGGAGTATGTGTACAGCATTTTCCCGCGTTTAAAGGAAAGACGGAAGCAGCTGGCGAAGACTTTAAGCGGCGGTGAACGGCAGATGCTGGCCATGGGACGCTGCCTGATGTCCAATCCCAAAATGGGCTTTTTTGATGAGCTTTCTTACGGCCTGGCGCCCAAGCTGGTCAAAGAAGCATTTGCCATGCTGAAATCCTTGCGTGACCTGGGACTGACCATCTTTTTGATTGAACAGAATGCCAACCAGAGCCTGGAGATCGCCGACCGGGCATACGTCCTGGAAAACGGCCGGATTGTCAGCAGCGGCACTGCCAGTGAACTCCTGAACAGCGATCATATCAGAAAAGCATACCTTGGCCTGTAGCTTGCATTGTATTTTCAAAGGAAAGCCTGTTTTGTCGCAAAAACAAAACAGGCTTGTTCTGTATTTATGCAGCTCTGCTCAAAGAGCTGATTATAAGGTAAAGTTTTTCCAAGCAAGACTTTTAATGCCGGCCATTTTGCATAAGTAATGGAGGCCGCCGAAACGGTCGGGGCTACCGGCGGCACATCGTTCGTGCATGTTTTTTATTAATGCTTTTATGACCGGCTTGGCTGCAGAATAATGTGCAGAGATTGGTAATGATGCTGTATATTAAAACAAAGTGAAATCATTCTTGGGAAGGTTGTGTTGTCAGTGGCCCATACAACTCCCGCCCGCCTCCCGTCTTATCTTGCCCTGACCCAAAAGCAGTGGGAAGAAAAATTGCAGCAGGCACGCAAAATGGCGTCTCCATGTGTCTTATGCCCCAGGCAGTGCAAAGCTTTGCGCTGCAAGAATGGCAAGGAACCGATCCTGGGAGTCTGCAAGACGGCAGATAAGGCGATCGTGGCCAGCTTCGGTCCGCACTTCGGCGAAGAACCTCCCCTGGTGGGGACAAAAGGTTCCGGGACCATCTTTTTTTCCTACTGCAATTTAAAGTGCATCTTCTGTCAAAATTACAGCCTGGCCCACCTGGGAGAGGGCCGGGAAGTTGGTGACCGGGAACTGGGCGAAATGATGCTTGAGTTGCAAGCCATGGGCTGCCACAATATTAACCTGGTTTCGCCCACCCACGTGGTGCCCAATATCTTGGCTGCTGTGAAGCATGCGGCGGAACGCGGGCTGCAGATCCCCCTGGTATACAACACCGGCGGCTATGACTCACTGGAGACGATCCGCCTTTTGGAGGGCGTGGTGGATATTTATATGCCTGATATGAAATATGGAGAGCCGACTGTGTCAGCAGAGTACTCCCTGGCGGCCGACTACCCGCAGGTAAATTTTGCCGCCGTCAGGGAGATGCACCGCCAGGTGGGAGATTTGGTCCTGGACCCAAAAGGTCTTGCCGTCCGCGGCCTTCTGGTAAGGCACCTGGTTTTGCCTGGCAGCCTGGCCGGGACGCAAAAGGTGCTGCAGTTTATTGCCGAAGAAATCTCCAGGGATACATACATCAACATCATGGCCCAGTACAGGCCCCATTACCGGGCTGCCGGCCACCCCTTGCTGGGGCGAAGGATCACGGCTGCAGAATTCCGGGAAGCATTAACTTTTGCTTCACAGCTGGGGCTCACCAGGGTGCAGGCCATGTAGCAAGCTGATAGTATTTTTCATTGTACGTATTCTGCGCTCCTGCCTTACTCCCGTTATGCCATTTGGCGACAACTGCCTGCAGGTGCTTACAGGATGTTTGCGGCAGAAAACAAGTCAACTGCAGCCTGACGTCCAAAGCACCTGAAGAGGTATCCAGGAGAACCCGCTGCCTGCGGGGCCCGGAATCTTTTGTGATTGTATGTGTATTGCCCAAAAAATCGGTATATGTCAATTCAAGCCGGTAAGAAAAAGTAAGTATCGCTATGGTCGACTGCTTCTCGGGCAGGGGAATGTGCTTTTTCGCCAGGGAAGTAGTGGTGATTTTGCAGGAGTTGATTGATTTAAGTTTGCCGGGCAGCAATATTTTCAGCGTGTTTTTGCTGCGCTTGGCACAGTTGGCCAGTACCTGCTTAACATCGAGACATTCAAGCTGCGCATGTTTTGCTTGGACGGGCTGTTGGAACAGCCCTTTGGGGGATTGGCAAATCACAGGGACCAGCAGGGGCGCTTTTTGCACAATTGTGTAGGTGGCACATTCCACTACAGGGAGGAATAATTCTTCTTTTGGCACAGTAACCCGGAAGATATTGTTTTTATTCGCACTGGATGATGTAAAAGGCATACGGAGACCAGCCTTTTGTTATTGTATGTAAGCCCAGTTTTAGCTGGGCTTTCTGTTGGTTTAAGGTTGAGGCTCATCAATCATGCCGACAAAAACCAGATCCACTTCAATGGCCAGGCTTTGAGCTACATTGCCCGTATCGCTTGGCAAACTGACCGAGATTTTTAAAGTCTCGCTGCTTTCAAACGCCAATTCACGACCCGCGGCAGGTTGTTCAATCAAGCCTGAAAGAGGACCGCTATAAATAACTTCAGGATTGTCCGGATCATCATCTTGAATGTGAATGTTTATTTTGTCCGCCAAAATTTGTGCTCCGGCCGGACTGGTGTCAGGGCCGGGTCGCCAGTCGGCGAAAATAAAATAGCGGGCATCGGTACTTCCTTCATTGGTAACTACCAAATCTTCCGGCCCGGCAGATTCGCCGGGAACAAGGTTTGTTTCGCTAAAAATCGGAGCTGCAGGGACTGTTATTGCCACATTTGCCGTACCCAATGCATTGTTTTGGTTTAAACTGGTGATTGTAAATGGCATTTTAACAGAACACTCCTTGTATTTATTTGGATCCATCCTTCCAGAAGCAAGGACGGTATGTAATATTATATGGTGCAGTAGACAAAATGTTATGGAGGGGCGGCGGCGCTTTGTGCTCGAGGGTGGTCAGTTTTGCCGGCTTTGTCCGGCACATGGATGATTGTTCCCTTAAGCTTGTGTTTGACGTAAACTGAAGGTATGGCCAATGGAGAAGGCTACAAGCAGCAGGAAGTTTTACTGACATTAAGTTTTTGGCAGGAAAATGCGACCATTTTTGCCTGTGGTGTGTCTAATCTGTAGAGAGAGGGGGCGGAGTGGTGGCCGGTTCTATGGATGAAACCATTAAGAGACTTATCCGCAATGAGCAAGCTGCCTATGAAGAGCTGGTTGCCGCCTACGGCGAGAAGCTGCTCCGCCTGGCTTATCTGGTTACCGGTGACCGCCAGCTGGCGGAGGATGTGGTGCAGGAAACTTTTTTCGCTGTTTACCGGAATATACATAATTTTCGTGCTGAAAGTTCCTTTGCAGCCTGGATAACGAGGATTGCTTTAAATATAGCCAAGAACAAAATCAGGCCCAAAATATGGCGGAAAATTATATTTTCCCGGGAGATAGATGGCACAGACAATAGTGCCTTGCCGCAGGATGAGTTTGAAGCCCGGGAAAGACGGCGGCGGGTGCAGGAAACACTACATGCTTTGCCGTTAAAATACCGCGATGTGCTTTATCTCTATTATTTCGAGGAAATGAAAATTAAAGAAATTGCAGAAGTGCTGGATTTAAGCGAGTCCGGTGTTAAAACGAGGCTGCAGCGGGGCAGGGAAAAAATGAAAACGCTGTTGCAAGCGGGGAAGGTTGGTTGGGATGAATAAGCCGCAAAATTATGAGGAACAACAGTTAGACCGGGAAATCCGCCACTTTTTTACGGAACTGATGAGCGAAATTACGCTGGACGACAGCCTGCGCGTAAAACTGCTGGCCCGGCAGAAAGACATTATGCCCCTTTCGTCCTGGCAGCGTTTTTTAGAAAAAGAGGTGAGCATCTCCCTCGCGCCTTTGACGCTGGCGGCAGCGGCCATGGTTTTAGCCTGCGGGCTGATGCTAAAAACGCTGTTTTTGCCCTGGGAAATACCTGAACCAAAATACAGGATTATTGAAATGCAGGCCGCACAAGTCGCCCCTGGCTTGCAAAATCCTGCCGAAAGGGGATAGCCGGATGCGCCGCTTCCGCTTTAAAGTTAAACATTTACTTGGCTTTGCTGTCGCTTTCGCCATGATTTCAGCAGCAGGTTATTGTTTTGCACCATATGTGCTATTTTCCCTGGGGGAGAATTACAGGGCGCAAGGAGAAACTTTGAAGGCAAAAGTTTACTATGAGCGGATAATACGTTATTTCCCGGCCCATGGCAAGACTGCCTTTGCCTTGGAGCAGGCTGCCCTCCTTGCTGCAAAGAGCAATTTGTTGCTGGTAACACCGCGCGCTATCGGCAGTGCAGAAGGACGCCTGGGGGAAAGCCTGCCTCAAGAAGCGGCAGAGTATTACACCCGGCTTGTGGAAGAATTTCCCGGAACACAACCTGCCAAAAGAGCTCAACAGGCTTTGACACTGCATGCCGTGAGACGCCTGCTGACAAACGGCGAGCTCCAGGCCGCCAAGGCACAGCTTAAAGCGGCGATGAGGGAAGGACTAGACAACAACCCGGACTTTGTGTGGTACGCCGCTGAAGCATTTCTGACACGGGGATATTGCGGCGAAGCTATTGCGTTGCTGGAAGACTTTTTGGCAGGTGAAGAGGGAAAAGCGGGATCTCCCGTCTTGCTGGAGTTATTGGGGGATGCCTACCGGGCGGCAGGCAATAAAGCAAAAGCCCTGCATTATTATCAGCGGATCATTGAGAGGACAAAAAAAGAAAAGGCAGGGACAGAGCAGGGGGATTCTGCGCCGGTAGATTATTACAGTGAGAATATTGCCGCTCTCCGGAAAAAAATCGCGTTTGTGACCGCGGAGGAGGACACCGGCGGTACGGTTTGCGGTACGGTTACCCTGTCCGGCAAGCCCTTGCCGGGAGTGGAAATAATACTGCAGCCTCTGGCCGGCCACGATACGTATATTATTTCCGGCCCGTATACAGGCTTGCGTTTAACCAGTGATCAACAGGGACGCTTTGCCTTTACCGGGCTCGTGCCGGGGTATTACGGCCTTGGCCTCATCCTTAATCTCGACGAGGTTGGTGACATAGTATTAAAAGGCGGCCGCTTTCCGCAGTCAATTTTTTATGTTGAAGCCGGTGAGGTTGTTGCCTGGGATTTTGAACTGGTGAAAACAATTAAAATTATTTCACCTGCCAACGGCGTCACCATTGATGCCGACGAGGTTGCTTTTACCTGGGAGCCGGTGGAAGGCGCCGCCTACTACCGGCTCGAATTAGGCACGTATACCGGTGCTGGATCGATCAGTTCCCTGTGTGAAAAAAAATACGTCACGCCCGAGGCGACAATCAGTCTTGCCCAACTGCAATCATACCAGCCGGGGCTTGCTTACGACGAGCAAGGCCCTCTCCCTGCCTCCTTGTTAGGTTATCTGGGCAGCCGTCATTTTTGGGGCGTAGTTGCGTATGACGCTGACGACACAATAATAACGGCTTCCCAAGGTTACCTGCAGGCGCAAAACAGTGATTTTCAGCTTCCTGAGAGAAATATGTCGGAAGGCGACAAGCTGCTGATGAAAAGGAATTATAAAGAGGCAATTGCAGCTTATGAGAAGCAGTTGGCGAAGGATG
Organism: Bacillota bacterium; assembly: GCA_012521345.1. GTDB lineage: Bacteria > Bacillota > Dethiobacteria > Dethiobacterales > Dethiobacteraceae > DUUE01. Next base: position 5,572 of record JAAYMN010000083.1, read on the forward strand.
CTGCCGACCTTCATGCCTTAACCATGCTGGCACGCCTCTACAGTGTCCAGTTTTCGTCCGCTGCGTATGTGTATCCGCACACAGATTTCATGAAAGCCATATGTTATTATAACCGGCTTTTTGACCTGACGGGAAATACCGAGTATCTCAAAGTGCTGACAGGCATTTATTACAACCACCTCCAAGATTATGAACAGGCGCTGGCCACCCTGCGCAAAATAGAAGCAAAAACACCTTTAGCTGATTGGGATTTGCTGCAGGTGGCACAAATTGAGAGCCATTTCGGCCGCTATGACAGCGCGCTGCAAACGCTGTTGCGTGCCGGGCGGAGATTCTTGCCGGAGGAAGCTGCTTTGCGGATTATTACCGGCAATTATGCCGGTATTAAGACAAAAGCAAACAGCCTCACAGAGGAAAAGTGGCTGCAAACGCTGCAACTCCTGGCGGAGGATGAACTGCTGCTGCAGAGTGAAGACATTTTGCCGGACAGAGGGATGCCTGCGCCGGACGCCATACAATACCTTGAGCGCCGTAAGCGGTCGCCGCAGGAAGAATTGCTCTACCTGTCCTTTTTAACAATTGAACCGACTGCCGCAAACCGGGTGCAGGAATACATCCAGGGTGATCTTGCGAACAACTTCGCCCAGGATCCTGCTTTTCTCAAGACCGTCAGAACCTTATTTGGCGAATAATGCCTTTTGGCCGGCAGAATTTTGCTTGCAGCGCCCTCGCACGGAGGACGTTTTTTATGCAGAGAACGTGGTACAGTTTGAGCAGACAGCCAAGATGATTAACTGCAATAATGAAAAAGGCTGCTGCAAATGCGAAAAGCAAGGTTCGCATTGCAACAGCCTTTTTGACTTGTTTGGACTAGATGATGGCGAGGATGATAAAGTTGAGGATAAACAGAAGCGTCGAGACCAGCAAAATAGGATGAACGTCTTTAAATTTGCCTTTGACAAATTTAACAATGCAGTAGAAGATAAAGCCTGTGGCAATACCATAGGAGATGCTGTAGCAGATAGCCATAAATACACCGGCAAAGAAGGAAGGTATGGCTTCGTCCAAATCATTCCATTTAATTTCAGTAAAGGATGCCATCATCATAATACCTACTACAATCAGCGCCGGTGCAGTCGCAGCGGATGGCACTATGCCTGCTACAGGAGCAAGGAAAATGCAGATGATAAACAATACTGCCGTTGTCAGACTTGTCAGGCCGGTGCGGCCGCCTGCACTGATACCGGCGGCGCTTTCCACGTAAGTTGTGGTGTTGGATGTGCCGAAGAGAGCGCCGATTGATGTGGCAATGGCATCGGCAAAGAGAGCCTTGTCCATTTTTGATTTAAAGCCTGAGCTGCTCTCCATGGCTTTCTCGTCTTCAGCGCTGAAAATGCCGGTTCTGCGGCCGGTACCGATGAAGGTGCCGATTGTATCAAATGTGTCGGTTAGACTGAAGGCAAAGATAGTCATCAGCACAAGCGGTATTTTGGCAGGGTCGGAAAACAGTGAAAGCAGGCCTTCTTTGCCCAAGGCGGCGCCGATAGTTGTCCCCAAATCTGCAAAAGCTGCGCTGAGACCGCTGGTTGTCCCCAAAGTGGAAAGGTCGACAACACGCATGGGGATGCCAATGATCGTTGTGGCAATGATGCCGATTAAAATTGCGCCCCTTACTTTTAAAATGAGCAGGATAACGGTTAAAATCAGTCCGATCAAAGCAAGCAGGACTGTGGGATTGTTTAAGGTAACTAGGGCAGGGACAGCGCTGGCATCGGCTATAACAGTGCCGCTTTCCAGAACGATATTATGGCCGGGGTCTGAAGTAAAGTTGATCAGGCCGGCGTTTTTGACGCCGATATAAGCAATGAAAATACCAATGCCGCCGCCAATGGCATGCTGGAGGCTGACTGGAATTGCCTTAATAATTAGTTTGCGAATCTTGGTTACAGTAATAAAAATATTAACAAGTCCGCAAATAAAAACCATTGCCAAGGCCTGCTGCCAGCTAAAGCCTAAAGCAAATACCACGGTGTAGGTGAAAAAGGCGTTTAGTCCCATACCGGGGGCTTGTGCATACGGTACATTAGCAAATAAGCCCATCACCAGAGTTCCAATTGTTGCTGCAATAATTGTGGCAAGAAAAACGGCATTCCATGGCATGCCGGTCTGAGACAGTATTGCAGGGTTGACAAAAATTATATAGGACATGGTGAAGAAAGTTGTCAGACCTGCGACAATCTCTACCGGTACTGTGGTGCCATGTTCCTTGAGCTTAAAAAAGTTTTCCATCGGCAATCCTCCTTTGACTTATTTATCTATGACACTTTCAGGCCAATAAAAAAGCAATTAGTAATACCACTACCAATCGCCCGTAAAAAGAACTGCACAGTACAATGCAGTTAATGCCAATAGTCGAACAATTTACGGTTGCTCGGTAGAAACTTTGGGTCCATATTACCCAAATTATATTGGTATTAACTATTATTTTTTATTCAATTTTACTGGCCCCTCACATCTTACCACACATCGTGCCGGCTAGCAAGAGCTTCTGCTGCCAAAAATTGAGTCTGCCGCCCCGGCTGCTATATATGCAGCATGCCAAGATAAAAAACGTCCAAAGCAGTTATTTCAGCCAGGTCGTTTGCCTGTTTACCTGCGGTGGCGACGAGTATTGACGTGGCAGGCCCCGCGGAGCAGTGGACATCGACACCGGCAGACGCCTCTAAAATAAAGTCAGTGCCTGCTCCGGCCGCCAGCTGCCCTGCTTCGTACAGCAATCTCTTGGAGCCGACGGGAAGAATCTCCGTAATCCAGTTTTGTGCCAGCAGCGTTCGCGGCATCAATGTAGGTTCTCACCTTTTTGTTCGGCTGCTGTGCAATACTGCGGACTGCATCTTTTACTTATTTTATATAGTATAGAAAGCCAATGGCCGCAAGGACTGCATGGCAAGAGCCGCTTTTGGCGGTTTTGTTTCCTGCAAAGCCGAAAGATGCCGCCGGCGGCGGGCGGTAAGGCCGAAAAATTGAAAGTATTGTTTACTGTTTCCGCCTGTTATATAATTTTACAAGATACAAAGCGAATACGGCGTTATGGGTGCACAAGTTACCCGGGAGGTGGAACCGGGTGCGACCCCGGGCGGTTAAAACCTACTCTCACTTGATTAGATTCATGGCTAATTGCTGCTGACTGTAGCGCTGGTCATGATTTTTTTCTCACGGGAGGAACAGATGAAGCACTTAATTAACATCGCCACCGATACGGCAACACTCAGCTGGTTTGAAAATGACTGGGCCAATATCCAGGCACTGGTAGACCGGCACGAACTTGACGGCGTGGAGATTTTTGTGGGACCAAATTACCCGCTGGAAAAGATTCCGAAAAAATTGGTTACCGGTGCCCACCTGCGTTACTTTCCCATCTGGCTGGATTTATGGCGTGAAGACAAGGCGGCCCTGCTGCGCCAGTTTGGCTCGGAAGAGATTGTCAGACATTATTATGGCGGCATGGGCAAAAAGTGCCTGGTTGATTTTTATAAAGAAGAATTTGCCCGGGCGCTTGCGCTTAAGGCCGAATATATGGTTTTTCATGTGGCGCATGTGGAACTTTTGCATGCTTATACCCGCCAATTTTCCTATACTGACGATGATGTTTTGGAAGCTGCACTGGAAATTATTGCGGAAGCTTTCGGTTCCGAGGACCGGGGGATTGCTTTGTTGTTTGAGAATTTGTGGTGGCCTGGGCTGCGCATGTTGGATTATCACAGCACAAAAGACTTTTTCGAGCGTGTCCCTTATCCGAATAAAGGCTTTGTTCTTGATATAAGCCATTTGATGATTACCAATCCTGCGCTGCGAACTGAAGAGGAAGCCTGCAGGTATATTTTACAAGTGGTGGAAGAGCTGAAGGAACTCAGAGAAGAGGTAAAAGCTGTCCATTTGAATAAATCGTTATCCGGCGCCTACTTTAAGAGAGACCACCAGGCCAAGGTCGAGGAGATCTGCCGGTTGCCGAGTTTTTGGGATCAATTAAGTTTTGCCCGCCACCACATTGCCGCCATTGACTGGCATGTGCCGTTTGAATGCTGCGAGATAAAAAAAGTGATTAAAGCAATCAAGCCCCGGTATTTAGTTTATGAACTGCTGGCCAATAGCTTACCCCAGCTGGAAGAAATGATTGCCAGGCAAAAAGCCGCTTTAAAGTAAGGCAGAACAAAGCTGGACCGTTGCTCCGTTGCTGCACCGCCTGATGCCGCAAAGCGAAATTACACCAAGATGCGGTTGTAATTTCGCTTTTTTTTTGTTGTTGTGACCTTTGCTTGCATAATAGAGATGCGGCCGGTCGGCTGCGGGCAAGAATACCCTAAATATTCTATAGGAAGAGTCGATAAATAGAAAAAAGACAGTTGCTTTATTTTTCAGCCCGTACGGCCGAGAGGGGGAGATTGCAAAAACAGGCAAAGAGATAACGTATACCGGGGCAATGGCATTTTTACATAAAAAATTGCCTACTGCGGACAGAATAAACGCAAAACAATGAAATTGCCGCGCCCAAGCGGCGGGTTAAAAAGGACCGGGTTAACATGAAAGGCAAAAAAATCACAATCCTGTTGCTTTTGCTGCTGTCCGCTGTACTTGTCTTTTACCTGACGAAGCAGGAACCGCCTGCCGAGGGGCCGCCCGGCGGGGAAAATGCACAGCCGGGTCCTCCCGGGGAAGACATAATTGCAGAAATTATGCGGGAAATGACGCTGGAAGAAAAAATCGGCCAGTTGCTGATGCCCTCATTTCAGTTTGACAGCGAGGGCAAGCCGGTGAAGGCAGTTACTAAGGAAATACGCGAGCAGCTGGCGCAGTTTCAGGTGGGCGGCGTGATTCTTTTTTCCCCCAATATTGAATCTGTGGAACAAACCCGCGCCCTGATTGCAGAGTTGCAGGCGGCAAGCAAAATCCCCCTTTTCATCGCCGTAGATGAAGAAGGGGGTAAAGTCAGCCGCCTCAACCATGATGGCTCACGGATAGGGGCTACAAAACTGCCCGGCAATGCGGCGCTTGGCAACACGCATGACCCTGAACTGGCCTACCAGGTAGGGCGGCTGCTGGGGAGAGAGTTGTTTGTGCTGGGTTTTAACATGGATATGGCGCCTGTGGCCGATGTGAATACCAATCCGGACAACCCGGTAATCGGCGAGCGTGCTTTTGGCGGCGATCCCCGTGAGGTTGCGCAGATGGTGGGCCGCATGGTGCAGGGGTTGCAAAGTGAAAATGTGAGCTCTGTTATTAAGCATTTTCCCGGCCACGGGGACACTGCCCTGGATACGCATCAAGGGGCTGTTGTCCTTGACCACGGCAGGGAACGCCTGGAGAAAGTGGAGTGGATGCCCTTCAGGCAGGGAATCGCAGCGGGTGTGGACGGAATTATGGTGGCTCACCTGATTGTCCCGCAAGTTTCAGGCAGCGAACTGCCTGCTTCCTTGTCGACCGAAATGCTGACAGGAGTGTTGCGGGAAGAAATGCAATACAAGGGCCTGATCATTACAGACGCCCTGGATATGGCGGCCATTACCGACCATTTTTCAGCCGGCGAAGCAGCGGTCCTGGCGGCTGCCGCCGGGGCTGATATCCTGCTGATGCCGGAATCGCTCCCTGCAGCCTATCAGGCTCTGCTCGCAGCCGTAAAGGAGGGCCGGCTCGGCAAAGAACAGCTTGACGCTTCAGTACGCAGAATCCTGCAGACAAAAAAGAAAAGGGGACTTCTGGACGGTGCGGCAGACCGCCCGGACCCCTATGCCGTGCTTGGTTCGGAGGAGCACCAAAACATTGTCGAGGAAATCCTTGTAAGACAAATGTAATGATTTTCGGTTTGCTTTTATTTTACCATATAAAAAGTATTTGCCATCTTTTCTTCATTATCAGCCAGAAACCGAAAGAGAACCGGCAAAGGAGTGACTTATGGGTATGCATTTGAATATGAGAGGGAAACTGATACTTTCTTTTCTGCTGCTTGCCGTGGTAGCTGCCGTTGTAGGAGCTGTGGGGACAAGATACATAGTAAAAATGCAGGCACTGGGCGCCGACCTCTATGAGCGCTTTACCGCGACGATGAACGACATGTCGGCCATCTCGGACGGTTTTTATAAACAGAAAATACTGTTGCGGGAACTGTATCTGAATGCCCTCCGGCCTGAGGCAAACCGGAATGCCCTGGTGGCTGACGCCAAACAGGAAATGGCCGGACTGGAAGAAGGCCTGATCATGAGCCACGCCACGGTTGAGGCTGCCGTGGACGACGAAGGGACACTGAAAATTCTGGCTGACATGCGCACGGACATTGACCGGTTTGGGACGGAAGTGGGAGAAGAAGTTGCTGATTTAATTGCTGCCGGCAACATGGAAGGCGCTTATAACGTTTTGACCGGTACAAAAGCGGTGGAAATTGAAAATAAAATTGCGGAAGCAATTGACCTTTTATTTGCCCAAAGAGAAATGAGCGCCCAAAAGCAGGCGGAGACAAACGCCCGGCTGGCTGCCGCAGCCACCACCACTATGAGTATTATCATCGCAGCGGGATTTGTTGTTGCCGCCCTCCTCGGGCTTTTGCTCTCGCGTTTTATCAGCAGGCCGGTTAAGGAAATGGTGGTGGCGGCACAGCAATTTGCCGAGGGCGACCTGAATGTTGAACTAACTAAAAAAGCAAAAGATGAGATCGGTGTGCTGGCGGAAGCGCTGAGAACTGTTTCCGATAACATGAGCGATGTGCTTGCCGACATCCGCAAGGCTGCCGACCAGGTTGCTGCAGGGGCGGCACAACTGGCGGCTACAAGTTCATCCCTCTCTGCCGGCGCCATGCAGCAGGCGGGTTCCATCGAAGAAATAACCGCCGCACTCCGGCAAATTGAAGTAAAAACGGGGCAAAACGCAAAAAACGCTAATACTGCCGGCGGCCTGGTGGAAGTTGTGAGCATCAATGCCACCAAGGGCACTGACTGCATGCAGAAGATGTTGCGGGCAATGGATGAAATCAATGTTTCTGCAGCGGATATTGCCAATGTTATTAAATTAATAGATGAGATTTCCTTCCAGACAAATCTACTGGCCCTCAATGCCGCGGTGGAAGCGGCAAGGGCAGGTCAGCACGGCAAAGGTTTCGCCGTGGTGGCGGAAGAAGTGAGAAACCTGGCCACAAGGTCGTCAAAGGCGGCAAAAAATACGACGGAACTGATCGGCCAAGCGCTGCAGAAAATAGGAGATGGCATCAGGACGGCAGGGGAAACAGCAGAAGCCCTGGAGGATATTGTTAAAAGTATAGAAAGCCTGACAGCCATTATAAATGATTTTATCGTGGCTTCCAACGAACAGGCAGCCGGTATCGAACAAATTACAAAGGCTATTGTTCAGGTTGCGGAAGTTGTCCATGCTACCTCTGCCGCCGCCGAGCAGGGTGCGGCTGCCAGCGAAGAGCTTGCCGGACAGGCGGACCTGCTGAAGGAAATGGTCGGACGGTTTAAACTGAAAAAAAAGATCCTGCCTGACGCAGGTGGAAAAGAACCGCTGCAAACCGGCTGCGAGGAAGAATTGCCGGGGGATGCTGTGCTCGAAATATGATTGATTGCCAGTCTTCTATGACCCAAGTAGGGTAATGCTCCGAGCATTGTATTCAATCAAGCCGTCTGCACGCATCCTGGCCAGTTCGCGTGATAAAGATGTCCGCTGAACACCGATTTGTTCAGCGAGTTCCTTTTTAGTGCATGGCAGCAGGATCTGCCTGGAATGCTGGCGCCGGCTTTCATGTTCCAGATAATCAATAATTTTTTCGCGGATGGTTTTCCTGGAACGAAAACTTTTTCCAGTCTGCAGCGGCAAATGGGAGATACTGGCCGTTAGCAATTTTTCCTGCATGAAAATCACCCGTTGGTTACAATTATAGCAATAATTCTATTTTCATTAATTATATATATGCCACAGTTGAAAAGAAAGCAAAAAAATATTATAGCTCCCGGGCCGGCAGCCAGATATGGCAATGCTGCCAGGACATTTCTTCCGGGAAAGGAATTTTTGCCCCGCTTCTTTAAAGCATAGGGGGCACGAAAAATGGCGGCAAGCAGCTGCCATGCAGAATGACCGTCCGCATGGCAGCTGTTTTTTAAGAAAAGCGAAAAATGTCAGATACACAACAATAAAACTATGCTATAATAGAAAAAAAGTTTTATATGCCGTCCTGAACGACCGGTCAGTCAGGAGGATTTCAGTGGAACACAATTCCCAAAGTGACGCAAAAGCAAGAATACTCCATTCCGCTTTGAACCTGTTTGCCCAAAAAGGTTTTGATGCAACCCGGGTGAGTGAAATTGCCCAAAAAGCAGGAGTTACCAAGGCGCTGATTTATTATTATTTTAAAAGCAAGGAGGACCTCTTGTCGCATCTGGTCCACACTTTGCTGGAAAAAGCCGCCTCCATCACCTTGGATTTTGTTCATACCGGCATTACGCGGCTTGCCAAGGAAGGTCTGCTGGAGGTACAGCAGGACAGGTTGCATCTTGTTGATGAAGGGGGGGCAAAGAAATTTACAAAAAGTCTGCATGATTACTTTGAACGCGTCGTAGATTTTGTGATAGAGAACCGCCAGATTTTGCGTATTTTTCTGGCGGAGTCGCTGAAAAGCAAGAAAGGGAACAACGGTCTGTCACAACTTTTGGACTGTATCCGTTTCGGCAAGGATAAGCTTCCGGCAAATATTGTTTCAGCCTGCAAGTCTGATTTTCGGTATACTGACGAGATGGTACTTTTTAAGCTGTTTTTCTCTGTTATTCCCCTGCTTACTTTTGCAGCATATTTCGATGACTACCAAACCATCAGCCAACTGCCGGCTTCTGCCTTGCGCGCTTACTTTTTGCAATCGCTATATATGATTACCTCGTCGTTTTTTTCCGGCAGGGAAATTTTGTCGCACAGCAAGGCAGGAGGGGATGATGCATTGACAGCAATATTGCCGCAATGCCAAGTTCATCCTTAATACTAAAATAATTTATACCCGGCCGTTTTGACCGGAGAAAATAAAAGCTGTTTTAATATTTAAGAAGGAGGAAGGCATATGTTAAGTTTTCAGAAAGCTGCAGTAAAAGTTCTACTCAATTATTTGTCGGACAAACCAATAGAGAAGCTGCCAAGAATGTTCTGGATAGCGGAAAAGCTAGACAGAAAAGGTTTGCACCGGGATCAGATACGCGGCATGCGTAGGGTTTTGCTAGATCCGGACAGCAACTGGCGCTTGTTCATGGAGAAAATCTTTCAGGAAGTGGATTTGCGGCTGATCCAAAAGTTTACCGAATGCTTTTTAATTAAAGCAAGCCTGACCAATACTGCAGAAAAACGCAAAATGGCTGAGGAGTACGGCTGCAATATTCCCTGGGCTATTTTAATGGACCCGACCAGCGCGTGCAACTTGAACTGTACAGGCTGCTGGGCGGCGCAATACGGCCACAAGAACAATCTGTCGTATGAGACGCTTGATTCCATCTGCCGGCAGGGAAAAGAACTGGGAATTTATTTTTATATCTTTTCCGGCGGTGAACCGCTGATGCGGAAGAAAGACCTGATCCGGCTCTGTGAAGCGCATCAGGATTGCTATTTCTTTGCTTTTACCAACGGGACCCTGGTGGATGAAGAATTCTGTCAGGATTTGCTGCGAGTTGCCAATTTTACTTTAGCCTTTTCCATTGAGGGCGATGAGGCGGCCACCGATATGCGGCGGGGCAAAGGTACTTATCAAAAAGTTATAGCCGCCATGGATTTGATGCGCAAGCATAAACTGGCTTTCGGCTATTCAACCTGCTATCATCGTTATAATACGGAAAGCGTTGCCTCCGATGAATTTGTGGACGACATGATCGCCCGTGGCTGCCGTTTTGCCTGGAACTTTACTTATATGCCGGTCGGCAAGGATGCACGTCTTGATTTGCTGGTCACACCGGAGCAGCGTGCCTATATGTACCGCCGCATCCGGGAGATCAGGGATACAAAACCGATTTTTGCCCTGGATTTCTGGAACGACGGCGAATATTGCGGCGGCTGTATTGCGGGCGGGCGGAGTTACCTGCATATCAATGCCGCCGGAGATGTGGAACCATGTGCATTTATTCATTATTCCAATGTTAATATCCATGACGTCTCTCTGTTGGATGCTCTACGTTCACCTTTATTCATGTCTTACCGCCGCCATCAACCTTTTAACGAAAACCACCTGCGCCCGTGTCCGCTGTTGGATAACCCGGAAGCACTGGCTACCATGGTGAAAGAGTCGGGTGCCAAGTCAACTGAAATGGAAGCTCCGGAAGATGTGGACGTATTGTGTGCCAAAACTGTTTCTGCAGCCAAAGCCTGGGCCGAGGTGGCGGATGAAATATGGTATGCCCGCAACAAGGAAAAGGAAAAAGAGGCGGCAACCCGTTAAACTTTGGCCGTTGCAGGAGGTAGAGAAATGCAGATAAAAATAACCGCCGACAGCACCTGCGACCTTCAACCATCATTCTTACAGAGCATGGATATCACGCTGGTCCCGCTGCATATCCTGGTGGGAGATGATTCCTACCGTGACGGCGTGGATATCTCACCGCAGGAAATATTCCGCCATGTTGAAGCGGGAAAGACATGCAAAACGGCTGCAGTGAATGTTTGGGAGTATGAACAGATATTTGCCCAATATGCGCAAAAGTACGAGGCAGTCATCCATCTCAGCCTTGGCAGCAAGTTTTCCTCCAGCTACCAGAATGCCCTGTCGGCAGCGAAGAATTTCTCCAATGTTTTTGTAATTGATACGCAGAACTTGTCCAGCGGCAGCGGCCACCTGGTGTATGAAGCGGCGCTTTTGGCACAGGAAGGGCTGCCTGCAGAGGAAATTGTCGCCAAGGTTACGGCAATGATTCCTCTTGTCAATGCCAGCTTTATTATCGACCGCCTGGATTACCTGCACAAGGGGGGACGCTGTTCCGGTCTGGAAGCATTCGGTGCAAGCCTGTTACAGATTAAGCCGTGTATTGAAGTCATTAACGGCAAAATGACTGTCGGGAAAAAATACCGGGGCAAACTGGAGCACTGCTTGCTGCGGTATGTCAAAGACAGGCTGGAAGGGCGAGAGGACATTGATTATAGTAGGATTTTCATCACCCATGCCGCATGCCCTGCAGAGATAGTGGAAAAAGTCCGGGAAGCAATTCGTACTTATGCTCCTTTTATAGAGATTATTGAAAGTTTTGCCGGATGTACAGTTTCCACCCACTGCGGGCCGAAAACGCTTGGCATCCTCTACAAGCAGAAACCCGGCTTTCCCAAAAGCTTGGCATAAAAAAGACGGAGGGAGCAACATCCCTTCCGTCTTTCTTTGCTTGTGCTACAACTTGAGTAACCTCTTGGCGTTTTCGTAAAAAATAAGGTTTATTTCCTCCTTTGCCAAGCCAAGTTCATGGCAGGCGGCCACTTGCTGTTCGCAGTAGATTTTTGCCCAGCCGCGCGGGAACCAGCTCGAATCCGTGCCGAAAACAATCCTCTCCGGCCCCACGGTATCAAGCGCCTTGGCGAAAAGATCTTTCAGCGTCAAAGGATAGGGACACCAGCGCATCCAGTCGTTGGAGCCGGAAGTATCGATATAAATATTGGGGCTGGACCATGCCAGGTGTAAAAGATCCTGAAAGTACCCGGATCCGAAATGGGGAATGACAAACGGTATTTCCGGGTATGCCTGTGCCACGGGGGCGAGTGACAGGGGACTGATCCGCGGATGCCAGACTGTTCCGCCCGGTCCGCCCAGCACACCGAAATGAATGAGAACAGGTGCCCGCCTTTCCGCCAGCACCGACCAGAACGGCTTCAGTTCCGGACTTTCAAAGGGAATGTCGGTCAGCGGGCCGAACCATTTATACCCGGAAAGCCCCAGTTCGTCCAGGGCATAAACCAGATTGTCCACCGCGTCGGGCTCACAAAGGTTATGATGGGCAAAACCGCAAAAATAATCCGGGTAGCGGTGGACAATGGCGGCCAGTGTCTCATTATTGCCGCCCGTCATAAAAACAATTTTCTCCAGGCCGTTTCTCCTTACCTCGGCAGCCCAGCGTTCCGCCTGTTTATCATTGCCGGGATGTTCTTTTTCCGGCTCGGGGAAACCGTAATCCTGCCGCCAGCGTTCCCGCAGCTGCCGTGAATATGCCAGGATAAGGGGGTGTAGATTGCGTCCCGGCGGATCTTGTGCCGCTGGAAAATGGGCGTGGAAGTCTATTACTTTTTCCGGCAGCATTGTCAACCTCCTTTACTTGAACCGCCTGCAACTGGTCTGCCGATTCAAATGTTCTTTGTATCAACATCGTCCAGCACGGCCAGTGGCAGCCTTCCTCTGCTATTTTAAAACAGTCCGTCAAACTGCCGTAATACCTGCGTTGCTATACAGAACTGGCAATTATGGTTGTTCTCACACAAAGTTCTAGGGCAAGTGCAGGTAAAATTTTTCTTAACGGTATCGTTGCCAAGCATTATCCGGCGTCCTGTTTTACCTGCATCTGACTATACAGCAAGTTCCTGGCGGCTGTCAAGAAAAGGCTGCTGCAGGCTGCGTTACTTGGGGCCCCTGGATATGGTATAATATGAGCATCTATTTATCTTTCGTCATAATAAAGCTTAAACAGGCATGAAAGCGAGGAAGCAGCAATGGATAATAGTGAACTGTTTGATTTGATCCCGACAGTTGACAGCAAACACACGGAAAGAAGAAAGAAGTATTCCTGGGAAACACCTCCCCCGCCCATTCCTGAAGAGGAAATCGTGGAGACGCTGGAAGCCGATGTGGCCATTGTGGGCGGCGGCATCGCCGGTCTTGCCATGGGGGCGCGCTGCACGCAGAAAGGCTTAAGCGTAATCGTGGTCGAAAAGTATAAAGGGCTGGTAGCACGCGGTGCCCATGTTGCCTGCCTTGATTCGGAGGTTATGCGAAAACACGGCGTGGTCATTGACAAGCAGCAGTTTGCCCGCGACTGGCTACGCATCTGCGGCAGCCGTGTCAACGAGGACCTGCTGTGGCTCTTTATCAACAGGAGCCCGGAAGCGTTTGCCTGGCTGTTGGAGCTTGGCAAAGGAGAGGTGGAAGCGGTCCTTTTCGGCGGCAATTACAAAGGCCCTGATTTTACTGAATATGCCGGCACCCACTTTATTGTCAAGAAACCGGGCAGCAAATATAAATATGCCGGTGCCATGCTGGTATGTGAAATCCTGCAGGATGTCATCCTTTCCGGCGGGAACAGGATAATCCGCCGGACGCGCGCGGAACAGCTAGAGAAGAAAAACGGCCGCATTGTTTCCTTTGTGGCCAAGGGTGAAGACGGAAAATACAGGCGTTTTGTGGGGAAAAAAGCAGTGGTGCTGGCGACGGGCGATATCGGCGGCGACCCTGAAATGCTGGAGGCTTTTGCTCCGCTTGGCCTGCTGCCGAAGCGCAACGGTTATTCGCCGCCAGGTCTGAACACGGGTGACGGCCATAAAATGGCCTACTGGGTGGGCGCCCAGTTTGAACCGCCTTCCTGGGCCCTTTCCCTGCATCTGATTGCCTACTCCCTGTATGCTTTCTTCTTCCTGCATGTCAACCGGGACGGCAAGCGTTTTATGAATGAGGACACCTGGGTCCAGGCCAAGGCTATCCGCTGCCTGATGCAGCCCCGGGGGGACTGGGCCTTTTCCGTCTTTGACAGCAAATGGTTCCGGGAGGTGGGTGAACGGGTCCACCTGGCCGGCGGGCAGTTTACCGAGCCGCTGGGGCAGATTTACGGCGAGCCCTGGAGCGAGGACAACGGCATTGACAAATTAATTGAACGCTACGTTGAGAAAGGCATCTGCTTTAAGGCGGATACCATCGAGGAACTGGCGGTCAAAATGGACGTCCCCGTTGAGAACCTGAAAGCCACGGTTGACCGTTACAACGAGCTTTACCGGCTCGGCAGGGACCTTGATTACGGCAAAAGGAGCGAACTGTTGACCAGCATTGAAAAACCGCCTTTCTATGCCCTGAAATGGGGCCCGGCCCTGCTTAATGTGCATGGCGGTGTGATCATTGACACGAAAATGCGTGTTCTGGACAAAGATCACAAGCCAATTCCGGGGCTTTTGGCCGTGGGCAATGTGTCCGGCGGGCTTTATGGTGTGGACTATCCGCTGCTGCTGAACGGCAACAGCCATGGACGTGCCCTGACCTGGGCGCTCCAGGCTACCGATACCATTCTCGCAGGAGAATGCTGAAAGGGTGATCAGGATGAGTAAAGAAATGACCGCTTTTACCATGGACATCTTTTCCCTGAAGGGGAAAGTGGCCATTATTACGGGAGCAAACCAGGGACTGGGCATGGGTTATGCCTATGCCCTGGCCGCTGCCGGCGCCGACCTTTTTATCCCCCACCTGACGGATGATGTTTCGGAAGTAAAACAACTGGTGGAAGGGCTGGGGAGGAAAGTCGTTTTTCTGCGGGGTGACCTGAGGGACAAAAAGCATATTCAGGAGATTGTGGACAAATGCCTGGAAGAGTACGGGCGCATTGATATCCTGGTGAACAATGCGGGGATGAACAAGTTTTGTGATTTCCTGGATTTCCAGGATGAAGACTATGAAAATGTTATTGCCGTCAATCTGAATGCCGTCTATTTTTTGAGCCATAAAGTGGCAAAAGTAATGGTCAGGCAGCGTTCCGGAAAGATTATCAATATCGGTTCTGCCCTGTCCTTTACCGCCGATAAAAAATGTCCTCCCTACGTGATTTCCAAGCATGGTGTGATCGGCATTACCCGCACCCTTGCCAATGAACTGGGGCAGTATAACATCCAGGCCAATGCCATTGCTCCCGGTTTCTTCCAAACAGATGTCAACAAAGATATCAGCTCCGACAAAGCATTTTATGACAAAATTACCGGCAGGATCCCCCTGGGGCGCTGGGGCAGTGTGTATGACCTGATGGGGGCTGTGGTCTTTTTAGCCAGCAGTGCCTCCGACTATATTAACGGCTGGACTCTTGGCATTGACGGCGGCTTCTCCACAACACTCTAGCCACGCCAAACGACTAACGTCTATAACAAATAAGACGGCAAGTAGAACAAAAAGACGGTAAGACGAGGGGAGGAGTCAGCATGAAAAAAATCCTGGCAGTAGTTTTGGTTGTGCTTTGCCTTGCCCTGCCCGCCTGCTCCGGCAGGGGCG
This sequence comes from Bacillota bacterium, assembly GCA_012521345.1. Lineage (GTDB taxonomy): Bacteria > Bacillota > Dethiobacteria > Dethiobacterales > Dethiobacteraceae > DUUE01. The sequence continues at coordinate 20,789 of JAAYMN010000083.1, forward strand.
GGGACAAACTGGTGGTGGGGATGGAACTGGCTTACCCGCCATTTGAAACAAAGGATGAACAGGGCAAGCCAAGCGGTGTCAGCGTGGACCTGGCTTACGCGCTGGGTGAGTTCCTGGGCAAAGAAGTGGTCATTGAAAACATCAATTGGGACGGCTTGATCCCGTCGTTGCAGACGGGAAAGGTGGACGTGGTTATTTCCTCCATGACGGTAAAACCGGACCGCCAGGAGAAAGTTGATTTTTCGGACCCATATGCCCATGCCTACCTGGCACTGCTGGTAAACAAAGAAGCACCTGTGGAAAAGGTGGACGACCTGAACCGGCCCGGAATGATAGTAGCCGTCAAGAAGGGTACCACAGGGCACAGCTACGCGGAAGAAAACCTGACACAGGCCACCATTAACGCCCTGGCCTCGGAAAACGCCTGTGTCACGGAAGTCATCCAGGGCAAGGCACACGCCTTTATCTATGACCAGCTGACCATCTACAGGCAGTGGCAGGCCAACCGGGAAACAACGAAAGCCGTCCTTATACCTTTTCAGGACAGCGAAAAGTGGGCGATGGCAGTGCAAAAAGGCAATACGAAACTCTTGGAGCAAATCAATGCATTTATTGCCGAGTACCGGAAGGAAGGCGGCTTTGACAAGCTGACGGAAAAGTACCTGGCGGAAGAAAAAGCCATCTTTGATTCGCTTGGTTTCCCCTGGTTCTTTGAGTAGCGGCCTATGAGGAAGAAATACAGGCATTACATTTGCCGGCTCGTCCAGGTCGGCGCCGCCGTCCTCATTTTGCTTGGTTTCATACTGCTGTCGCTGCACCGGATTGGCTATGAAATGAATTTTACCACCCTGTGGCAGTTCCGGCACCGCCTCTGGCAGGGCTTTGTCATGACGCTTGTCATTGCCGTGGCCAGCCTCTGCCTGAGCGTCCTGATCGGTGCAATTGCCGCGTTTGCCCAGAAAGCAAAAGTGGCGGTCGTATCCGACCTGGCTAGAATTTATGTGCAGGTCATCAGGGGCACGCCGCTTTTGGTGCAGATTTATTTCTTTTTTTACATTATCGCCACGTCCTGGGGGATAGACAACCGTTACCTGGCGGGGATTCTAATTCTTTCCCTCTTTGAAGGCGCATATATTGCCGAAATTATCCGCGGCGGCCTGGAAAGCATTGACAGCCAGCAGTTTGAAATCGCGAAAGCCATTGGCCTGACTTCCGCCCAGACCACACGCCTTGTTACCTTTCCACTCCTGATGGCACGCATTCTGCCTGCCCTTGCCGGTCAGTTTGCTTCCATTATTAAAGATTCCTCCCTCCTGTCCGTCATTGCCGTGATTGAAATAACCCAGACAACACAGGAAATCTCCGCCCAGAATTTTGCTTTTTTTGAAAACTATTTCTTTCTCGGACTGCAGTATTTTGTTCTGACTTTTACAGTTTCCCTCATTACCCGCCGGTTGGAGAGGAAGTATAAGCATGCGGATCACACTTAAGCAAATCAGTAAAAGTTTCGGTGAACGCACGGTCCTCTCGGATGTATCTCTTGACGAGGAGATTACTTCCCTGGCGGTGATCGGCCCTTCCGGTGCCGGCAAGTCTACGCTGCTTCGCATCATCGGTGGACTGCTTGTCCCCAGCGCGGGAGAGCTGCTGATAGACGGGAAGAAAATCAACTTCACGGAGAAGGAACTGCTTGCCTACAGGCGAACCATCGGTTTTGTCTTTCAGTCCAAAGGCCTGTTTGAACATCTGACTGCCCTGGAGAATATCACTTTGCCTTTAATCCATGCCCTTGGCATGGCGGAAGCGGATGCCGCCCGGGTGGCTTCCCGGCTTCTCACCCGGTTCGGCCTGGAAGCGGAAGGGCATAAATACCCGTTCCAGCTTTCCGGCGGGCAGCAGCAGCGGATCCAGATCTGCCGGGCGGTGGCGGGCAACCCCCGACTGCTGCTTTTAGACGAACCAACTTCCGCCCTCGATCCCGAACTGACTGCCGAAGTGCTGGACATGCTTGGCGAACTGCAGAAAACAGGCCTGAATACCATTATTGTCACCCATGAAATGGGTTTTGCCAAAAAGGCCTGCGAAAAAGTGATTATTGTCTCTGGCGGCACCATCGTGGAAAGCGGGAAAAGCAGCGAGCTTTTTGCCGCACCCAAAACGGAACAGCTGCAGGCATTTTTGGACAAAGTCCTGGAATGGCATGTCTAAATATCTTGGCCCAAAAGAAAACAAGTGACAAGCTTCGGCTTGTCACCTTGTTTTTTCCTTTGGTTTTAGTGGATCATAACTTTCAGTCCCATGTCTTCCAATAGTTTTTTCCTGGCTTGCACCAGTTCGTCCGAGGGTGGATCGGCCACCAGGACGGGGGCTTCTTTCTGCAGGCGTTCATATTTCACTACGCCCAGCGTATGATAGGGCAAAAGCTGGACTACCTCCACCGCGTCTCCCAGCTCCAGGATAAATTTACCTGCAGCCTTAAAGGCATTCACGGAATCATTGAAACGGGGAATGACAGGAATGCGAATCTGGAATTTGCCGCCTGCGGCCGCAATTTTGCGGGCATTTTCCAGGATCCGTTCATTGGGCACGCCGATGACTTTCCTGTGCAGTTCGCTGTTCATCTGCTTCAAATCGTAAAGGAAGAGGTCGGTATACGGCAGGATGGCTTCAATATGCTTCCAGTCCACGTAGCCCGTCGTGTCAACGGCAGTATGGATGCCTTCCTCTTTGCAGCGTTTTAATACTTCCAGGACAAAGCGGGGCTGGCAGAGACATTCACCGCCGGAAATGGTGATGCCGCCGCCAGACTTTTTGTAGAACGGCACATCGCGGCGGATGATTTCCATTATTTCCTCCACAGTATAGTCGGTACCGCACATATATAAGGCTTTCGGCAGGCAGGCCTCGGCGCATTTGCCGCAATTGTCGCATTTGCTGCGGTCCACATGCACCAGCCGGATATCCGTGTTGTCCTTCAGGGATTTCTTGGTCTTTCCCGGCGAGATGGCGCCATGCGGGCAGACATTCAGACATTTGCCGCATTTTTCAATGCCTTCGCATTTTACCTCCATCCAGTTAAGTTCGCTGTGAAAAGCGATTGATTCCGGGCTGTGGCACCACGGGCAGTGCAGGGGGCAGCCTTTCATAAATAAGGTCAGGCGGATGCCTGGGCCGTCATGAACCGAGAACCCTTGAATGTCATAAAATTTTCCTTTCAGCTCTTCCATTTTCTATATCCTCCTGCAGTTGAGAGTGTCTGTGTTATCTGCCGATTCAGCAACATAGCTAACTTTATTGTATCATAAATTGACTGCCAGGGGAGCAATTCAATAATCAGAGAATTTACAAAAATCTTGTCTTGTGCTAACGTTTAAATAGAGCATATGTTTAATTTACTAGTATAAAAAGTACTTGGTAGTTTAACCAGGAGGTGTACCATGTATAAACTGAAACCAATAACGGAACGAGTGGCCAGGATGCGTGAAAAGTACCGCAATACACAGCCGGAGATTTGCACTTCGCGCTACAGACTGGTAACGGAGTTCTACATGCAGAACCCGGACCTGACCGGCATTCTCAAGCGTGCCAAGAATTTCAAGCATATCTGCGAGCATATTGCCATCCGGATCGACGAGGGCGAGGTGATTGTGGGAGCACAGTCGGCCAAGTACCGGGCGGCTGCCCTTTACCCGGAAAACTCCATTCACTGGCTGCTGGAGGAGCTGAAAAACGACTTTATTTCCACGCGCGACATTGACCCTTACATTATTTCCCAAGAAGACAAAGAGTATATTTTGAGCACGGGAGATTTTTGGCTGAAAGAATGCATGAGCGCCAAAACCGACGCTTATATTCCCGAAGGTTATTTGCCATATATCGGCAACGGCATTACCATGTTCGGCCCCAAGCACCAGGCTATTTCTCCCGTGGGGCATTTTTGCGCCAACTACGACAAAGCCATCAGGAAGGGCTTTGCCGCCATCAAGGCGGAAGCGGAGGCCAAAATCGCCGAACTGGAAGAAAAAGGAATCTACGGCGATTCCATTAACCGGTACAACTTTTACCGTGCCATCTCCATTGTCTGCGACGGTATGATCATCCTGACAAAGCGCTACGCAAAGCTGGCGGAAGAGCTGGCGGCCAAGGAAACAGATCCGGTGCGGAAAAAAGAGCTGGAAGCCATGGCGGACACCCTCAACTGGGTGATGGAAAAACCGTGCCGCACCTTCCATGATGCGCTGCAGACACTTTTCATGTATCAGACCTGCATGTGCCTTGATGCCAATATGCACGGCATCAGCTTCGGCCGCGTGGACCAGTATCTGGGCGACTTTTATGAAGCGGACCTGGCCGCGGGCCGCATTACCCCGGAATATGCCCAGGAACTGATGGACCTTTTCTACCTGAAAGTGGCGGAGATGAACAAACCGTGGAGCTACGGCGCCACCATGTCCAATCCCGGCTACACCAGCGGCCAGTTGATGACGCTGGGCGGCGTCAAGCCGGACGGGACGGACGCCACCAATGCCGTCACCTTTATGATGCTGCAGTCTTCCGGGCGG